>NZ_BAAJLT010000004.1:0-338965 GCF_057552975.1 Alteromonas sp. 5NW40-0090
CAAGAAGCGGACATTCAACGCCTCAAACACCGGCGCAGCTTTGCTGCGTCCGAATGGTTTGACTTATTAGAACTATTTTTCGCTTTAGTTACCACTTAAATCCTGGAACAACACTTTCAACCACTTTGACGATATCATTATTTTTCCCAGGACCATTTTTTATGTCATTTGCCACATTTCTAAAAGCCTTAGTTATCTCATTATTTTCTCCCGGGCCATTTTGAATATCATTTACTGCGTTATTCCAGGTCCTAACGATGTCGTTGTTCGGACCAAACTCTTTTGAAATATCAATTCCTACGCTTCTTAGAGCTTTTACAATATCATTATTGGGACCGAAACAACCCCGGCCACCTATTCCATGAGAAAAACACTTCCCTAATTCACGAGCAGTAAGCCGGCCACCTGCGCACGAAGCAAATGAATAAGGCTCCCCACCTGTGCCTGCCGCACACTCTAAAGCGATCTGCTGTTCAGGAGTTAAATCAATCACATTACCTCCATAACAAGCTGCGGTGCCATAGAAAGTTACATCTCCCTGCTGTGTCTGCTTTTCTACACACGATAGCAATATTGCAGCATCGTCGTTCATGTTTTGTTGAGCCATACAGAGAGGGTACATATCGTAGTTGTCTTGGTGAGTCGCATAACAGTTGCTAATTTGCGCTACCGCAGCTTTTTCATTCTGCCCCCCAAGAACTGAAAGAGAACAGAGTGCTAACTTAGTGCTGTCATCATTAGACGTCTTGGCACAGTTGTATAGAGCTGTTTCTTTCTCCCCCAACATTTCTTTGACCATACAATCACCGAACTTGGCGCGGTCAATAGAGCCATTACTATAATAAGAGGTATTAGCACAATTTTTAGCTGCTCGCTCGCTCGTATACAATGGTGCTGAAAATGAATTAGCCCTGTTGGAATATTGGACAGGAATTCTCCTACTAGGCATGCCCCTCACGTGACCATTGCCGAGTTGAAGAGGGTTAAAGGCTCGTGCATATGGGTTCTGCATAGGAATACCGTTAAAAAAATTACATATGCCTATCTGACGCCAACCAAAAGGAGCGACCTCGATGACTGCAGAGTTCCATCCTATGAAATACATCCTCTGTGGGTTGAACGAAGATAACTGAACAAATGCTCGACCAGATGGGTCCCTCCTCGCAAATCGATGGTTTGAGTTAGTCGCAGAGCTGTATTGCATGTTACTGAAGAAATAGATTTGATCTCGATAAGAGCCATTTGCAATATTGCAAGTCGCCACCTGCTCAGCAGCAACTTCAATAGAAAAGACTATAAATGCGAGGGCAAGTAGTATTTTGTGAGCCATGATTTATTGCTCCTTGCGCATTTTGAAAATGCTATCTGCCGGTAGATCCGTCCAAAACTGATCTCCTGGGCTTGCAATTCCGGAGTTTCTTTCATTTGATTGAGCGTGCTCAACGAGATATTTCCTATCCTTTTCTAATTTATCTTTCTCATTAACCATTCTGATAGGACCAGATCTTGTTCCATTTACTCCATCAACTAGATATGCCCTCGCTTTAGTTTCCTCTGACCAAGAGTTCTGGCAAATAAGAAATGCTAAAATCAACACAATTTTTCCGAATTTCATAGTTCATAATCCTTCTGATAGATTTAAGAGTTGGTACAAGTTCTAACGCCCGAAGCAGCGGTGCGTAGCATCCGCTGCCTTTGCTTGTTAGAAGCCTTACTCGCTAAGACTTCGTTAATGTCATTTTTGCCTTAGCCAGCAGCCAATACAATGGAAGCTCAGATCGCGATCCACAACTTTCGGAAATAAAAGCCTCATGTATATACAGCTCAGCGGCATTAGCCGCGAATTCAACTCCGAAGTGCACCACTCGCTAATTTAGGCAGACTTGCGTAATTCGTTGAATACCGCAACAGGTTGCCTGAAGCCGAGACACTTCCTCGGTCTGGCATTTAATGCCCGTTCAATCTCACCAATTTGTTT
The DNA here is from genome assembly GCF_057552975.1 of Alteromonas sp. 5NW40-0090. Lineage (NCBI taxonomy): Bacteria > Pseudomonadati > Pseudomonadota > Gammaproteobacteria > Alteromonadales > Alteromonadaceae > Alteromonas > Alteromonas sp. 5NW40-0090. The sequence continues at coordinate 1,979 of NZ_BAAJLT010000004.1, forward strand.
ATCTGTTACCGTCCGTAGATCGGTGCCTTTCCGTATGTACTGGCGCAGCAAACTGTTGAAGTTTTCATTCAGTCCGCAATCCCAGGATGAATACGGATTCGCGAAGTAGATATCGGTTTTGAGCTTCTCAGCGACCAACTCGTGGTCACAGAATTCGCTGCCGTTGACCGCTTTGATTGTTTGGACATGACCTCGATGTCTCCACAGCATGCCTACCATCGCTTGGGCCACGTCTGCTGCGCTTTTCCCTGGCACTTTGCGTATCAGGTACAACTTACTTTTGCGCTCGACTAAACTAACAATCACGCTTGTTCCTTGCTTGCCCAGAACCGTGTCAGCTTCCCAGTCACCGAACCGTTTTTTCTTGTTCACGATAGCGGGATGATGCTCAATGCCCACGCGATTCGGGATTATCACACGTTTCGCGAGGTTACCTTTTCGATACCTTCGGTGACTCTGGCGAAGCTGTTTGTACAACCTGCCGCCACATAATTTTTCACGTTCGACGTAGCGATAAATCAATTCGTGACTGACGTGATGACCGATGATTTTACCTACACCTGCAATTTGCTCGGGGCTTCATTTCTCGTTTAGCCCGAACTCAACAAAGGTAATCGTCAGTTCAGATATCCTGAACTTTGCGGCCTGGCAGCAGCGCTACAGTGTCTTTGCCTGAGCGACTTCCGGCAAATAGTGGTTATCCCGAATTCTATTGCGATTTACTTCTCGGCTGATTGTGCTGTGACTCAAGCTCAGACGTTTTCCGATCTCCCGGTAACTGAAACACTCGCGTAAGTAGGCCTCAATCTGGTATCGTTGTCCCTCGATCAACTGCTTGTAACTCATGGTAACTACTCATGTTTGTTTGGCGACTACAGAGTACACAAACAGGCAGTTGATCTCTCCTCACCGTTCAACCATGAGTGGTGCACTTATTGTCTGAATTCGGGCTTGATATTTGTTGCTGGTTAAAATTTAGCCATGTAATTTTTATCAGTCAAGCTTAAAAAAGTATCTTCTTCAATCGCCATTAGTTTCCTAGATACCTCTTAGTTAGATAAACTAACTGAGAGAGAGGTACTTATGTGCCGTAAACGCTTTAAAATCGAGGTGGTCAAACTTCGCAAAGTGATCGGCTGCTTCACTTACGTAGCGGCCGTCTGACTCCAAATACGTCAACGACGTTGACTGGCACAAAAAGACTTGGGTCATATATCGGTTCACTCCCGATAATCTATTCTTTTCTTACACCCCGAATCCCTCCATCCATCACAAGCGCCTTGACCAACCCATTTTCTTCATCCATCTCAAAACGAATACTACTGCCATTTTTCGCAAAAAATAGCCCTTCGCCCTCATGAAAATACTCTTCATTTTCAACATAAGGTAAGGCATTAAGCACAAATCCATGGGCTGTTTTTTCTAGCACCACATCAACACTAACAGGGTTAGTTACCACGTAGGTTCCAATGTATTTACTCAGTTCCTTTTGACTTATGGGTACTAACTTCCTAACTTCAGCTTCCGAGTAGCCTACTTTTAACGCTTCTTTTAGCCGTATTTCTAGTTCAGTTATTAACTGCCTACCGTTGTTGCCGTTCGTCATAATGGCGTAGCCGTTGCCCGTATCTAGTTCAATATATAGCTGCGACATAAACCCAGCATCTTCGCCGCCGTGGCCAAAGCCTAGAATCTCCCCATTGTCATCCATATTGATGAAGAAGCCTATTCCTACATTGGGTGGCTCAATACTCGGCGTATTGTTGGTTAACATTTCTTGCGCGGTGGCTTGCGATATCCAGTCGGTTTTCTGCCCTAAATATGCGCTGCGCACGCCGCTTGCCAGTTTCAACATGTCTGATGGCGTGCTCCACATGCCAGCTGCTGCAAGCGTAGCGTAAGTATGCGCGCCACCCTTAATTGGCGCACCGTCTCCGTCATACGGCGTAGCCATATTATTTGATAAGTTGGTAGATATGGGTTGTTCGAAGCCAGAACGTGTCATGCCTAAAGGTTTAAACAAAAGCCGTTGTGACATAGTTGGCAGGGGCTCGTTAGCTACGTCTTGCAAGGTAAGCTGAGCAAGCGTAGTGCCGCCACCGGAATAACGCATTTGCGTGCCAGGTTGAATATCAACAACAACGGCATCGGTATTGGCGGGAAATACACCTTCTAGCACCTGCTGTAAAGTAGGTACTGGTTCGCCCGCTGCGTAACCAGGAAAGCCATGTACTGTGGTGCCTGCCGTGTGGCTTAATAATCTGCGTAAAGAAACAGCGTCTTGCCCTGTCCATTCATGTTCAGGCAACTGCCAGCTGGTGAGTAAGGTATTAACATCTGCATCTAAATCTAGTGGGTTATCTTCGCGGTACTTCATCAATACTGCCGCAAATGCGGGTTTTGAAATACTGCCTGCTTGAAACACCGTGTTTTCATCAACAGCCAATTCAGTGGCTAAATCTTTAACGCCGCTTTGCATGGTCCAAGCTAGTTGGCCATTTCTCATAAACGCGACAGATACCCCAGGCACATCATAATGCGCTTGTCTTTGCTCCAAAGATTGGTAATCAACCTCTTGCCCTTCAATTCGAATGCGTTCAGTAAGCCCTGTTTTTAAAAGGTTGGCTTCTTTTGATTCTGCGGCAGCAGAAGGGGAGGCGGGCAAGGTTGCAGGCTCTGTACAGCCCAATAACGAAGCTAAACAAAGCGAAAGTGTTAAAGAGGCGAAGATCTTGTTTGTTTTCATTATGTGTATTCCATTACGAGTGAACGTACCAGAGTACGTTTCTACTATTATTCGGTCAATGCTGACGATTTTCTAGTTCAGGCACTTGATAGCTAGTCGCCTGTACCTTCTGCAATCTTCTTTCGCAAGTTAGCCAACCGCGTTTTAAAAGCACCATTTTCAACATTTTCTTCATAGCTCATTGCTAGCGCTTTCTCTCGCATTTCAAGTGCCATGGCTAAATCGCCGTTAGCTTCATAACCGTCTGCCAGACTGTCGTAAGCATCAGATTTATTGGGGAAGCGAGCTAAATTTTTCTTAAAAATTGCAATGGCAGAGTCAAACTCTTGGTTGTTTAGCGCCGCATAACCCGCGTGGTTTACGGCTTTATATTCTGGCTTTGCTTCAAAAGCGTATTTTGCAGAAAGGTCTTTATAGTATTGCTCTACCGCAGGAATACCTTCTTGTATTATCGCACCTGTTGGGCGTAACGAATTTAGCTGCTTTTGAAGCGCCAAGCTCATACCTGCAAGAGCAGTCGTATTGTGGCTTTCAGATGTGTCTAGCTCCGTGTCAAAGTTAAACCCTTTTCGTTCGCTGCTATTTAGTAGTTCAACGTAACGTTGGTATGCGCTTAGCATGTTTCCACCTTCGTTACCCATATTGACATAAAGGTATTTGTTAAGGTCGCTATCTGACGCAAAGAACGCTTTTGCCTCTGGAAATATCACTTCGTCGTGCCACCATAAACTTGGGCTAAATGCGAAGAAAGCTTGAAACAGTTCAGGCCGCTCTTGCAGTGCGTATAAGGTAAAAAGGGCGCTTAATGAATGCCCAGAAATAATCGCGTAGTTATTGGTGCGATAGTTTGCCTTTACGTAGGGCTTTAGCTCTTTTTCTAGAAAGTCTAAAAAGTTGTCGGCACCACCAGATATTCCCCACTGGTTGTAGCTTTCATCATAGGTAGGTGTGAAGTCTCGCGTGCGCTCGGTGTTGGCAATACCGATAACAATCATTTCTTGCGCCATTCCAGACTGATTTAGAAGGTCGAGCGTGCCTACGGTATGCGCAAAATTACGCTGTCCATCTAGCAAATATAAAACTGGGTAAGTGGTGTCTTTATAGCGGGAATAATTATTAGGTAAGTGAATAAGTAGTTCTCGTGACTCATTCAAAACTTCTGACTTTATTGTTGTAACTACGGCTTCGCCACGTACTTTGGCATTTACGTGAAAGCTAAGACTGAGAGTAAGTAAAGCACTGATAAAAACGCAGGCAAGCTTCTGATACATTTGAAATTCCCTTTCTCGCTATCAGGCGCGAGTCTATTTTTATAATTGAATTTACCTAAGCTGTCATAGTCACTCTTGCTTGTCAAAAAATCACCAAGTTATTAATCGGCTAGTATTAACTTTTCAATAGATTGCTCGATGATAGTTCGCAAGTTTTGTTTGTCCTGAGCGGGCAAATAGCGGGTATGAGCATTAATAAACTCAGGTGTTAAATAGATGCGTTTTATTGCCGCGTTTATACGCTCTATGTGTTTTGCGCCCTGAGTTGTATTGGGGCAAATAACATGGCCTGATACATAGTCAGGATTATCTGCAATAGAGTAACTGCGTACTTTAATAGGCATGTTCTCTGCAAAGCTTCTGTATAAAGTTGCTGGAAAAATAAGCGAAAAATCAGATTTCCCTTTTGCAAACATCTCCATAAAGCGAGAGTAATAAATATTATTTGCTATACGAAGGATTTGCTCTCGATTAACTTGCTTTAGATCGCCGTCTATCCTTTCACCGAATGAGTATTCTTCTGGTAACACAATAAAAGAGTCTGGAAATGCTTCTATTACGCGAGATATGCTCAGTATTCGGCCTTTATCATCTAAAAATTCTTTTTCTATTGGTGGCAGTGAAGCCAGTTGGTAAAAACGCTGTGTTTGGAAAAAGCTAAGCGGTAGTGAATAAAGGTGATTTTTTTCTCGTTCAGGTGCTTTTATTTTATTAAGTACACAAATGTTTTCGCCATGTTCCATATAGGCAAAGGAACGCACAAGTGGAACATGAAGCACGGGATCTGTATACCTTAGTTCATCAACTAGCATTTGTACCGTATCGACAGAGGTTGAATAGGGTTTGCCTTGCAGATTTACCCGTTCCGTAAGAAATGCATTGTCAGCGTGAAAGAACAGAAGATTATTCTGCTCATTGTTGTCGCTCGAATTTGCATAAGCAAACTTCACTAATGTTATTAGAATGAATAGTCCAACCCTGAACAACTTTTTACTCCTTGGCGAAACATCAACGCTAGTCACAACGTCTCACGTTAAACGTACTTTTAATTTGTGACTCTTATTAGGAAAGGCAACAGCGTTAAATCTGCATTGTCTTTCAAAGCGCCACTTCTACGTTCTGACTAATTTACCATTTTTTTTATATGTTTTTATGAATATTAGAAAGGTTTTCACGCGTTGACGCGCGACAAAAGAAAAATTTAGCCCTTTATAGTTATTTCTGTAAAGGCAGTAAAAAAGCCGCATTCAGCAACGTGATGCGGCTTTCCGAGCTGGGCTGAATAGACAGCCTTCTAGAGCAATTACGTTAAAGGGGTTAGCTAGAACGACCCTCACTCATAGCTGCCTGTCCAAATACCTTAACTCTCGACATATGATCACCTCCTTACATTCGTTGCTAAAACTCAGTCGAAAATAACATAGGTGGCGTTTTAGTAAAGCGCGGCTGCATTAAAGAAAGTTTAGGGTCAAGTGAACAAATGCGCGCAACTAGTTTACTAATGAATAGTAAAACGAAGGCAACAATATAAACCCGTTTAATTAAATCTACGTAACCAATGCTAACTAAAACCCTTTGCGCTACCCGTTGATGTGTAATAAGCGCTTCATCGTGTAACTAGCAGTACGCAAACTCGCTATCAAGGCTATAACTGCAATGCAAATAACAAACACGCACAAAACCAGCAAGAGTGGGAAAGCCGCTCTATTGGTTACGCTTTTTGCCACCTCTTTTTTTACCTTTGCTCAGTCGAACTCATCTGAACAAATTGAAATGAAGGGCAGTAAGGGCACTACTGTAACGGGTAATGCTCAGGCGTCTTTCGATAACCCGTGGGCCATGGCTTTTTTGCCTGATGGACATAGTTTGGTAACGGAAAAAGCCGGTACATTATGGCTGCTTGATGAAAACCAGCAAAAGCGTTTTGAGGTTGGCAATGTGCCAAGCGTTACCGCACGCGGGCAAGGCGGTTTAGGTGATGTCATCATTCACCCTGACTTTGCGTCGAATAACATCATTTATATTTCGTATATTGAACGAGATGAAAAAGACGAAGCGTTTAGCGGTGCGGTAATAGAGCGCGCAACGCTTACCATTTCTGAAAATGGTGCGAAGCTGTCTGATAGAGAGCTAATTTGGCGTCAGTCGCCGAAAGTGACGGGGAACGGGCATTACTCTCATCGCATGGCGTTTTCACCTAATGGCCATTTATTTATTACCTCGGGTGAGCGCCAGAAATTCACGCCAGCACAAAACATGGCGATGAACTTAGGTAAGGTGCTGCGCTTAAACGACGACGGTAGCGTACCTAAAGATAATCCGTTTTATGGCCAAGGTAGCGTAACCGAACAGATTTGGACGTTAGGTCACCGCAATCCGCTAGGTATCGATTTTGATGAGAAAGGGAATTTATGGGCACATGAAATGGGGCCGCGCCATGGCGACGAACTCAACTTGATTGAGCGTGGTCGCAATTATGGTTACCCAACGGTGTCGCAGGGCGACCATTATTCAGGTGTTAAAATTCCAAATCATGAAGACATTCCTATTTTTAAATCGCCTGAGCTAGCGTGGGTGCCTGCCATAAGCCCTGCCGGTTTTATCATTTACAGAGGCGATAAGTTCAGCGACTGGAAAGGTAATGGATTTATTGGTGGCTTGTCTTCAAAGGCATTGGTTCGCGTTGCCTTTGATAAAGACGACGAGGGTAACTGGAAGGTTGAAGAAGCGGAACGCTACGAGTGGGGCAAGCGAGTGCGTGAAGTCGAGCAAGACAGCAGGGGTAATATCTATGTACTTGAAGATAAGGAAGGCGCGCGCTTAATTAAACTAGTTTCAGCGAAGTAGCGCTAGCTTTACCTGTGCGTTTAGTGAAGCGCTTAATGAGTGCATTCAAATAGGAAAAGAAAAACACGCTTTGATAAATATCTGCACCGAATCACGTTATAATAATGGTCAAACGTAATTAGGAATTAATATGAAAGTCTGTGGTGTAGATTTAAAAGGTAATGAGGCGATTGTTAGTTTGGTGTCGCTTGCTGATGGTTTGTTTCATTTACCAGACTGTAGAACGCGTCGCTTAACCCTTGCAGATACCAGTGCAAAAGGCTTAAAAAGCTTTCAAAGCACTTTTGCAAAGCTTGTCGAAGACTACAAAATTGATGCTGTAATAATTCGTCAGCGCCAAAGCAAAGGCAAGTTCGCAGGCAGTGCTATTGGCTTCAAGCTAGAGGCCGCTATCGAGTTAATTGATGGGTTAGAAGTTATTGTATTTAGTCCAACAGATATTAAAGAATCGCTTCGCAGAAACCCGTTAGCGGTTTCGTTCTCTGAAACTGGTTTGAAACAGTTCCAAGAGGCCGCGTTTACTACAGCATATGCATGGCTTATGAAAAATGAGTATGCGTCGCAAGAGTCTAGTGAATAGCAAGCACTGCTCACTTAATTAGACTTAAAAGTAGGTTAGAGATTGATTTTTACGTGCGAGTGGTGATTTGTATAAAGAAAATAGAAGATGCTTTTGAGTGAAAAAGCATCTTCTAGCTCAAGCTTTATTTAAGTAAAGCCGGAAAATCTGGGTGAGAAAAAATCTCAGTATTTAGCTTCTGTACCGCAGGTACAAAAGAACGCTGCATTTCAGAGCAGGCTGACGTCGCTAGATAGCTCGACTCGTAATCATAACGTGATTTAATGTTTAGGTTTTTACCGTTGCTTGAAGCTAAAGATAAGTCGAATTCCCAAAATGCATTACCGATTACGGTGCTGCCATAAATATCGTTTAGGTTAGCGGTTAAAACTGTTGAAGATTGGTCTTCATATAGGTCTGCTACAACCATTTCAGCTAAAATTGCATCTCTAATGTACGTTGCAAAAGTTCTACCTTCTGGCGTTCCCACTGGAGAAGACAGGCGGCACATTACCTTCGACTCGTTTTTACCTGAGTCGGTAAACTCACCAATATTGGCTTGAACGTCTTGCTTCGACAAGGCTCTTAAAGCAATTGTGTTTTCAGTAGAGGTGGCATAGGTATGTACTTTGTTTGCGCAGCCAGTGGCTAAAAGTGAAACACCAAGCAGTAGTATAGTTTTTATTTTATTCATTTTTTTTCCTTGCCCATTTGAAAAACTCTCTTTATTGGGCATTCTTGTAAAGAGAGCGGTTAAAAGCGCTTAATTGTTAAAAAAAGCTAAACAATAATACATTAAATCCTAAAATGTTGAAGGTTAAAGTTAGCCCAAAAGTCTCCTATAATCAGACGTATGGCGCGTGTTATGAAGCACTTGTTAATTGAGGGGTTGTAAAGAGTATGAAGTTGGAATGCGCTATTGTGTTGCGTTAAGCTGTACTCTCATTTTTTTAAGCGACTCATAAAAAAGGTCTAATTTCGCACTGAAATCTTTCTCATTTGCTTGCTCACCACGCTTTACGCTTAACTCAATCGAGCTCGCTAATTCTGCTAGTGTAAACGCACCAATATATCGAAGCGCCGTTGTGAAAATATGTGCTATGCGCGCGATGGATGGATAGTCTTGGGTATCAATAGCCTTGTGTAGCGCGTTGAATTCATCTTCTAAAGCGATAAAGTCGTTAACTAGGTTTGTATAAAGCGCCTCATCGCCAAGCAATGTTTGAAGTGCTTTAGGTTTGTCGATAAATGTAAGTGATGAACTTGTTACCGTTGTTTCATTGGTTACTTCTAAAGTGGCCGAAGACCCTCTTTTATCTAAAACCTCAACGAGTACATCAAAAAAGCGGTTTGGGTCGACAGGTTTATTAATATGGCCATCCATACCCGCAGCTAAGCTTTTATCTATGTCTTGCTGCATGGCATGGGCGGTGGTAGCAATGATGGGTAAGGTTAACTGTAGCTCTTGTCGAATGCGCTTAGCTGCGGTTAATCCATCCATTACTGGCATTTGAATATCCATCAGGACTACGTCAAACGCGCTGTCTTCACGCAGTTTGTTTATAGCTTCTAAACCATTGTTAGCAACTTCAATAGTGGCTTGAGTGTCGTTTAAAAGTCCAAGTGTTACTTTTTGATTGAGTGCATTATCTTCTGCAAAAAGAATGCGTGTGCCTTTTAAATTGGGCACGCTTGGTATGTCTTTGAGTAGTGTTTTGGCTTTTACGTTAAGACATAATTCCTGCAGTGTATCTACCAACTCACTGGTACTAAATGGTTTCTTGATGAAACTACGTATGCCAAGCTGAATGGCCTGTTCGCGCATTCGTGGCGACTCAAATGCGTAAAGCATAACTACTTTTGGCTGCTTAATTGAAAACTCTTGAGTCATTATGGCGGCCACTTCAAGGCCATCAATATCAGGCATGTTCCAGTCTAAAATAAGCAAGTCATAAGGAGATGATGCCGCTATAGCTGCACGCATTTTAGCAATAGCGTCTTTTCCGCCTGTGGCAATATCGGCTTGAATATTAGCCATAGACAGGGCTTCTAAAATAGCGTTCCTAGATGCTTCAATGTCGTCGGCGACAAGTACTTTTAGCGCAGAAAGCTGGTTAGATGGTGAAACAATTTGCTGCGAAGTGTCGTGTTTTACTTTTACCGTAAAGTGGAAAACAGAACCTTTCCCCAACTGGCTTTCTACCCAAATTTCACCACCCATTAATGCGGTAAGCTGCTTACAAATTGCTAACCCTAAACCTGTACCACCGTAGCGTCGTGAGATCGACTCATCACCCTGATTAAATGGCTGAAACAGTTGTGCTTGACGTGCAGCAGTCAGGCCTACACCTGAGTCTTTCACTTCAAATTCAAGCTGAATATCGTCAGCGGCGTGTTTGCATCTAACGCTTACAGAGATAAGCCCATCTTCGGTGAACTTAAGGGCGTTGCTGAGCAGGTTATTCAGTATTTGCTGTACGCGCAGCGGATCGCCAATTAAGTTCAGCGGCACATCTCGGGAGATATGTTGAATTAGCTCAATATGTTTTTCTTGTGCACGGGCAAGGTGCAGCCTGATGGTTTGATTAACGAGCGCATCTAGATTAAATTGCGTTGTCTCAATATCTAGCTTGCCAGCCTCGATTTTAGAGAAGTCGAGTATGTCATTAATAATACTTAGCAGCGTTTGAGATGCGCCTTCAATCTGTATCAAATTTGTTTGCTGCTCTTTGTCTTCAGCGGTCCGTTGAGAAAGCTTTGTGAGGCCGATGATGGCGTTTAGCGGCGTACGAATTTCATGGCTCATACGGGCTAGAAAATCGGACTTTGCTTTAGTGGCTTTGCGCAAATCTTGCGTTAAGATATCAAGCGACTTTCTCTGTTGCCAGGTTCGAAGCCATAACCCAGCCATCAAGCCCAATGAAAGGATGACAAAACCTATAAAATAAAGTTGCTGGGTATTCTTTTTCTTTTGGATAAGGTTACGCTGTTCTTTTAACTGATTGTCTTTTTCTAGTAGCTTTATTGTTTCTTCTTTTTCTGAAATGGCTAAACGTACGCGGTGCAGGGCCACTAGCCTTGATTGCTGTTCATTAAAGCTCTGTTTAAATGCCTGCTTATATTGCTTCGAATAGTTAAGTGCAGTTTCCAAGTTTCCGTTTGTTTCGTGAAGTGAGACAAGTTGATTGAGAACATCTAAGATCAACACTTTGTCATTTTTTATGACTTCTTTTTCCAGCCCAGCTTCTAGTTCAGCAATTGCAAGTTCCAGTTCGCCTTGTTGTTTATAGATGTCTACTAAATGAAGAAGATGTGACCCTTCGTTGTACTTAAAACCAACTTGCCGGTCAGCTTCCGAAGCCTGGTTTAATTTCTTCAGCGCTTCACTAAAATTACCTTGCGCAATATAAAGCTCTGCCATAGCGCTGTGCACAATGCCAATAAAAGGGTAATTTGCTTCGCGAAGCTGACTTTCAGCTAATAGCAGGCTTACTTTTGCGTCCTGATACTGACCAAGTGCTCGCTGGGCATATCCTTGAAAGAAATAAGCGGTACCTTCGCCTTCCTTACTATTAAAGCGTTGTGCGGCAGACAAATATTGATGTGCAAAAGTTAGCATTAACTCATAGTCTTTAAGCGACATATATACGTTACCCATGGCGCTATAAACCAAAAGAACGTTGTCACTTTCAGCTTTATTGAAAAGATCTAGCGCTTGGTGCATGGATTCTAGCGCGCTGGCATGTTCGCCAGATAAATCGAGAATTAACCCCTCTAAGCGATGTGATTCAGCAAGGCTCAGTACATTTTTTGCAGAGGTAGCGTATTTACGGGCTTCGAGTAACGCCTCGTACGCCAATACATAATCTTGTTTTAAAATATAAAAGTAGGATTTTATGTTCAAAAAGCGTGCGTGTTCATAATCATTAGGGTGTGCAGCAAAAAATGCGTGTAATTCCGTGAAAGCGCTTTGAACAGACGAATCGTTTTCTTGAATGCGTGTTTTAAGCCCGTCTAATTGAACTATGGGTGATGAAGTGTTGTCTTGCGGTGCAGCAAAAGCGCGAGCGGGTAGCGCCATTAATACAACGACACTAATAACACACAAGACAAGGCGCTTCATAATTTGCTTACTATTGGTTAGTAGCTAATAACGCGAATGGTTTTACTGGTATCGTCAAAGCGCCTAGATAGCTCGTCCCAGTTTTGATCTGCAATTATTTTTACTTCTTCGGCAGATAACCCGTATTTTTTAGCGGTTGCAACTGGGGCGCTTTTATAGGCTTCCATAAGCTTGCTGTTGGTATCCAACTCAATCAAGAAATCTTGAATAGATTTTGCCATTTTTTTATCCTTTTTAATTAACGGTTGGGTTTCTATACTTAATAACTTGCTGTTCGGTCAGCCCTAGCTTTGCTAATCGGTCTTGTCGATATGCTGGCATACCTATCGAGGGAACGACGAGGGTCGACACCAATGTGGGTTTGGCGAACTCAAGTTCGCAAAGTCGCACGCTTTCTATTTTTGGTTCGCAAAGAGGCAGTGTCGCGGCTTCATAAATAATGAGTTCATGGTCCGTAGGATAATGCTCTGCTAAAATGTCTGCCAGCATGGCAAGCCCAGGCTGGCTTTGATTAGCGTCTAACACACTCAATGTTGCTTCCCCAGTTAGCCCAATTTGCCAGATAATTTGTGTCATGTATGGGTCAATACGGTAGTCGCGAAACAAAAACTGAGTTGCTTCGTATGACTGGCAACCAAAGCGCGAGGGATCTATGCCTAAATCGGCAATTAAGCAGTCTTCCGCCGAAACCCCAGGCAGCATTTTGGCTTCTAGGCCCATCTCTTGAACGCGGTGGATGGCTTCATGAGAGGGAGTAACAAAAACTCCGGGATGGCCATAAAAAGCAACGCATACTTTATTGCCTGCTACCACCGACTCTACAATTCTATCGGCCATTTGAGAATAGGTTAACGCGCGGGACTTACCTTCTTCGTAAAGGTCATCTAGCGAGACGCTATTGGGATTAAGAGTGGTCACCACGTGTTCGCCAATTTTGTTCATGATCCCCATAAACACGATGTCGGCATTTTCAATGTGGCTTCTAGCGGCAATGGTCATTTGCCCAGCAACGCTAATACCTGTGCCGACCACAACTAGCGATCCTTTTTTAGTGGTGTCCATTACATCCCAAACCGTCTACGACACTATTATTTTGCCACTATAAATTAGAATTAAGGCTTTTGCTATATTCACAGCTTTGCCGATTAACGATAAGTTTTATTAAGTAAAAGTTTTATAGTGTTTAAGCTATTATCGAAAAATATTGCTAATAAAAATATATAAAAAGGAACAAAGCGTGTTTTCAATACATGTAGAGCGAACCATTAATCAACCTATTGAAAAGGTATTTGCAATATTAAGTGATCACGCTAATTATGCGCAGTTTAAAGCTATTGAGCAGTCGAATTTACTGGTAAAGGGTAGTGATGAATCAAATGGGCTAGGTGCAGTACGCGAGATTATTTCAGGGGGCTCGAATCTTCACGAAGAGATAGTGACCTACGAGCCTCCTCATAAATTGGGCTATAAAGTGGTTAAGTCTAAGCCATTACCCTATGATCACCAATTGGGCGAAATAACCCTTAAAGATGAAGGTGGAAAAACCCACGTGACGTGGCGCTCGAGAGGCCATATCACTATTTTTCTTTTGGGAAGCCTGTACTTTGATAAACAGATTCAAAGTGTTGGTAGCCGCGCGTTTGGTAGTATACTAAAGCAGATTGATAGTATGGCGTGAATCGCCGTTAAATTGATAAAACAATTCGCTAAAGCGTAATAAACATAGTTCATACAACTGGCGGATATTGGGCCAGATAGTTAGCACAATCTGACCTCTTTTAGTAAAAGGGATTGGCTCAATTTAATACCGGCTCGTATCGAGAAGACAACAGTCAATACCAATAAGTCACCTGTACAAAATTGCGTTCACTTGTTTTAGAACATCTGCATATCGGCAGTTTTCAAAGCTGCCAAATCCTTTCACTTGTCTTATTTTCAAACGACTAAATAAAGGCATGGTCATGCCAGTTAGAAAACGGCAGTAAATAGAAGGCGTGATGGTGCCTTCAAACTTACCGCTTAAATGCGCTTTTAGCGCTGTCATAGCTTCTGATACTTGCTCACAATCTGGTGCTGATATTGGTGATGAATAGCTAAGCTTTGCCACATCGCCTTTGCATACACTGCAATGTCCACACGCCTTCGGTGCTTGAGTATCATCAAAATACGCTGACAAGTTGTGGCTCAGGCAGGTGTCTTGTTCGAAAAAGCTTACAAGTGCGGCAATGCGCTCGACCTCTTTACGCTCGTTCTCCGAAAAGTAGTGGGCTAGTTGGGTTGCTAAATCGCCGGCTTGGAGTAGTTCGTTATTAACACGGTATACATCTGTAATTAAGCGCGATGCGAGTTCTATATGATTGTGTTCGTGTAAGTATTCTAAAGCCGCCACCACTCTAGAACGCTCTGCGCCGTAGTGCTGATAAATACTATCAAAATCGACCACACCCCATACTTTCTTCATGTTTGAATGGGTAAACACGGCGTCTAAAAAGCGCGCTCGCTCTTCTGAAAACATGTTAAGAATGGCGGCTTTATCTGAAATGAAGCGGAATTTGTATTCTGCAAAGTAAGCGTACAAAGGGCGTATAACGTTCGCCAGTTCGAGCTGAACCAGCAGGGTCTTTAGCGGAAGCTGACGAATATTACTTGCACTTGATAGGCTGTTGATTTGTGTTTCCCACTGGTATTGGTTGTTTTCTGCCTTTACGAGAGAATCATTTTGTTTAATTGTGGCTTGCTTGGCAGGTGCCTGAGACTTAATGTCACCAATTACTCGTTCGATAGCGCTTTTATCTGGCGTGTCGCCGTAAACAAAGTTTTCTATGGTGACAAGCCCGTCTAGGTTCGCGAGCACTGTACAGTTTGCTGCTTCTCCATCCCGTCCGCCCCTGCCAATTTCTTGGCTGTAGTTTTCGATAGATTTGGGCAAGTCGTAATGAATGACAAAACGAATATCTGATTTATCTATCCCCATACCAAAGGCAATAGTAGCCACAACGACTTGAATCTTATTGCCCATGAAGTCTTGCTGAATACCTTGCCTTATTTCACTATCAAGGCCAGCGTGGTAGGCCTTCGCATCAAACCCTTGCTGCTGTAAGAACTGGGCTATTTCCTCAGCGCTACTTTGAAGCGTAACGTAAACAATGCCTGCTCCTTGTTGCTTGCGAATCTCTTCGAGTAGGGCGTGGTTTTTGTTTGGTTCAAGTACGGGGCGAACACGTAGATTTAAATTAGGGCGATAAAACCCCGTTTGAATAATATTGTTCGGCGCGATATCAAAGCGGGCCGACATATCTTCTTTTACTTTTTTAGTGGCAGTAGCAGTGAGCAGCAGCACTAAAGGAATATTTAGCTCTTTCTTATACGTGGGAAGCTTTAAATAGTCTGGGCGGAAGTTATGGCCCCACTCAGAAATACAATGCGCTTCATCAACTACCAACATACTTACCTGAACAGATTCAATAAACTGTCTAAAACGCTCGTTCTTAAAACGCTCCACTGACACCATTAAAATTTTACACTGCCCAGAACGCACGTCGTTCATCACCTGCTTGTTTTGCTCGGGTGTTAAGGTGGAATCGATGCTAGCTGCTGCAATACCTTTGCTATGCAAAAATTCCAGCTGATCTTTCATTAGCGCCAGTAATGGAGAAACCACCAAAGTTAAATGTGGCAGCTGCGTAGCGACGAACTGATAGCACAATGATTTGCCCGAGCCAGTGGGAAAGATTGCTACCGTTGAATGCCCACTAAGTAGAGAATCCACCGCCTCTTTTTGCCCCTCACGAAACGCTGAGAAACCAAAAAGCTGTTGTAAAAGGTTGTGGTTAGAAGGCATTTTTATATCCAAGTAGTTGATAATTAAAGTCTTACTAGATTCTATCTAGTCGTAGGTGGGAACAAGATATATTTTGCAATTTAAAACTTGTTATAAGGTGTGGTGGTAACAAATGCAACGATACCCAAGTCCAGTTTCAGCTTAAATCAATCTGCGTAGCCCCAAGGCGTACTGGGAACCGAAACTGTACTATCTAAATCGAAATCAACCTGTACTTCGCGCGCAGGGCGAGTCAATCGGTAGCTAAAGCGGTTGGGGTAAATCATCATTTGCCAAACGTTATCTGTCGATGCTGCAATCCCAGATTCTATAAATAATGCTTTTGAGTAGGCATCTGCGGGGAATGACTGAACTTGGACATATCCATCATCTACAGTGTGCCCGCCGTACATGGTTGAAGAATGAAAGCTGCCATCTTTGTTTCTGTGGTCGTGCTTTAACATAAGACCAGAGCCAGTTTTTGTTAATATCCAAGTGCGAGATGCGTCGTTACCCACATGAAAAGGTATTTGAATTTCTGAGTCTGTGCACTTTCGTATGTGCATAACAAGTTCTGCATCACCGAAGGTATTGCCTACATTATCTTTACTCACCTTCCCTTGAAACGCTTTACCGCAGAGCGCTTTTATAGAATTAAAAAACGCGTCGTGGGTAGGAATTGAGACCAAAGGTGCAGCTTTACCAAACGCCACATCGCTTATTCCGATTAGTCCTAGAAAGAGGTACATACAATGTCTTTTCATTTTTTATTCGCTATTACAGGTCGATACACGCTTTGCAGTGTAACTCATCTAGATTATCGGGTGTATAAACCATCGAAACGCATATGTATTCGAAATATAAATACTGCTGATAGTGGTGGCGTGTTAGCTTAACAACACATACAGCGTTTAATTTTTAGGGCACGAGAGTCAATATGAATAAATCTAAACAACTATTTACGCTAATTACATCAGAAGGTGAGCTTCAGGTATCGCTAAAAGAAGTAGATGTTCCAGAGCCGAAGGCTCATGAAGTGATTGTACGCATGGAAGCCTCTCCAATAAACCCGTCAGATATGTGGCCTATGTTTGGACCAGCAAGCCTTGATAAGGCGTCTTTCGATGCTGATAAGAACGCGTTGGTTGCGCCGGTACACAAGCCTTTGCTAAGCCGTATTAAGTCTCGTCTTGACCAAACTTTGCCTATCGGGAACGAAGGCGCAGGTACAGTAGTTGCCGCGGGCGACAGCCCTGAAGCGCAGGCATTAATGGGCAAAACAGTATCTATTCTTACCGGCGCAGCTTATACAGAGTATGCGTGTGTGCCTGTACAGGCATGTTTACCTCACATGGATAGCACTACGCCGCGACAAGCTGCGTCTTCATTTGTTAACCCGCTTACTGCTCTTGGTATGGTTGAAACCATGCGTATGGAAGGGCATAAAGCCTTGGTTCACACTGCAGCGGCGTCTAACCTTGGGCAAATGCTAAACAAAATTTGTTTAGAGGAAGGCGTAGAACTAGTCAATATCGTTCGTAGCCAAGAGCAGGTAGACCTACTTAAAGGTATTGGCGCGAAAATTGTGCTTGATTCCAGCAGCGATAATTTCAAAGCTGAACTTTACCAGGCCATAGACAGCACTGGCGCTACACTTGCGTTCGACGCCATTGGTGGCGGTGAGCTAGTTAGCGATATCCTTACCATGATGGAAGCCTCGGGCAGTAAAGATGCAAAAGGTTTCAACACATATGGCTCTGACAGCAATAAACAAGTTTATATCTATGGCGGCTTAGACTTCTCACCGACTATTTTAAACCGTGCTTATGGCATGACGTGGAGCATTGGTGGTTGGTTGCTAATGCGCTTCTTAGGCAAGCTTGATAAGAAGCGGGTAGGTGAGCTTTACCAAAAAGTGGCAACGGAAATTAACACTACGTTTGCGTCGTCTTATAGTAAAGAGCTAAGTCTTGAAGAAGCGCTTCAGCCAGAGAATGTGGCTTTGTACAACGCGAAAAAGACCGGCACTAAGTATTTGATTGTGCCAAATAAAGGCGACTAAAGCCTAAGCTTTAAAGCTCCATGCTTTAACTTTATAGATTAAAGTAGAAGGGCTCGTTGATCTTTGATGTACGAATAACGTTTTAAAGTTACATTGAAGGTCACCGTGCTCTTTTTGTATTCAGTGCTAACTGTATGAAAGGATGATAAAAGCCTGCCTAAGGTGATGCAAAAACAAGTAAAAGGTATTAAGCGAGCAACATGCCTGAAGGTCCTGAAATTCGTCGTGCTGCAGACAAAGTCGAAGCAGTAACTAAAGATACTCCCTTAGAAAAAGTAGAGTTTGGGTTAGCGCACCTTAAACCCTATGCTAAGCAGCTGGAAGGCGAAAAAGTCTTGCGTATGGAAACCCGTGGCAAGGCGCTAATCACCCATTTTAGTAGTGGGCTTTCTATGTATTCACACAATCAGCTTTATGGTGTGTGGCATACCTGCAAGCGCAATGAAATGCCTGATACTAAACGTCAATTAAGAGTAGGGCTTCATACCGAAACACACAGTGCTATTTTGTATAGCGCGTCGGACATTAGTATTTGGCCAACACAAACCATTCATGAACATCCTTTTTTGCAGCGGGTAGGGCCTGATGTACTCAACAATTCGGTAACAGAAGAGCTGGTGTTGGAACGACTACGTTCAAAAGCATTCTATAACCGAGCACTTAGCGGCTTATACCTAGATCAGCGCTTTATGGCAGGACTAGGAAATTACCTTCGCAGTGAAATCCTTTTTGCTGCAGGCGTTCACCCATCACTCAAACCTTCTCAATTAGATGATGGGCAGCTGCGCAGCTTATCACATCATACCTTAGCCATATGCAAACGCAGCTATGAAACCGGCGGTTATACCGTGTACACAGAACTACGCGAAGTGCTTGAAGCAAAGGGCGTTAACTTTGAAGGTACGCGATTTATGGTGTTCGACAGGGAAGAGCAGCCTTGTAGAGTCTGCGCTACTCCAATTAAACGCCAAACGTATAACGGGCGACGTCTTTATTGGTGTGGTCAATGTCAGGCAAAGTGATCTCGAACGGTCACTTTTTTCCTACGGATGAACTGCTATCGACTTGAGCTACATTGCGTATTAAGCGGTATCGCATTTTGATTGAGTTTTGCGTGTAATCCAATCAATGAGGTTGGGTAGCTCTTCAGCCATGTACTCGACGCTTTACAAACATGAATACCAGCATCACGTTTAAGCCGAATATGGCAATACACAACGACCCAATAGTGGCGTCTCTAAAGCTAAAGAATTGAGCCACGGTACCTGCGCCAATGGTGCCTAGCATCATACCCACCCGAGTGGCGTTTGAATAAAACGCTGAAGTGAATCCAGTTAAGTCGGGTGCTTGTTGTTGCAGTAAGGTCAATCCAATACCGGCATATAAACCGTAGAACAGCGCGTTCAGTATTTGAAGGGTCAATAACTCCCAGCTTGACTGAGAAAAGTACACGCCAACGTAAAAGCAACAGCCGAAAATAAACGCCACAGCCATGATACCCGCAGGTGGGAAGCGTCGGGCTAATTTGGCTGCTAGCAGCATGGTAGGTATTTCAAGTGCGGCCACAACCCCCATCATTAGCCCAGGCAAATTTTCCGGCAACCCTAGCTCATTCATAACGTACAAGGGCATGGAGGATAAATACATGACATTGCCTGCCATTCCGGCAAGTATGGCTAAACCAACAAGCCAAAACGGCAGTGATAGCGAGCCTTTAAGCGTTGTAGTGAGTGACTGTTGATTGGCTTTTTGAGGCGGCACAACGTTCACGACAAAAAGCGTTGCAACAATCACGCATGCAATTGCCACCGAGAAGGAAGCCGCGAAGCCAAAATTGGCAACCAGCGTAAACGCCAGCGGCGGACCTACTACCCAAGCGAGAGAAATGGCAGCGCGAACTTTTGAGTTAAATGCGGCTAAGTCGATGTCTTGGTTTTTTGCCCATAATCCCGAAACGGTCAACATTTGAGACACGGCTCCAGCGCCCACCGACATAAACAAAACGCCAGCAAGAAATACGTGCCAAAACTGATTGCTAAAGATAAAGGCGACCATGGCAATGCCCACGCAAATCATGGTTAGCCCGTAAAGGCTATTTGCGTTAAAACCTTTGTCTGCCAAATGCCCTAGGTACTGACTGATCACCAACCCTGACAGCGTAACGGACACCATATAAATACTTATATAAATGGGCTCAACGTTGATCTCATCGATGAGGAAATAGCTCATCAGTGGCGTAACAAAAGATGATGTTAGGCCAGTTAATAGACTTAATAGTAAAAAAGGAAGTTGTGGAGAGAATGTGTGACGCGATGACATGAGGATACGAGCTCCGAGGGACTGTTAAACGTGGTTGACCGAAATTCGTAAAGAAAAGGTCGCAGCCCTTAATAACGAGGGCGCATTATAAGTGCTGCGACTCTCATGTCTATGACAAAGCTTTTATTAGTTATGCCGTTTTAAATACTTGGTTTACTTTATATGCTCAAGCACTGCGCACTTTTTACATTTAAAGAAAGCTCGCTATCTCGCTAAGCGACTTTTTCTGCATTGCGTGTGCAGGAATTGTGGCGTTGTCCGCCGGATAGCCTGCAATAATAAGCATGTAAGCGCGCTCGTTATCAGGCCGTTGACAGACCTCGGTTAAAAAATTCATTGGCTTTGGTGTGTGGGTCAAGGTTGCCAAACCTGCGTTGTGAAGTGAGGTAATAAGCATACCCACCGCGATACCCACCGATTCGTGCACATAGTAGTTTTGGCTTTTTTCGCCCGTTTCTGTCTCTCCAAACTTTTGACTGAATACCGCAATAAGCCAAGGCGCGGTGTCCAGATAAGGTTTACTTGCGTCAGTGCCTAACGGCTTTAGGTCATCTAGCCACTGTTGCCCAGCACGCCCATTATAAAAACCGCGCTCATGCGCTTCAGCCTGTTCGCGTATTTGTTGTTTTACTTCGGGCGACTGAATGGCGGCAAAATGCCAAGGCTGATGATTCGCTCCACTAGGTGCAGTGCCAGCAGTCAAAATACAGTTTTCAATTACCGCTTTATCAACGTACTTGTCACTAAAGTGACGAACACTGTGGCGACGCTGCATGGTTTTCAAAAAATCTTCGCTTCGAGAAAGCATTTTCTCTTCAGGGTACTCAATAAAATCACTGAGCGGAGAATGGTCGTGAGGCTGCATTTATCATCTCTTTTTTCTGCTTTTTTACTACTTTATCGTTAGTGACGGGTTATTAAAAATAAAAACGCACTAACTAGGGCGTGTTATATGCATCGAAATAGAAAATGGCGTAAACAAGTATGCACAAAAAAAGCGACTCACTCAGGCAAAAGTGAATCGCTTTGGTGCAATACTATTGGTAATAGAAAGCGCGGTTAGTGGCGTTTGAACGGCGGGCGAGTACCGCGTTTTTGCGTGTCAGTTTGCTCTTCTAGCATTTCAAGTTGGGCAACGTCATACACGGGCATCATTGTTGTCACTCTGCGATACGGTGGTTTACCGCGCATGATGACTTCTTTCACTTCTACGTATTCAATTGCTTCTTGTCCTACTGATTCCAATTGTGCTACATCGTTAACCGATAAGCTTACTATCTTGCGTTTAAATGGCGGCTTTCCTGAATAATCAACTACTTGTACATCAACCGTTTCATCAGTTGAAGATGTCATAGCTTGTGCTGCGTTTGCAGAAAAGCCAAGCGAGACAGCCGTAATTAATGAACCCAATACATAGCGTAATTTCATGTTGTGTCCTCTCATTGAATTGCTACTTTAGTCTATTGTATGACCAAAAATGTTCTAAACAATGACGATTGGTGATAGGTGATTGCTATCACCTAATTGGATATAGAGAATTTGAGTAATCAAGAGAATGGAGTGCGGTTGAAAGAGAAGCTACTGCGTTGAAAACGGAGTGTTTAACGATGGTGCGAAATGGATGAGTTTGTGCACTGTTATGGTGCTATAGCGCCGTCTGGTATTGTAGAGTTTCGGTAAAATCAATCATTTACCCTTTGGTCTTTATCTTGCTGTCAATCAACACCTATGTAAAGTGTCGACAAAGGGTGTATGTGCGGTGAGTGTAAAATTTAAAATCCCCTTATTTGTTCTGCTAAATTTTTGGTTAGCGTGCACATCTGCCGTGTCAGCGATAGAGCAAAATATTCCTCTTTCACAAAGCAAAGGCGGAACACTGTATCTAGAAGCGACCCTAGAATCGAACATAAAGGCTTCGTTTCTATTAGACACGGGTTCAAGCTTGTTAACCCTCAATCAAGCTACGTTCGACGCGCTAACAAGAAATCAAAAGCTTCTTGCCACCAGAACCTCTGCTGCCAGAATGGCAAATGGAAAGATCGTTAAAATATCTCAGTATCAATTAAACTCGGTTCGTATAGGAAATACGTGCGAAGTGGGGCCAGTGGAAGTGGCCGTGCTTCCCAAAGGAAACAATATTTTAGGTATTAATACGCTGCTTAGGGTCGCACCTTTAACTATAACACCAGATGCTGTGATTTTAGCCGGGTGTGAATAGCGTGAATGACTCACTTTTGTTTGATTAAACACCAACAAAAAAGCGAACCCGAAGGTTCGCTTTCAAATTTGTTTTTCGCTGGAAGATTAAATTAATCGTCGCACTCGCTAACGTCACCGCCCATTTGCTCTTTCATTTTTACGCAAGCTTCATAAGCTTTCTTCGCTGCGGCGTCTTTAAATTCGCCTGCTTTCTCAGCCGTTGCGTCGTATGCGTCAGAGGCCATTTTCTTGCCATCTTCGTATGCGTCTGAAGCCATCTCTTTGCCGTCATCAAAGGCATCAGAAGCCATTTCTTTACCTTCTTCGTAAGCTTCAGAGCTCGCGTCTTTGGTTTTATCCCAAGAATCTGCAGCACTTTCTTTTGCGCTGTCATAGGCGTCAGCTGTCGCTTCGCCCGCTTTTTCCATCTCTTTTTTTACTTCGCTTTTCGTCTCTTCGCTAGACTCAGTACAGCCCATTAAAGACAGTAACAGTGCTAACGCCATTGCTTTAGTTTTCATTGTGAAGCTCCTTTTGCTGGGATAGTGGCTTGTTTCAAAGCCGGTCAACATGGTGTGTTCAAATATCCATTGTATACGTTCAAGACGCTTGCCGTTTTATTGTCATATTCGGCAAGCTGAATATTCGACGAGACCAGTCTAGCCTACTTACCTGATAAAGTGTAAGTAGACTTTATACCGAAAAATGAAAGGATTATAACCAAACATTTACCTGGCAAAACTGCATGCGGATTGTTGAGATATTGTACAGCGAAGTTGAACAAGGCTACGCTTCTGGGCCTTGTGTGGTAAACACGAGGTGCCGGCGCATATCCTTCAACACGACGCCTTTTTTAAGTAGCGCTGCGCTTAATTTTCGCTGCCACTTCTTTAGCTCAGGTTCAGCGTTTGACACCGCTTCTTCATTTTCGAATTGAAAGCGAAGCAGTAACGAGCCGGGGAATTGGTGATACTGAACGTCAAACCAACACTGTTGCATACCATTTAACTCTTCAAGCGCTTGTGCTTCAAGGCTATCGGCTACACTAAAGACCAGTGCTTGCTGTTTGAGTTGAACGGCAGAGAGTTTTTTCATTACAAATGTTTCTCTATAGACACTTCAACGCTCTCGGTGACATCTGCACCTTCAATAGTTAGCCACATTTGCCCATCTTGAATAGTAACCTGTATTTGCATAGAGCGATGAACAGCATTGGCCAGAGTAGTGGCAAGCGACTCAGGCAAAGTAAAAACTGATAAGTTCTTTTTGGTTTGTAGCTTGTTATGTTCTTTCTTCCACCACGCGTCGAAGCTGTTGTCGGCGTAGGAATAAATCATCATTTGTTGGCTTTGATTGCAGCCCTTTTTGATGCGCTGTTCAGAGGGTTGGCCTAACTCAATCCACAGCTCTATTTCATCGCTAAAACTCTTTTGCCATAAATCTGGAACGTCGTCGTCAGACAGCCCTTTGGTAAACTGCAGGCGTTCATGAGCGTTAACAATAAATGCAACCACGCGAAGCATCATTCGCTCGTCATTTTCAGAAGGGTGACGGGCAATAGTAAGGTTGTGGTCGTTATAGTAATTGCGATCCATATCCGTTATGGATATGTCAGCTTTAAAAATGGTCGCTTTAAGAGCCATGGTGTTCCTGCTTTGTTCTTAGAGGGCTTGAAGTTAACCCCGTGTGCTATGTGAAAAAGTGGCATAGCAAGTTTTGGCGCTATAGTAGCAGTAAAAAGCAGATTTCGCTGTAGGTGAGTAGCGCCCATTATAAGTATTTGTAGGTTTATTTATTGGAACGCGAAATTTCTAGTGAAGCTTCTCGGTCATATTGGACATCGCGCAAAGCGCGGATAACCAAAAACTAAACAAACAAAAATGAAAACGGAGAGGGTTAATGAAGAGACTAGTGGCTATGGCGATGTTAATGTTCGCCTGTATAGCAGGCGCATCAAATGCGTATGCTTTGGAGCGCGGCACTATTGCAGAAGATGCAGATTCAGTAACGCCGTTGCTTAATGGTCAAATGGCGCCTAAAACAACACTTAAAATGGCAGATGGCTCTCCAGTAAGCTTACAAGCGCTTACCATGCAAAAGCCCAGCATTGTACTTTTTTATCGCGGCGGGTGGTGCCCATATTGTAATGAGCAGCTTGCCCAGCTTAAAGATATTGAAAAAGACTTGGTGGATATGGGCTATCAGATTTTGGCCATTTCACCTGAATCACCAGAGCGCTTGCAAGAGCAAAAGCTTGAAACAGAATTCTTGGTTACGCTTTTATCCGACGACAAACTAGACGCTATTCGCGAGTTCGGCGTTGGTTTCTATTTAGATACTGTGACTGAGTTAAAGTACAAAACCTATGGCATAAACTTAACAAAAGATGAAAGCGGTAATAGTGTTTTACCGGCACCCAGCATCTTCATGCTCAATAAAAAAGGGCAGGTTTTGTTTAGCTATGTTAACCCAGACTTCAAAGTTCGCCCGTCGGCAGACTTAGTTTTAGCGGTTGCGAAAACCCTTAAAAAAGAAATGTAATGCGAATAGCCTTACCAAGGCGTTTTTCTTGGTAAGGCATGCCAAAAGTTCTCTATGATATCGAGCACTGCATTTCATCGCGTCTTATAATGATTAAGTTAGATTCGCACGTATTTGACTGTCATAACGCGCTGTACTTAACCATTCACCAAGTCACCCTATCTTAAAATATCAAAGTGTAAGGAGTAAGCATTTACACTGAGATCAATGAAGTGATGTGCGCGGCTAGACGTTTAGGTTCAATATAAGTGTCTCCTTTACAGTTGTTTACGACGCTTAATAGCTGAGTAAGTAAGTGTTTATTCGCTACGTTCCGCTGACATATAGCGTGAACGGTATTGAGTTCAAGTGTACTTGCTAACGCGTGCACACCTTTCAAATTGCGATTTATTAGAAGCGCGTTTAAAACGCGGTTAGCGGTGTATCGACGCCACGCCATATGAAAGCTGTCGAAATCGCACGTTAAGTCAACAGTTAACGCCACACGAAGCGCCCAAGACAATGGGCGAAAGTGTAAAAGATGTTCGGTTAGTAAGAATATTTCAAGTGCATGGTCAACAAACAGTGACGGCTTTGCAGTATCAGTAAGCTCAATAATGGGGAATAGCCCTTCAGCAGCGAACATAGACTCTACGAATTCAAAGGTGTAATACCCGTTACCATGAAGAGCAAGAAGGCATGTCTCGATTTCATCGAGAAGCGTTTCATCGAGGGTATTAGCAATGTCTTGAAGCGTTAGGTTATTTAAAAACTTCGCAATGTTCGGGTAGAGGGTATTAATCTCAGACCATTTACTTTCTTTTGAATGACGTAAGGCCCTCTGATATTTGAGAACGTCGTCATGCCGTGTTAAATCGATTTGGGTGTGCGATTCGTTTCTCGAATAAATCCATCCTGCCCAAGCTATCATTGGCGAGTCCGCTAATCCAAGTTTGTGGAGCTCATTGAGCGAAGAACCTAATGAGCATACCGCTTCCACCAAGCTGTGGGCTGCCTTTACATCTTTCCCCATAAAATCGGGTTCTTCTTGCATATATTCGAATGAATACACGCCATTACGCCAGCCTGCTAAATAGCTGCCTTCTATACATTTTCCGCACATGACTGTGTTCCTGTTAGTGTTTTTTGGTGATAATGAAGAGGCCTGTTGCTCTATGGTGGTATTTAGCCTGTGTGACAAGGCGCACGCCAACGAGCAACTGGCTCGTTGCTATTGAAAGTTATGAAAAGTAATCAAGAAAAGCATCGATAGAGTGAAGTTAGATGCCAAGAGCGAACTTAAAACAAATTTTGTTTCAAAAAAAGCACTGTTTTGTCCCGCTATAAAAAAGTTATTTTCTGCAAGAAAGCGAGGTTTGCTGCGCCAAGTGGTATAGTAGGGCTTACGCCTTAACTCATCGTATTTCCATGATAAATAAAAACTTTCCATTACTTGATTTACATCGTCATTTAGATGGCAATGTGCGTCTGCAAACCATTCTGGAGCTTGGTCAGCAATTTAACATTTGTTTGCCAGCTTATTCGTTAGAAGGCTTGCGACCGCATGTTCAAGTAATGAAGATCGCCCCCGATTTGGTGTCATTTTTAGATAAGCTTACTTGGGGCGTTAAGGTGTTAGGCAGTCTCGACGCCTGCAAAAGGGTAGCAATAGAGAATGTAGAAGATGCGGCTAAGCAGGGTATTGACTACACAGAGCTGCGTTTTAGTCCTTATTTTATGGGTGAAAGTCACGGGCTACCAACTCAAGGTGTGGTTGAGGCCGTGATAGACGGTGTAAAAAGCGCAGCTAAAGATCACGATGTTAAAGTTAATCTTATCGGTATTATGTCGCGTTCTTATGGCGCAAAAGTATGTCAGCATGAGCTAGATTCAATCTTGGCCTGTAAAGAGCATATAGCTGCAATTGATTTGGCGGGGGATGAAAAAGGCTTTCCTGGCAACATGTTCATAGAGCACTTTACAAAAGTACGCCGCGAAGGGCTGCCTATAACAATTCATGCAGGTGAAGCAGAAGGCCCGCAGAGTATTTGGCAAGCCATTAACGACTTAGGGGCTGTGCGAATAGGGCACGGCGTTAATGCCATCAATGATGCTAAGTTAATGGACTATTTGCGCGACAACCGTATTGGTATTGAAAGCTGTTTAACCAGCAACGTATTGACGAACACGGTCACATCATTAACTGAGCACCCGTTAACAACCTTTTTGGATCACGGCATACTCGCCTGCCTGAATACCGACGACCCGGCAGTTCAAGGAGTAGAGCTTGATCACGAATTCTCCATTGCAGCTAAGCAAGCTGGCCTTATGCCTTCTCATATTCAACAAGCGCAAGAGAACGCGCTAGCAATTGCTTTTTTAAGTGAAACCGAAAAAGCCGCACTTAGGCGTGTTAATTCCGTTACTCGCTAGAAAACAGGTACAACACTCTTTGTTTCATCTGCCTTGTACAGCGTATTCCTCTTTAGAAAAGCGGCTAATTAATTGCGGGCGAACCTATTTAGGTTCGCTGGCTTTCAGTTTCGACCAGCTCAACAACAAGGCGCAAATTACTTTGAGTTGATACCGCATTAAATGGGTAGCAGGTAACTAAATAGAGCCGCTGACCATTTACATCTACTTTCATTGCCGAGGCGTCATCGACTATCGTCTTCGATACAACCCGATAGGTTACCCACTGTGAGTTCGGCAACTGTAATTGCATAATATCTCTAGTTCTCACGTTTTTTAAAAAGGTGAAGTGGGTGTCTCTGTGACCGCCAATCACACTTCCACTCTGTCCGAGTGGGGGCGAGTCGGTATGATGACCTGGGCCAAATGCAAGGGCATTTCCCTGTGCACCTTCTAGTACGTACAACTGTGTTTCGCTTTTGGCATGAACTAGTTTGCCCACTGGCCAAGTATCAGACCAACGCCAAGGTTTCTGGTTAGCGCCAGTGGTTAGCGTTTCTTCCCACGAAGATTGAATCAAATACTGCGCGAGTTCAGCTTTCAGTAATATCCAGCCAGCTTTGCCAAAGCTGGCCGTGGCGATCAAGACTAAGATAATGGTAAAAGAGTATTTAATCATTGTTTGTCCAAGCAATATTCAGCCAAAAAGAAAAGAAATGCAGAAAATAAAGAAATGCAAAAAATCAAGAGGTGAAAATACAGCGCTAACCACGACACCCCTTTTTTCGCAAAAAGGCAACGCTGTGAAAAAGCGACAATAAAAGCATTGCAATCACGCCTAGGACGACATGCTCAGATACACCCGCTGCGGTTTGGGGGTAACTGATTTGTCTGAATTGCGTTCCCTGTGGCATTCGGTTTCTTACGTTTTCGGTGGAAGACGGTATGCGCTGTGTATTTGCTATTTTTTCTTCAATAGCAACGAAGCTGGTGAACTCTGTTATAAGTTTATGGGGCAGGGCTATAGCAAGTATGTCCTGTTTTACTTCATCTATATTTCGCCCTAACGCTTTTTCATCCATTAACGCCGCCACTTTCTTTCTTGCCCAAGCAGTCGCTACGCCAAGGTGTTGAGTAGAACCTGTCGACGTTGGCGATATTGCTACCGAACGGGTCCACTCGCGAGTAGTGCCCTGCTTGTCTACTAGTGCGCCTTGAAGAGTTATTTTTCCGCTTTTACCGGCGTTATGAGGCAGTTTCACATTCAGAAGCAATGGAATACCTGCGTATAAATCAGGGATCTTAGAAGGGTAAATCTCGGCTGACTGTGCATAGCCAGCCGGAAGAGTGAGGCTTAAATCACTCAACACAGGGCTTTCTAACTTATAAAGCAAGCTATCCATTTGCTGTTTAATATCTGCCGTATTGCTAACAAATACATAGCTTCCGCGACCAAACTGAGCGGCTCTGGTCATAAAATAACTATTAGGCGCACTGCCTATGCCTACTGTAAAAAGGCGCGCATCACCCAGTTCGTTCTTTATTTGCGAAAACAATGCGGCTTCATTGCCTACTGCACCATCAGTAATAAAGACAATTTGTTTTATAAAGTTTTCTGCTGTCGTACGCTTAAGTGCGGCATTAAGGGCTGGTGCCATTTCAGTGCCGCCCCCTGCATTCAGCCGCTTTACAAAATCTCTCGCATATTGCTTGTTTCGTGTTGTTCCCTCTACGGAGGTTTCAAACAAACGGGTGGTATCATTGTTAAACGCAACAACATTGAATCGGTCTTTCTCACTCAAGCGGTCTATCGCTAATTGTAAACTCTCTTTTGCATCGACAATTGGGCGACCACCCATAGAGCCTGACGTGTCGATAACGAAGGTGATATCGCGATCAAAATCCTGTAAATCTTGGCTCTTCACTTGTGGCGGCATTAGCATAACAAGGGCGTAGTCATGCTGACCTTTCGATTCAGTGAAAATGGCTGCTTGTGGTGCACTAGAGGGCGTAGGCTGCCACTCTAGCCAAATGTCTCGGTCCATTTTGATATTGCTTTGATTAAAGGTGACAAGATAATTACCTGTCGATTCTGACCAATTCACACGGTGATTTCTGCTAGTGACGCTATTAAGCGTTAAACCGGCATTGAGTGTTGCGTTGAACGTAAGTTGCGGGCCTTCATTGCCTTCTCTCATATAAGGTGTGATGGTTCTGGCATCGGGTACCTGATCTGTGGGCTCTCCCCAGCCAGTACCTGATATTTCAGCCTCTATATTCTCGTTAAACTGATTTAGCGGAATGCCGGGCGAATAGCGAGGAGTGAGCGTAGTTGGCAAGTGAAAAGTAAATTTTTCATCGCGGTAGTCTACCTGTTGGACATACTGAAGTGTCACCGTTATTTCCTCACCCGGCGCTATATTCGCGACCTGCTGGGTGAATAAATTTGGGCGTTGTTGCGCTGTTAAGCTGGCTTTCTTTCCAGCTTTTTTTGCCGCTTCAAATGCTTCTTTCGCTTCTGCTTTCGGCTTAATTTGCCCCCGGATTATTCTGTCTCCTATAAGCATTTCCATACTGTTAATCGCTGCGTTTTCATTAAGCGGAAAAGTGTAAACGGCATGCATCCATTCATTACTGGTGTTAGTGAATTTTTGAGAATAGGTTACGTGCGCAATCATGCCGTTAACCTGTAAATCAACGTCAGTTGAATGCAATAAAGCGGGGGAAGACTCACCGTCCACACTTTGCAGCGTCAATTCGCCAGACTCAGCGCGACTTAGCGGGCTGACCACCAGTCCAAGCAAAAAACATAGAAAAGAAACAAGAATAAGCAGTTTGTGGTTAAACGCTCGTGACGCAGTCGACCGCTCTTTAAACCAAGGTTTGTATGCAGTGGACGGATTGAAATAGTCACGCTTGGGTGTTTTAGGAAATGGCATGAAGTAAGCTCGTTTTATCTGACGATGCTTATAATTAAACACTTTGATTAGGGCGAATTTTGAACAGCTATTATGGCGAACTAGTGAAGAAAAATGGCAAAAGTGTATTCTCAACTCTTTTTTTGATGCGATGGTTGGGGGGAATCGTAAAGCCAACTACTCCGCTGACACTTGAACGCTACCTTAATCGAATAGGGCAAAACCGCCCAAAATTGAAAAATCTAGATCCGACAAAGTAGGTTGCATGAACCTGAAAGGAATAGACGCGGTTATTGCTCTACTTTTCGTTTTGGGAAAACTTTTAGCTTTTTTGCACCCAGGGTACACAGCAGTGAAATAATGAAAACAAGTATTGATGTCACGACTATTTCTGTACGTCCATTTAGACTGAAATAATGTGTGGTAGCGTTTAGCGAAAAAACGATTAAAACAATAATTGAGAGCATATAAGCAATATACTTAACTATTTGCAGGATTGAGATATTCATTAAAAAGTTCCTTGAAGTGGAGGCAAAAAGCCTCCGTTTTTTATTCGTCAGTTTCAGTAGTGCGTTCTGACATTTTGTCGCCTATTTTGCCACCAGCGTAACCTAAACCGCTAGATAAGCCGCCCAAGGCAGCGCCGCCCAAGCCAGCAGCTGCTCCACCTATGGCGCCAGCACCTACTGAGGCCCAAAAGCCTCCCCAGCTAAAGTCACCCCAGCAGTGCTCTTCACAACCACCTGATACGTAGGTAATTTCATTAAGTGTAAGTTCTTGCATTTTTCAAATTCCTTTTAAAATTCAACCCAACATTGGGTAGAAAGCAATATAGGGAATTCAAAAAAACGTTGTAACTGTATTTAGGGTTAGATTTTATTCGCTTGCCACGTAACTTCGCTATTTTCCATTAGTTATAAGTGCTGAAAGGGTAGATATTAATACGAAAGCAAGCAGGAAAACCAATAAACTACGGCCCTAACAGTTGGCAACCTTTAAAAAATGGGTTTAGTTAGCGCCTTAAATCATCTGGCGTGTGGTCGGCCACAAATGCGTCCCTTTCACCCATTGGTTTATCTTCACCCACGGTGCTGTCAGCACTGGTTTGAAGCTCGATAGATGAATTCACTTCAGCACCAATTAAAATGATATAGGCCGTTAAATATAGCCACATAAGCAAGATAATAATGCCACCTACAGAGCCGTAGGTTTTGTTATAGCTTCCAAATTCATTTAGGTATATCGAAAAGCCATATGAGGCGACCACCCACAAGATGGTAGCAAATACGGAGCCCGGCGTTACCCAGCGCCACTGCGCTTCTTTTCGGTGAGGGGCATATCGGTACAAGGCCGATAGTGCAATGTTAAACAGCGCTAACATCACAGGCCATGTCACCCACATTGCTTGCTTAGAATCAACAGTATTCGACGTCATCCAACTTATAGTTTCGGGTAAAATAGTAATACAGCCTAGGGATACGATGACGGTAAGGATCATAAAGATAGTGCAGGTAATACGTGCCAAAATACCTTTTAAAAAGCTTCTGCCTTCCGCTTCACTGTATGTGATATTACATGCCTTTATCAGTGCGTTAGCACCTTTACTGCTACTCCACAGTGACAGGAGCAGAGTAAATAAAAAACTCCAACCCAGTGAAGTATTCGACTTCTCGGTTAAGTTTTTGAGCTGTTCTTCAATAATATACCGGCTGTCATTTGGCACTACGTTTACCAGCAGGGCCATGTGGTTTTGTAGTTCACTAGGTGAAACAGCAAGACCATACAAAGAAATGGTAGCCCCCAGTAGTGGGAAAATAGCCAGTAAACAGTAGAAGGCGACACCAGCAGAGATTAGAGGAATGTTGTCTTTTTGAAGGCTGGTGAAGATTCGTTTTAAAATATTCCACCAACTTTTCAAAGAAAGTTCGAATGCAGATTTAGCCTGGTTGAAACGTTCCTTGCTCATGTGTCCTCATGCCTTGCCTAAACGATAAAACTCTTAAAGCTTGATACATGAAAACTTCGCTGTCGGCTTACATCACTTTAAAAAAGGAGCGAGAAAGGCGCTCTGTAAATCGTTCACAAAATCTGAATATGTGCGTGACCATTTGCGTTGGTGAGATTTCTTTTTTTGCGTTTATTCTCATAAAATCAATGTTTTGTTATGTTTTTTTCGGGTGGTTTGTAATTTGCACCTCCAACAGCATCGTAGCTAGGTAGTAAGAGCTAGGTTATGCCATGCACAAACTAACGCGTTCACCTGATGGGGTTTGCTAAAGGTGGTAGGCGGACAGTTATTCCTGTCGTGTGGCGACCCCTGTTTTTACTAGCTTACATTTCGTCTTTCAAAAGGAGTGAACATTATGAGCAATACCCAAAACCTAAAAGGCAAGAAAATCGCTATTTTGGCAACCAATGGTTTTGAGCAAAGTGAGTTGATTCAACCAAGAGACATGTTTGTTGAGCAAGGTGCTGACGTTGATGTGCTATCTATTGATGATCAGACGACAATTAAAGCGTGGGATGAAGACAATTTGGGGAAGGACGTCAATGTTGATAAACAAGTTACGTCTGTTAATCCTCAAGATTACGATGCCCTTGTGCTACCTGGCGGTCAAATCAATCCCGATGTGCTGCGTACCAACGAAGATGCAGTTGCCTTCATCAAGAGTGCAAACTGCGCGGCAAGTATTAAAGCAATAGGTGCTATCTGTCATGGTCCATGGTTGCTGGTGGAGTCTGGGTTAGCGAAAGGCGCAACACTCACTTCTTTCCCTAGTATTCAAACAGACCTGAAAAATGCTGGTGCGATTTGGGTTGATGAGGAAGTGGTGACCCATGCAAAACTGGTGACCAGTAGAAACCCAGATGATATTCCAGCTTTCGTAGACAAAATTAGTGAAATGGTTGCCCAATAAAAAGGAGGAAGTGTATGTCCACCGCAGCTACAAATAAAAAGGTTATCGCGATAACGGGAGCTTCCAGCGGCATTGGCAAAGAAACGGCAAAGCAACTGGTAAATAACGATTTTAACGTTGCCCTTATAGCAAGGAGTGAGGACAAACTGCGTGCCTTAGTTGAAGAGCTTGGCAACAATAATGCATTTGCTGTAAAAGCTGACGTAAGCGATTTTAACGATGTCGACACGGCCTTTAAAAAGGTGAGCAAACATTTCGGTCGCATTGACGGCATTTTCGCCAATGCAGGGCGCGGCGCGAAAGCCGCCGGCATTGAAAAGGGTGACGTGGAAGACTGGGATGGTATGCTGGGCGCAAACGTAAATGGATTACTTTATACTGCAAAAGCAGGCTTACCGTACCTGCGCGATACGCAAGGCCACTTCATTATTACGTCTTCTGTCGCCGGTCGAATAGCCCTGAAAGGCTCTGTATATGGGGCAAGTAAGTGGTTTGCTTATGGTTTCGGTCAGAATCTCGCCGAAGAAATGCGAGAGTGGGGCGGCCGCTGCACAACTATTTGCCCTGGCATGGTGAATACGCCATTTTTCGATGAACCTAAGGAAGATAAGCTTCAACCAGCGGATATCGCAAAATCGGTATTATTTGCCTTAAGCGCAGAAGAGTCAGCCTGCGTTCGCGAGGTTTATGTCATGCCGGCGAAGTAAATGAACTGAGCACGGGCAAGAGGTACTCTATTTAAGCAAAGGGCAGGATCAGTCACTGCCCTTTTTACTTCTCCGCTTTTTGTGTTTAACCTGCCTTATTAATTTCATGAAGCTATTCAAATTAGCCAAATAAAGTATTTTCCCCATCCTGTTACCCCTAATCTAAGTGTGTAGATAAGCGCTAATTGAGTGAGATAGGCGATTTCTAATTCCTCATTGAAATGGCTTTGCCAAAGGGCCCGCGGCGCAATAACAATAACAGGAGAGTAAGATGTCTAACGAATTTACGGGTAAGACCGCTATTATTTCTGGCGCCGCTGGCGGCATAGGGTTAGCGCTGGCAGAGGCATTGGCAAGGCAGGGTATGAATATCGTCATGGGCGATATTGATAATACTGCATTAGCCGAGTCGGGCAATGATTTACGAGAGAAAGGTTTCGATGTATTGACTTGCGCCCTTGATGTTACCGATTACGCTCAGTGGGAAGATATTGTAGCTAACGCCAAAGAGAAATTTGGCAAGGTTCATATGGTCATCAATAATGCTGGCGTTGGCGGTACGCCGGGGAAAGTCGAAGATTCGGAGCATGAGACTTGGCGCTGGGTAATGGACGTCAACGTTATGGGCGTACTCTATGGCGCACAAGCATGCGTGCCAGCAATCAAAGAGCACGGCGAAGGTGGTTGGGTACTAAACGTGGCGTCAATGGCGGGAATGATGGGTATGCCATATGCGGCGGCCTACTGCGCATCCAAAGCCGCGGTAGTTTCAATGACAGAAAGCTGGGTACCAGAACTGAAGCCTTTTGGCATCCATACTTCGGTATTATGCCCAGCATTCGTGAAAACCCGCATTCACGAGTCGTATAGGAATAGGCAGCAAAAATACGCAATAGCAGCTGAAAAACGCATTGATAAAGAAAAACTTAAGGCTGGCGCTCAAGCAGCCACCAAGGCGGTCGAGTCGGGGATTCCGGCAAGGGTACTTGCAGAGCGTGTGGTAGAGGCGCTTAAGACCAAGCAAACCTATATCTATACTCACCCAAACTATCGTAAGGTAACAACTGCACGCTTTAATGCTATCGACAGCGCCTTTGTGGACGCTGAGCAAAGTTTGATTGTTGGACATCTCATTAACGATGAAATCGTAACTTTTTAGTACCTCACCCATTCACAGGGAAGCAACTTCATTTTTAACTTTTGTAATGGGTAATTGGTCGTGGGTTACATTGTAACTTCAAGCATTTGTTAGTAATGCTATAACTGATAATACTATAAGTTAAACAGAGCAAAATGCTCTACCAACACACATTGGATAATAATAATGAAGAAGCTTCTTAAAGCGGCAGTTGCGGTATCGATTGCGCTTTCATGCTCACCCACCTACGCAGACAAAGACGATAAAGACGACAAAGACGGTATTTTCAGCAGTTCAACATTCAAAGCCATGGAGCTTAGAAACATTGGGCCTGCGTACATGTCTGGGCGTATCGCTGATATTGCAATTGACCAGAATAATCCCTCAACCTGGTATACCGCGGTCGGTTCAGGTGGCGTATGGAAAACCACCAATGCGGGCACGACCTGGGCACCAATTTTCGACGACCAGCCTGTTTACTCTATCGGTGATGTAACGATTGCGCCAAGTAATTCAAACATCATTTGGGTGGGGACGGGTGAAAATAATGGTGGCCGTCACATTAGCTTTGGCGACGGCGTATATAAATCGCTAGATGGTGGTCAAAGCTGGAAGAATATGGGGCTGAAGAAGTCAGAGCACGTTTCTGACATTATTATTCACCCTACAAACCCAGATATTGTATGGGTATCTGCCCAAGGGCCGTTGTGGAGTGGCGGCGGTGAGCGTGGGCTTTATAAGACGACCGATGGCGGTGAAACGTGGAAGCAAGTGCTTAAGCCGGCTGACGAATGGACCGGGGTAACGTCATTACTAATTGACCCGCGTAATCCAGACAAACTTTATGCTGCAACATGGGCACGTCAGCGTTCAATTGGCGCTTATGTGGGTACTAACGAAGGTGCTGGTATTCATACTTCTAATGACGGCGGCGAAACTTGGATTGAACTTAAAACAGGCTTGCCAGAAGGTAACATGGGTAAAATTGGAATGGCCATATCACCCATGAACCCAGATGTAATTTATGCCACCATTGAAACCGACAATCGCGGTGGTGGCTTCTACCGTTCAGCCGACCAAGGCGCTAGCTGGACTAAAATGTCAGATGAAGTAGGCGGTGGCACAGGCCCTCACTACTATCAGGAAATATTCGCTGACCAACATCAGTTTGACCGTGTTTATATTGCCAGTAACTACAGCAAAGTGTCGGATGACGGCGGCAAAACGTGGACGCCCATCAACACTAAACGCAAGCACGTAGACGACCACGCCATGGCGTTCCATCCTACAGACCCAGATTTTGTATTGATGGGGTCTGACGGTGGTATCTATATGTCTCACGACAGAATGGCGAACTGGCGCTTTATGGCGAACTTACCACTTACGCAATTTTATAAAGTAGCGCTAGACGATTCTAAGCCGTTTTATAAGGTTTATGCAGGCGCACAGGATAACTCTACCCAAGGCGGTCCTTCGCGCACCATGCGAGAGGAAGGAATAAAGAACAAAGACTGGTTCTTAACCCTAGGTGGCGACGGGCATGGCCCTGCGACAGAGCCCGGCAACCCGGATATTATGTATTCGCAATGGCAGCAGGGAAACTTGACCCGCGTCGATATGAAAACCCGTGAAGGGGTTTATATTAAGCCTCAGCCACTGCCAGGAGACCCGGCAGAGCGATACAACTGGGATGCACCAATTAATGTGTCGGCACACGACCCAGCGCGTATTTACTTTGCTTCACAGCGGGTTTGGCGAAGCGATGACCGCGGTGATAGCTGGACTGCGGTGTCGGGCGATCTGACTAAAAATGGCAATCGCATGCATTCGCCGCTGATGGG
The DNA here is from genome assembly GCF_057552975.1 of Alteromonas sp. 5NW40-0090. Taxonomy (NCBI): domain Bacteria; kingdom Pseudomonadati; phylum Pseudomonadota; class Gammaproteobacteria; order Alteromonadales; family Alteromonadaceae; genus Alteromonas; species Alteromonas sp. 5NW40-0090. The sequence continues at coordinate 38,379 of NZ_BAAJLT010000004.1, forward strand.
GCGCACGTGGTCAGTAGAAGCCGGTTGGGACCTGTACGCCATGACCGAATTTCACACCATTGCTAACTTTGCTGAAAGCCCGGTTGACGAGAATATACTGTGGGCGGGTACCGACGACGGTATTATTCAAGTAACCACAAACGGTGGTAAATCTTGGAAAAAGATTGAGCTAGATGACATTAAGGGCATTCCAGCCAATTCTTACGTGAACGATATTCGCGCAGATTTGTTTGACCCCAATACTGTATACGTTGCCCTTGATAATCATAAATACGGCGACTACAAGCCTTATTTAATCAAGTCGACTAACTTAGGCAAAAGCTGGACTTCATTAGCAAAAGATTTACCTGAAAAGCACCTGGTTTGGCGCATAGTGCAAGACCACGTAAATAAGGACTTGTTGTTTATCGGTACTGAGTTCGGTGTGTTTTTCTCGGTAGATGGCGGTAAAGACTGGGTTGAGTTAGACGGCGGTATGCCGACCATTTCAACCCGAGATGTGAAAATTCAACGTCGTGAGAATGACCTGGTGGCAGGTACGTTTGGTCGAGGAATTTACATTCTTGATGACTACGCGCCACTGCGTTCGTTAACCGAAAAGTCAATGCAGCAAGAGGCTATCTTGTTTGCCCCAAGCCGCCCGGTCAAATGGTTCCAGTTAGATGATAACCACACAGACTCTGACGGCGACGATCGCTTTGTGGCCGAGAACCCCGAGCACGGCGCAACGTTTACCTATTATCTGAAAGACAGCTTGCTTACGGCAAAAGACAAACGCCAGGAAACAGAGAAAAAGCTAATTGAAGATAAGAAGTACCCTAAATATCCAAGCTGGGAGGCCGTTGAGGCTGAAAATCAAGAGGCGGCACCCGCTATTTACGTTGAAATAAAAGACAGCGAAGGCGACGTTATAAAGCGTGTAGAGGGTAAAGTGAAAAAAGGCTTACATCGCATCACCTGGGATATGAAGCATACGTCAACAACGCCGCTTACTGATAAAGAAAGTAAGGACAGAGGTTTAATGGCACTGCCAGGCACCTATACCGCTACTTTATTTAAGCGTGTTGGTGCTATGGTTACGCCACTTTCTGAACCTGTTTCGTTTGAACTACAGCCAATTTATCAGGGCGCGCTTGAAGGGGCGAGTTATGAAGAAATAGCTGCGTACTCAGACGAGGTAAGCAGCGCCCAAAAACGAGCACTCTCTTCTACTACCGTGCTAACGCAGCTTAAAGATACAATGGCACTATTGCGAACGGCTATCGACCGCACTCCAAATGATGTGGCTAAACTTGAAGCGCAGTTTGCTGCTATTCAAGATGAAATAAGCGAAGTGAATAGAGCGTTTTATGGTCTTAAATCTCGCGATAAAATGGGGATCAAGCCGGCAAATATTATGAGTCGCCTGCGCTATGCGCGTTCTGCGTTGGGCTCTTCTTACGGCCCGACACAGCAGCACAAGGAGCAGCTTGGCTATGCAGAGGACAGTTTAGATGGCGTAGTAACGCGCATCGGCACTTTGCAAAACACCGCTGTACCGAAGCTGCAGCAGGCAGTGCTTGATGCGGGTGGTCCATGGACTACGGGGCTTCCTGTAATCGCTAAATAGCGGTCACTCATTATTGTGCTTAATACGCGGCAGTAGCTTTACTGCCGCGTTTTTCATTTTCTTTGCCAACTTTTTCGGTGCACACTTATTTTCACAGGTATGCATCGCGTAGTGAGATCATCATTGTTTTCTTTTTTACTAGGTTCAAGTTTTTCAGTGTCTTCTAAAACCTCGTCTGGTCTATCGGTATCTATTGCAGCACTACCTTTACTGCTTACATCATCTTTTAGCGTTGCCCAAGGTGAATCGCTCAAGGAGGTAGAGCGCTACACAGTAACGGCTGCACGACCCTATTACGACGAAACGCTCTCGCGCATTTTTCCGCAACATGAGTTTGATAAAAGTGGCCTAGTAGCGCCGTTACATACCAATGATGTCTTACTTCAATCTCCTTCCGTGTCGTTAAATGGGCAGGGCGGGCAAATACAAAGCATCAGTATCCGAGGGTATTCGCGGTGGAGAATTCAAACCCTGCTAGACGGCGTACCGATCGTGAGCGACAGGCGTGCAGGGTCTAGCATAGGCTTTATTCCACCTGACTTTATTTCAACAGTATCTGTATTACCAGGCGCCGCTTCCACTTACCTAGGCTCGGGAGCGATAGGTGGCGCGGTGAACTTGCATCTTGGGGAAATTCAAAAGCCTCACCTACGCGTTGGCTACAGCAGCAATCAACAAATGAAGGCGCTGAGCTATGCTGACAGCACACGCCGTGCAAACGCTAGCAACAGCCTAACTGAAGAGAGCGAGACAGACTGGAACATTTCATACAGAAGCGCCGACAATGGAGAAGATGCGAACGGGGGCTCGCTGTTTGATCAATTCGAACAATCAGGGCTATTTGTTAGACACAGGCCGGTAGATAGCGTCATAAAAGAGGCATGGACGCTTTATTCTGATAATAACGACATTGGTAAGTCGAGCAGTGACTTCCCAGAAAGTAGAATAACCACCTACCCAGACAACACGCACTGGCTTGGCAAAATAGCGTTTGAAAGTCATCTATTTACTGGAAATCTCTGGTGGCATAAATCTAGCCTAGACACCTCAGTGTTGCGACCAGAAAGCCGCATCAACAACAGCGAAAACAAGGCGTTTGACTATGGGTTTAACATAAGCACAGATACGCAGCTGAAAGACTGGGATTTGAACTGGCAGCTACAAGTTACTGGTCGAGACGGCGTAGTGGCAGATGAGAGAGAATTCACATTAACACCAACGGAAAGCGCATCACCTAACGTCACAACGGCTAGTGAAATAACAAATGCATTTGCATCAGAACTTGCTTATGAAGTGCGTACTCTGGATGCAAGCGAGATTAATACCGCAGCGGTTGCTGATGCCTCACGTCAGTGGCAAAACTTGTCGCTTGCCCTTGGCGCACGGGTTGACTGGCAGCACCAGTCTGATGATTCAGGTGTCAATACACTCCAATCTAGCACTGCTCAGACTAACACTAATCTAAGCGGGTATTTAGGCGCAAATTATCAGCTTTCTCAGCATTGGGCGGCCGGTGTGTATGTGTCTAGCGCGTTTCGTAATCCGTCTTTAACTGAACGTTTCTTCGCTGGCGAAACGCCTCGCGGTACCGTGTTGGGAAGCCTAAAGCTTGAAACAGAGCAAGCGTTAAATATGCAAGCCAGTATTGCTTACAGCAGTGAGCAACTGCAAGGCTCGATAGAGGTGTTTAAACAGAAAATTGATAACTATATTGAACGCATTATGGTTGCTGAAGATGTGCTTCAATATTCTAATTTAGACCGTGCAACGATAGAGGGGGTGAGCTATCAACTTAGTTGGCAATCGCACGATGACGCATTAGACGCTCGACTTAGCGGAATGTGGATTAGCGGTGAAAACGACTTGGGTAATAGCATCGCAGATATACCTGCAAACAGTCAGAGGCTTGATTTAGGTGTTCAATGGCAAGCTGTGCGGTTTTTTACGGTATTTGCCTATCGTGCAAGTAAGACGGAGATTGCTGACGGAGAGCGAGCTCTTGATGAGGTATTTACGCTGGACATGGGCGCTGATTGGCAGTTAAACGAGCGGGTTCAACTTCAAGCTAGCTGGCGCAACTTAACCAATCAACAGTATTACACCAGTGCTGATGACAAAGCGGCATTTGCGCAGGGCGAAAGTGTTCAACTGGCGATAACTTATCTGTTATGAGTTGTTTAAGGGCTGACGAAATTTGTTCTTTCGATATTTACTTTTCATGGTGGTGTAAAGCATAACAAGGCCCGTTACCCACAGCACAAAAAGCATCAGGGCAGCTGGCAAAAACAGCCATAGCTTAGCGCCCTCAAAGAACCAGCTACCGTCATGGATAGCTTCAATGGTGTCTGTGCGTCGGTACGCAACCTGAAGTACATCACCATTTTGTGCGTTCAGTTGAACTTCCCAATGGTTCTTCCCTCGCACTTTAATGACGCCTTTTGTGGGGCGCACGTCTAATCGGTCTATATCGTCCCAGCTGTTTAAACTAACCTCAGGCACTTGTTTTACAGCGTGTAGCACTTCGTCGAAGGAAATCGTAGGCCCGTTGGTTTGGGTATTCTGCACTTTTTGTGTTGGTGGTTGGATCCAGTCGAATTCTTTTTTAACCTGCAATAATAAACCGCTCGCAATAACAATGATCACAGGAATAAAAATAACCAGCGACAGCCACAAGTGAATACTGCGGCTGTATTTGCGACTGTTCTTGCGAAAGGTACCGGACATGAAACAACACTAATACTAAAACAATGAAAACATTGCTCACTATACGGTAATCTCAATAGGCAGTAAAAACACTCTAACGCGAGGTTTACCCGTTTAAACGGAATTGCTTAGCGTCATTTGATTGCAGGGTGATTAAAGTGAAGTTTCGTGTCGCAGGTAAGGGAGGCCACAGATTCAGTCAATGTCATTTCACCTATCTCTTGCCATTGGGCTTTATCTATTCCTGCATCGTTAAAATTGGCAGCAGATAAAACCCAAGATAGCGTCTTATTTGGGTAATGCTGCAACGACAATTCATCCCTAAAGTCATCTTTATTCACTAGCGGTGTATCAGGTTTTAACGACGCTTTTAGCCAGTAAGGACCTTGCCTCACGTTATTCGCTATTTCGTCGTTGGGGAGCAATACTTCTGCCAAATGTGAAACAGGTCTGAAACGCGCATTCGCATTTTTTCCGCTAAACGCTTGATCTGCTTCTTCAAGATCGCTTTCCAAGCGATAAGCGGTGAGCAATTGACTGAAAGGCGGCAATTCGCCCAGAGCGGGCTCGTTGGTCATAGGTAAGTTGGCCACGTGCTGGGTTTTAGTGCCACCCAGCGAGTGCATTAAAAATATGTTTTCAGTAACCGTACTTTGAGTATTGGGGAAAAGCTTGATTGCCATACCAAAAGCACGCTTATCTCGCTGCTTTGTACCGCTCAAGCTGACTGACGCTCTTACAATAACCGGCACGTTTGTGCGTGCTTGAAAAAGCCCCGAATAAGGGCTGCTGTGATTAATTTTCCATGTGCCAGCGAAGCAAATACCATTAGCTTGAAGTAGCTTATGCTTGGTACCTAATTCTATAAAATTTGCGTTGGAAGAAAGGGTTCTTTTAGCGTGACTTAGCAGCAGATTTTCACCGTCAGCATCGAAGTGTTTCCGCGACACTTCATATTGCGGTAGCGCCGAATAGGGATCTGAAAAAACACGGCTTTTTACTTCTTCGAACGAAGTCGACGTTGTTGTGAATAGCGATTGGTTTTCAGTTGTTTCAGAAGAAGCGAGTGCGTTGCATGACAATAAAACTAGTGCAAAAAAACGGCACGCCGTGAAAGTATTTTTATATGTAATAGGTCTTTGTTGATACTGTGTAGTTCGAAAAAGGCGCATTGACATGGCGTGCTCCCCTGGTATCACTAGAAATCAACAACTTCTTCATACCCAAAAACGCATGGGTGAACATTTCACCCCAAATCAGCTGCTGGGCCGCACGCACACCATAGGTTGTGTTGCTGTTGAAATCACGCAAAAGTGTAATCTTGATTGCACCTTATGCTATTTATCTGAGCATTCGCAAGCGGTTCGCGACATTCCCATTCAAGAAGTGTTTAAGCGATTAGACAATGTCCTTCGTCACTATGGTCCTGGTACCAGTGTACAAATAACCGGTGGAGACCCTACGTTAAGAAAGCGCAGCGAGCTAATTGAAATTGTTGAATATGCCAATAAGCTCGGCTTACACACTGCACTGTTTACCAACGGTATTGCTGCCTCCCGTGACCTGCTTGCTGCGTTAGCTAAAGTCGGCTTAAACGATGTCGCTTTTCACGTTGATACCACCCAAGAACGTAAAGGTTTCGCTGAAGAAGCATCGCTAAATGCTATTCGCGAAGAATACATAGAACGGGCCAAAGGCTTGGGGCTTATGATTATTTTTAACACCACCGTGCACACCGACAATTTCAAAGCGCTTCCCATGCTGGTGGATTTTTTTGTGCAGAATGCAGACGCCGTAAGTTTCGCCTCGTTTCAGCTACAGGCAGAAACAGGCCGAGGGGAATGGGGAGCAAGAGCTGATGTAATTGACCCCGTAACGGTGAAAGCCGCTATAGAAAAAACAATTAGCAAAGCGCTGCCGTGGGAAAAAGTACGTATTGGGCATCACGACTGTCATAGCTACATGCCAACGTTAGTGGCTAATAAACAGGTCTATTCCGTCGTTGATGATGCACACTTATTTGCGCAGTTCATTGAGGATTTTAAGCACATACAAACAACTCGACAGCACGGCATGGCAAAGATTTTATGGGATTACAGTAAAGCACTGATTGCTAGGCCAAAGTGGATTTGGAAGCTTGCAAAAGCGACCTCATTGAAGCTGTTTGAAATGCGTAGCAGCCTTTTCAAAAGCAAAGGACGTGTGCACAAATTGTCGTTTTTTGTTCAGAACTTTATGGATGCCAACGCCCTTCAGCAAGACAGAATTGATGCGTGTTCATTCATGGTTATGACCGCAGATGGCCCCATCTCTATGTGCAAGCACAACGCCGAGCGCGATGAACATATATTGAAACCTCTGACATATACCGACCGCCATGGGCAGAAAAAGCAGTACCAGCCACTTGGAGAACGCCACAAACAAAATAATGTAATACCCATTCGCGAAATCCCAGATACAGCAACACCTAGTTCTCTGTCAGCAAACACGTTCGCTACAAATGGCAAACGTCACCATCCAGCCAAAAGCGTGTAAGGAGAAGATCATGAAGCCTCGCCGATTTCCTCAATTTGGGAGTGTGTTAGCCATTATCTTGTCCATGCTGCTGTTGTATATTTTATCAGCTGCCAACAGTAGCCAAGCGTCTGAGGGCGGGTTAAATATCAACAGCGCTCAACCAATAGAGCTAGCGCAACTTAAGCAAGGCTATTACAAAGCAACACAAGATTGGGAATATGTACTTGAAAACTACGTAGATGAAGCGGGACGAACCGACTTCAAAGGATTAACTGAAGATATAGCGCCCCTTGAAAATGTCATTAATTTTATCAGTTTTGCTAGCCCTGACGTTACGCCTGAATTGTTTGACTCACCACAATCCGTGATGGCCTATTACATCAATAGCTATAATGCGTTAGCCATGTACGGGGTTATAGAAAAAGGTATTCCAGATGGCTTCACTAGTTTCTTTTCGCGGGCTGCTTTTTTCAAATTTCGCGATGTGGTGATTGGCGGTAAAGTTACCAATTTATATGATTTTGAAAACGATGTAATTAGACCGCTTAACGAGCCCAGGGCCCACTTTGCGCTTAACTGCATGGTAAAAGATTGCCCAAGGCTACCGCAAACGCCGTTTTATGCAGAAACCTTAGACGACACCCTTGGACAAGCCACCCGTGAGTTCTTCGGGAATAAGAAGCACTTTTACTTTGATGACAAACGCAAGCGCGTGTACGTTTCGGAAATCCTCGATTTTTATACTGAAGACTTTGTCGCTTCCGGAAAAGCAAAGGACTTACCTCAATACATTAACCAGTATCTAGCCGAACCTATTCCTAACAATTACAAGCTGCGGTTTATCGATTATGACTGGCGTATTAATGCACAACCGGAACACTCGAAGGTTTCAACATCTACAAATAGCGACGTGGATAATGCTTCAAGTCAATCCGCAAAGAACCCTATAGTTAAAGCTGCCCTTACTCTGCATTCTAATGAAAGCAAAACTGCAGGTTCAGCACTTGCTCCAGCGTCCGAATTAGCGCCGTTATCTAAGCTGTCATCTGGGCCGCTGCTAGAAACAGACGTAGCGACAGAGGTAGCAACAAATATAGCAACCAATGAATCAACAAACACGCCTTTTATACTTACCAGTACGCCCAACCAAACAATCGTCTTGGAACTTTATACATCCCAAGGTTGCAGCAGCTGTCCGCCTGCGGAAAAATGGATTTCAGGGTTTGTAGAGAGCGATAAATTATGGACAAAACTGGTTCCCATTAACTTTCACGTGGACTACTGGGATTATCTAGGCTGGAAGGATCCATTTGCTGACAGTACTTTTAGTAAACGGCAGCGAGATTATAAGCGTGTAGGCAAAGCAAACACCATTGCCACGCCAGGTTTTGCTTTAAATGGTCGTGCTTGGAATGGATGGTTTCGGGGGCAGTCGTTACCTAACCGAGTCGCCCCTCTGTCTGGCGAACTTCATGCTTCGGTTCAAAACAACATCATTGATGTGTCCTTCAACAATATCAACAGAAGTACATCGAACACGCTAGTTGTTCACGCTGCGTTACTTGGCTTTGGCATAGAAACCTCAGTTACGCGAGGAGAGAACACCGGGCGAAAGCTCACTCACGACTTTATAGTAGTCGATTATGAAAACGCATTATCGAGTAGCAACGGAGACAATGCTCAGCAATATGTGGCTACTCTGCCTTCGCCAAGTAATACTCATATAAGAGCCAAAAAACACGCCCTCGTTGTTTGGGTTTCTGACATCAACGACCCCTCGCCACTTCAAGTTGCAGCGTCTTGGTGGTTACAAGGTACTAAGTTTATGTGATGTAAGGGTTATCGCTTTGAAAATGAATTGCGCTTTGCTTTCTTGGCTACCACACGTAGAGTAGATGTTACCGACAATTTTCGGAGCACGGGGTTTGTGCTACCACATAAAGGTTAAACCGATGAAGCAAAATACCCCCCCAAAACCGCAAAAAACACCGCAAAAAACACCGCAAGAAGCATCGCTTAATATCCCTCAAGAGGCGTTTGATTGGTACGATGAATACGCCCACGGTGACATAGACCGTCGAACGTTTTTAACCAGGCTTGCTTCGCTTTCAGTTGCAGGTTTGACCGTGAGCGCTGTTGGTGGCGCACTGATCCCTGACTATGCCAAAGCAGAACAGGTTTCGTTTAACGACCCCGCAATTAAAGCGACTTACGAAGTTTTTTCTTCGCCCAAAGGCCATGGTGAAGGCGGCGGTTATTTAGTGCAGCCCACTAGTCTACCGGAATCTGGCGTTGCGCCTTGCGTTTTAGTGGTACACGAAAATCGCGGGCTTAACCCTTATATAAAAGACGTAGCCAGAAGGCTAGCTATGCAAGGCTATGTAGCGTTTGCTCCTGACGCGCTGTTTCCGTTAGGTGGCTACCCGGGAAATGATGACGATGGCCGTGCTATGCAAAAGAGCCTTGATAAGGACAAGATAGAACAAGATATGGTAGCGGCAGCACTGTGGTTAAAAGATCACGAAAAAACCACAGGCAAGCTTGGTGTAGTAGGTTTTTGCTTTGGTGGGTATATTGCTAATTTTCTAGCAGCCAGCATACCTGACAAGGTGGACGCTGCTGTTCCTTTCTACGGAACCCCAGCGAAACAGCCCTTAGTCGATCAAGTAAAAGGCCCTTTATTGATTCACTTTGCTGAAAACGATAAGCGAGTGAATGCTACATGGGAGGAATACAAAGTAGTATTAGAAAAAAATGCTGCTGAGTATGAGGCCTTTACTTACGCTAAAGCACAGCATGGATTTCACAACGATTCAACAAGTCGTTATAGTCCCAAAGATGCTGAATTAGCGTGGCGTCGAACGGTAGACTTTTTTGATAGCCATTTGAAATAGTAAAATGTGAAGCGGCCTTGTTAGGCCGCTTTCTTTGCTTAGTTTTTACCTGCGATTATTTTATCCATGGTAATGGGGAAGTCTCGTACTCTCACTTTGCATGCATCATAAATTGCGTTAGCGATGGCGGCGCCTGCTCCAGTAATGCCTAGTTCACCAATACCTTTTGCGCCCACTGGCGACGCGGCATAATCTGCCTCTTGTAAGAAATCCAGGCTAACTTCGGCAATGTCCCGATTGACTGCCACGTGATATTCACCAAAATCTGGATTTACAAAGCTTGCCGTGTCTCTATGGTGATGGATCCCTTCAGTAAGTGCGTTGCCAGCACCCCATACCATTCCCCCTTTTATTTGAGATGCAGCTGTTTTCATATTCAAGATTTGCCCCGCGCTGAACATACCGTATTGGCGAAGTAGCCTAACTTCACCCGTGTATTCATCTACCTCTACTTCCGCGAAATGAGCGCCACATGAATACTGCTCATCATCGCTGGTGTCATCTTCGGATACTTTACCGGTTGCTGATATGGGGAAGTCGCTGTCGGACATAAAGTTGGCGAGTAATACCGGACTACTTACTTCTTCATCACCATCTTGTGCAATCGAGACTAACTTTATTTGCCCATCTAAAATTTGTACTTCAGCTTGGCTAAGGGCTGGGGGAAGTGAGCTTTTAATATTCGCAATAAGCGCTTCACAGGCTTTTTTAACCGCCGAACCAGAGCTTGCTGCGCCAAATGAGCCACCTGAACCACATGAAGCAGGGTAGCGGCTATCACCGAGTTTTACTGTGACATTGTCTACCGACGTATTTAAAGTATCGGCGGCAATTTGTGTGAGAATTGTGTAGGTGCCTGTACCAATATCTGTCATATCAGTGCGAACCGTTACCTCACCGGTAGCACTCAATTCCACTTCAGCTGAACTTTCCACCAGCACATTCATACGCATAGCACTGGCTACGCCATGGCCGATTTGTTTACCCGGTATGGGCTGTGTTTTATGCTGCCACTTGAAGTTTTGCGCGCCTTGACGAAGGCACTCACCTAAGTTGTGGGTGGTAAATCGCGTGCCTTTCATAGGGTGAACTACCGGCAGATTTTTTATGCGAAATGTGAGCGGGTCGACACCAGCTTCGTGGGCAAGTTCATCAATGGCCGATTCAAAAGCAAGGGAGCCAATGGCGTCTCCAGGAGAACGGGTAGAGTCGATAAGCGGCAGGTCTACGTCTTTGACCCTATGCGTACTTTCAATAAACTGAGATTTATAGGTAACCCGTGCGCCGGCACCTGTTGCTTCGGCAAACTCATAGCCCTTGGCTTTTGGCATAGCGCTTTTGTGCTGTACGCTTAACAGTGCATGATCATCACCAGAAGCAAGGCTAATTTTCTGTATGCTGTGTCCTCTATGCGGGGTGTTATAAAAGACCTGTCGCCTGCTTAACACCACTTTTACAGCCCGCTCTAAATACCTAGCCCCTATACAAGCGAGTGTTGCATCGTAATGAAGACCTAGCTTAGAGCCAAACCCGCCACCTACAAAGGGGCTCTGCACTACGATGTCTGCTGCGTCCATTTCAAGGGTAATCGCAAGCGCCTCAACAGCCGTGGCTATAATCTGAACGCTACAATAGACCTCAAGCTTTCCATCTTTAAAGTCGGCAACCGTGGCATGAGGCTCCATAGCGGCAGAGATTTGGCTTGGTGTAGTATAAGTTTCGTTAATGCTTGCTTGGATATCACTTTGCTGCGGTTTATCACCGCTAGATGCATCTGCCTCAAACCCACCATCTAGCGACGCTGGCTTTTGCGTTGCATCATCGAATTCTGTCAGCAAATCTGGTATTTCACTGTCTATGGTGAAGGTTACTAGACTTGCGGCATAGCGTGCTTGCTCCAAAGTATCAGCAATAACTAGAGCGACCGGCGCACCGAAATGACGAATGTGAGGTTCGTTAAGTACGGCGCGACTTTGAGTAAACCGACTTTCATCCGCAGGCTTGCTAAATGGCTTAAGAGTACCTGCATTTTTATACGTGATGACTGCATGTACGCCTTCGACCTGTTCCGCTTGCTCTGTATTAAGGGATGTGATTTTACCTACGGCAGTATCACTTGATACAACCCAGCCTATCAAAGGAGTGCGATCGCTCATATGCTCCGCAGCGTACCTTGCTTGGCCTGACACCTTTGCTGAACCATCAACTCGACTAACTGGCGTCCCTACAGTTTTGGCATTATGCGTTGTCATATAAAGCTCCTTCATGTTCGGGGTGCTTTTCCTGATGTTCTGCTATCTCTAGAAGCACTTTTTCTAACGTCCTGCGCAATAGTTCTGGTTTAAAGTCATTACTGCCAAACGTTTTTGCTTCAGATAACTCAGCTTCCGCGGCTTGCGATATGACTTCTTGGGTTGGTTCCGCGCCTTCAAGAACACTGATTGCTTTTTGCGGATACCAAGGCTTGGTGCCCACACCACCAAAGGCGAGAGAAAGGTCTTTAATACGACCATCTTCAATTTTCAAACCAGCCGCAACAGAAACGAGAGCAAACGCATAGGAAGAACGGTCGCGTACTTTGTGATAGTACTGCGTGCCGTTTGCTTTTTTCATTATGCTGACATGGGTGATAAGTTCATCTTCGTCTAATTGGGTTTCTATGTGCGGCGTGTCGCCTGGCTCGCGGTAGAAATCTCGTAGCGCGATTTGACGCGTGTTGCCATCAGGTTGCTGCGTATGTACCTGTGCGTTAAGCGCAATCATGGCTACGGCCATGTCGGAAGGGTGTGTGGCGATACAGCTCTCGCTGGTGCCAAATATGGCATGAATTCTATTCATGCTGTCATATGCGCTGCAGCCAGTGCCTGGCTCTCGTTTATTACAGGCTTTTGTGGTGTCATAAAAGTAATAACAGCGGGTACGTTGTAGCAAATTGCCTGCAGTGGTTGCCCTATTTCTAAGTTGAACTGTTGCACCGCTTAATAAAGCTTGTGCAAGTAAAGACAGAGAGGGCTGGGTGTGAGCAAACTTCGCTAAGTCAGAATTAGTCACCATGGCGCCAATATAATAGTGATTGTCGTCTTCGCTGATCGTGTTAGCTTTATCCCATTTCGCAAGACTTACTAATGTTTTAGGCGTTTCTACCTGTAGTTTCATTAAGTCTATTAGGTTTGTACCTCCGGCCAAAAATCGTGACCTTGTGTTCAGGGGCAGGCTGCTCAACGGCTTTTCGCCGTTGTAATGATGAAGAGTGAATGGCTGCATTATTGTCTCTCCAAAGCAATAACATCGGTTATAGCATCCACAATATTAGGGTAGGCGCCGCAGCGGCATAGGTTACCGCTCATGCGTTCGCTGATATCTTCTTTCAATAAAGCTTTACTGTGACGAGTTTGACTATAAGTAACTGCGCTAGGGTCTTCATTTTTCATTTCCCTAAGTAGGGATACGCCCGAACATATTTGACCAGATGTGCAGTAGCCACACTGAAACGCATCACGCTCGATAAAAGCTTTTTGCAGCGGATGAAGACTTTCACCTTCACCGATGCCTTCAATAGTTGTGACTTCAGCGCCTTCTAACTGGAATGCAAACACTAAACATGCATTAATACGCTTGCCGTCAGCGATAACGGTACAAGCACCACATTGACCGTGGTCACAACCTTTTTTGGTGCCAAAAAGTGATAAATGCTGGTGGAGAAAATCTAACAAAGTAGTTCGTGGATCATCGGGAAGACTGACGTCTTTCCCATTGAGATTTAACGTTGCCATGGAAGTGTCCTTTTACCAATAAACTCAATTTCAGTACTCCAGAGAAATGAGCGTAACGAGATTTACAATATCGTTACGCCAAATACGTTAAATTGGTTTCATGATCTGTTAGTAGAAATTACGCAACTAACAGCCCACGATAGATGCGAATGGTCAAGTAGTGTAAAATCAAAAAAGCGCGATTTGCGCTACACTTTAATCCATACCAATTATTGGCTACTCCACTTTTCAGGCCCATTTTCATGATCCACAACGATGTTCTACGTCGCCTTCGTTATGCATTAGCTATCAACGATACCGCCGCCATAAGTATTTTTAAATTAGTTAACTACGACATGGAAATTGACTATTTACATGCCGTGATGAAGCGAGAGGGCGAGGAGGGTTATCTACCGTGTCGCGATAAGATTATTGCGCTGTTTTTAGATGGACTGATTGTTAAAAACCGTGGGCGTCAAGAAGGGCAAATGCCTCAAGAACTGGGGCCAAAAGAGCGACTAAGTAATAATGAAGTACTACGCAAAATCCGTATTGCGATGAGTTATAAAGATGACGATATGATAGCGGTGCTTAAATTAGCAGACTTTAGAATAAGTAAAGGTGAGCTGTCGGCGTTTTTTAGAAAGCCAGACCATCGCAACTTTAAACCTGCTGGCGATCAAGTGGTTCGCAATTTGTTGCAAGGTATGGTGAAAAAATACCGACCGGAGTCCACGCGACAAACTTCGCCTAAAAAATCAGATACCCCAAGCACTTCTGGTACTAAGCCAGGCTCATTTAATAAAGGCGCTAGCAAACAAAAAGAAGCGACTGGCAAAAACACCAATACTAAAGTGCCGCCGGTGAAAAAGAGTGATGCAGGTTCGGTTTGGGGAAAGCTCCCTAAAAAATAAAAGCGCTGTAAAAAATAGACGTTGTATAAAACGCATCTGAGGTAAAGCGCGTAAGAGGATAGACTAAGTGCTGTTGTGAAAAGAAAATTACCCCTCACTTCTATGCACTCGTTTTTAGGCAAAGCAAGATTGCCTTGCCTTAATTATCTATATCGCTAAGGACGACTATTATGAGCCGACATTTCGATAAGGCCGAAGGCCTGTATGAAGAGAAAGATGCCGCTACACAAGGTTTTGTGTTCAACCAAACTATGCTGCGCATTGCCGATCCCAAGCGTTCGCTAGATTTCTATACGCGAGTTATGGGAATGACGCTAATTAAGCGTCTAGATTTTGAAGAAATGAAGTTCAGCCTTTATTTTTTGGCGGCAGGTGATGATTTCTCTGATATATCTGACGATGTTGACGAACGTACTCAGCAAACTTTTGGTCGTCCGGCCATGTTAGAGTTAACCCACAATTGGGGCGATACACCAGAAGCGGTTGATTATCATAACGGAAATACAGAGCCAAAAGGTTTTGGGCACATTGGTTTTCATGTGCCTGATGCTGAAGCCGCATGTGCACGATTTGCATCACTAAACGTTCCTTTTCAGAAAGGGCTTAATGACGGTTCTATGAAAGGGATCGCATTTATCAAAGACCCAGACGGCTATTGGATTGAAATTTTCAACGCGTCTAATGTATCCGCAACTTGCGCGCCCCATTTGAAGAAGTAGGCGAGGCACGCACTACGGTACCATTTGCTAGCTGGGTTTTAAGTAGCAAGTAATATCAGTAGTCACTGTTTACAAAAAAGGGTAGCTTAACTGAATAAGCTACCCTTTTTTTGTTTAGTGACCTTATGGCTCCCTAAATTATCGGGTTTTATTTTCAAGCCAACCCGTTCATTACTTCGCCTCTAACGTTAATTCCACACCACTAAATTCGGTATGTAAGTCGTGCTGAGTATTTAGCAAGAATAAGCGATTCGCTTCAACTTCAGCTTCATTTGCCAAATAACCTTTCACCGCTTTACTGCGCGCGTCAGCCAGTTGAACTAAATCACTTTCTGGAATATCAATGTTGTTACGCAGTTTGTTGTATCGGGCAATGCTTAGTGCTCGGTTTACACTTTCTTCGTTAACGACTTCCTTATTGTTATCAGCACTCTTTTGGTTCTGTTCATTGTCTGAATTTGCGAGTTCAGGATAAAGCTGCGCCACCATGTTTTCGTATTCTTGATTAAGGTCAGGTGTAAACACCTCAACATAGTAGGATAAAAGCGCGTCGGCTAACGGGCCTTCCAGTGGGATACTACTGCCACTTATTGAGTCGCGCTGTACGCTGCCAAGGGTGTTGGAACTTTCATTTTCACTGCCAGCAAGAGATTTTTCGTTAGTACTAGCGTTGCCGGAAGGAGCAGATGAATCAGCATAGCCGCTTCTGGTTAAAAGTGTGGTGTTCAACTGACGTTGCGCTAGGGCACCTGCATCAGACATGGCGTTGACAGTACCTTCGATATTAACCCTAAGTCCTGGACGTTTTTTAAGTGCTTTGGCAAGGGTATTCAGTTTTTCTTGAGCGTCGGCATTTAGCGAATGCTCTCCAAAACCAAACTCAACGTTGTCGAGTTCATCGTTACTGCCAACCAGGTTCGCAAGTAGCGAAAACGGTGCAGTAACTGCCTTGGTAATAATATTGCCAATTGCATTGAGGATAATAGAGCCAAAGCTAAAATCTGGGCTGTCGATATCGCCAGACACATCCAAACCCAAATCGATAACGCCGTTTCTGTCTTCTAACAACGCAATAGCAAGGCCAAGCGGTAAGCTTAATGCCTGATCAGAGTTCGACTTTTTGCCCAACGTTAATTGGTCAATAACAACATGATTTTTACCTTCCAGTGCCTTACCGTTTAGTTTGTATTGCACAGCCAAAGACAGCAAACCTTTGTCAATGTAGTAGCCCATGTAGGTGCCTGAGTAGGGGTTAACTGAAGTCAATTCGGCGCCTCTGACTGAAAAATTTAAATCAAGGTCTATATCGTCTTTTAATGGGTGAATAGTGCCTGCTAGTTTGACCGGAGCATAGTTGTCTATCTTTCCGGTGATATCCACATTGGCCGGCGTAGCCGAGCGTGAGTCTATGCCTGTTACATTCCCATTTAGGCTTTCTATGGCCGATGCAAATTTTGGTGTTAATGAGTTATCAGCAAAATAGGCTTTACCGTTCTCAATTGATATGGTGTTAACGGCGATGGCCAATTCGTTGGCTTGTGAAGGCTCAGCTGTAGTGCCCACAGGCACGTTTGCGTTTGATGTGTTCGACGCGGTTGCGCTGCTATTTTCGCTGGAACTTTCACTGTTAGCGGACTTGTCTGATGAAGCGACAATCAGCTTACTCACATTGGTCTGTTTAGCTTCATCAATAATAAGTCGTGCAAATGGCGCTTGTAGGTGAATGTTGTCTACGCTTAGCTGGTTCGATGCGTGGTCAAATTCAATGTTGTCTACATTTAAGGACTGCCATTGTAGTAGGGGAGAGCTGGCGTCATCCAGTACGCTTAAATTATTAATGCTAGTACTAGCCTTAACGTTTAGTGAGTCTATATCGTCTTTATCAGCGGCGTTGTTAAATGCCCCATCAAACTCAACGTTTAAATTAAATAGCCCATCTTCAAGGGTCACATTTGCGTGGGGGGAAACGTACTGCTGGAACTGACTTAGCACCAGTTGCTCAATTGCTGCTTTGCCCTTTATGGTTTGCTCTGCAATAACTACGCTGCCGCTACTGTTTAGTGCACCTTTGGATGTGTCGCTAAACGTTTGTGGATTGGCAGAGATATGCAAACTTGTGGTGTAGGAAATGGGTTTAGAGAAGTTAGTGGTAACTTCGCCGCTTTCAATACTAATATTGCTGAGGCGGTAATAGGTGCCATCACTTACGCTGCGCTCTATTAGGTCTATGGTACCCTTATTAAATTCAAATTGTTGTAGCTCGACATACCACGCGGTGTCATGTGCTAGTTCATTTGTGCTGTCGGTTGCTACGTTGGAAACATCCTCATCTTCTGTTTCACTATTTCCTTCTTGCGCTGCGCTATTACCTATATGTGCTGCGCTGGGGTTAGCGTTAGCTGATGTAGCATCTGCTGCTGAGCTTTTTGGGGTAAACAGGCGCTGTAAATCAAGCCCTGACTCATCAAATAGGGCCGACACTCGAACGTTGTCGATGGCAACGCCAGCAATGCTTACTCGCTGTTCTAAACCGTTTACGTTTACATCGTGTATGGCAAACGAGGGTATGGCAAAAACCTCTTGCGAACTGTTAGCAGTACCTGTTGTGTTAGACGAAGAGCCAGTGTTAAACGCAAGGTTGTTAACAGCAAATTCGCCACGCTTTAGAATAAACTGGAAGGCTGTATCTTGTTCAAAAACTTCAGCATGTAAGCTTAAGTTAACCTTGCCGTCTACTAAATCTGCTTCTATCAAATCTTTCGAAAGCGACCATAGCGGCGTAAGCGCTACATCGTTTATCGTGATGTCTGTCGTTATTTTTAACGGAGATAGCTGAAACTCGCCATCAATTGCAATGTTACCTTTCTCTGCGGTCAGCAAGTTAAATTGATATTGGTTGAACGCTAACTTACCTTTTGACTGATCACTTTCACTTTTATCGCTTTTAGGGTTAGTATTTTTGTTGCCAACATTGCCTGAGCTGATCACAGCGTGAGTATCCAAATCTTGCAAGTCAACGCTCAGTTCTGGGTAATCAAGCAGGGTGTTGGTCACCTTGTCTTCAATAACCACTCGCCCTTCGTTAAGCGCAAAGTCACCTAACGTAATTCGGGGAATTTGTCCTTCGCTAGCATCTTCAGGCTCGGTGGGGGCATTCGTATTGCGCTTTTCTATGTGGGAGAGAATGTCAGAGAAGTTAAAGGTTTGTTCGTCATCATTTTCGTTTAAACGAGCAACAGAAATAAAAGGCTTGCTTATGGTCAGCGATTCAATGGCAGGAGTTAAGGTGAAAAGTGATTGCCAGAACCCAAGGTCTAGCGAAACGTGTTCTACGCTAAAAAAGCGGTTTTCTTGCTGCTGATCTGCTGGGTTACCTTCGCTTTCATTTGTAGAGTGAGTATTTGAGTAGATAACAAAATTAGTAACGTCTACTTTTAGCAAGAAAGGGTTGATTGAAATATCTTCAATAGCAGTTTCTCTTCCAATGTTTTCTTTCACTGCATCGGGTAACTTTGCTTTTAGCACCGCGGGTGTAACAACACCAATAAGAAGCGCATAAGTGAGATAGATGAGAACAAGATAAGTCGATAGTCGAAACCATTTTGGCTTCTCTGAAAACCAAGACATTGCGTTTTGCATAGGCGATTAGGCTGCATTTTTGAGTGTAAAAAGATAGGCAAGGGTTGCTACTTCACCATGCTGAATACCCCTGCGAAAACATTAAAGCGTATTAATTTGGGTAGTAGAAAAGAATTAATACGCTTTAGATAGGTTACAGAGCGGTTAACAAATTATCTAGACCAGATTTAAACAACGCCTGTGTTTCTTCATCTGCATTTACATTTAAATACGAGCTGATTTGCGTAACAAAGCTAGCAATCATGTCAGTTGATAGGCCTAGCGCTTCAAATTGTTGCTTTAGGTCGTTTACCGACTTAAGTGTAGAGCTGTATTCAGAGGCCTTATTAAGTAAACCCGATAGCGAAGAACTTGAGCTTGCTGCTGAATTACTGCTAAGAGCAGGCACATCTTCAAGAAGGCTATCAATACCTGGAATACTGCTTGCCAACTGGGCGTAATCGGCGCCTGAAAGGTTGCCTTGCACATAGTTCATAATAGAGGCGATGCCGCCTTCAGATTGAGTTTCAGAAACACTCAAATTGTCAGAGACTGTGCCTATTAAGCTGGCTAAATCAATACCTGAAGCTGCATTGGTTGCCATCTCAGTTAGGCTGGTTGAAGTTACTGTCGATTCCGCTTTTTTGTCGCCTAATAGGCCTTTAAGCTGATCAATATTGGCATTTGCGTTGGTCGTAAATAACGTAAGAGCGACTACTGCAGGTGCTAAAACGATACGGTTCATATTTGGTTTCCTTGTTATCTGCTTGCCTTTCAAAAAAATAAGCTACTTAAACTTCGTATGACGAGCAGAAAATAATAAGCACATCGGTAAATTCTACTTAAGTGAAACAATAATTACTGTTGATATTATGTAAAGAAGGTTTACTCTTGACCGAGATTAAATCCATAAACCCTAAAAATACTTGTTTATATCTCTTCTAGTTTTCGATGATAAGCGAGTGTTCATTTTTATTCTGTAAAAGCTGCTAGGGTTTTGAGTTGCAGATACTTCATTAGGTGTGAAGACTGCCCTATTGCTTCTACATCTTCTGAAGAGTCAATAGCACATGAAAAGCGTTTTTCATTAATACAGTCTTGGCCTTTAGTACACATTTTAGCATTTGGAAAACATTTTGTTTCCCCATAGATAAAACCATAGTTATTCATATTCATTAAAAATATTGGCCGTTTTTCATTACTAAAGTTGTTTCCTATCAGGGGACGCCCAAGAAAAGAGTTTTCCTCACGAATGTTTAAAAGTGAAAGCAGAGTGGGCGCAATATCCAAGTGACTTCTCGTTGTGTCTATATGGCGAGGCGATGATTTAGGTATATGAATAAGCATGGGGACTTTAAACAAGACTTCAAACTTGTCTTTATTAGAAACAATGTCTTTAGGATAGAAAGGGACACCGTGGTCACCCGTTATTACAATAATAGACTGACTGTAAAATGGTTTTTGTTTAAGACTACGCCAAAACTTTCCAAGAGCATCATCCGCATAATAAAGAGAGCGCTGATAATTACTGTAAATATCGTCGCCTAGTTCTTCTAGAGAAAGAGGGAACTTAAAACCTTTGTAATCCCAGTTAAATGGTTGGTGGTTTGAAAGAGTTAACACTTCAGCGAAAAAAGGGCCTGTTTGCTTTTCAAAATGATTCAACGCCGTATCGTAAAGGATGGGATCAGGGACACCCCATCCAATATCTTGAATATCGCTATATCCATTACTTTCAAACGATTCTTTTGAATAAATTTTGTCAAAGCCCAGTGACGGATGGAAGACTTCTCTATTGTAAAACTCTTTTGTATTACCATGAAACCAAGTTGTCGTATAACCGTGTTTTTTTAAGATGTGGGGTAAACATTTTCCACGATAGACACCTTCAGAACGCGCAAATGGTGTTAAAAGGTTGCTATCTATAGAGCTACACAGAATCGCTTGCTCAGACTTTATAGTTGCTCTAGAAGTAGCATAGCTATTGGTAAACCAGAATGACTCGCTCGCAATCTCAAGAAGGTTCGGGGTTACTTTTTTAGACAACTCCTTGAATCGAGAACTCTCTAATACAATGAGAATTACATTCTTCTTGTTGGGCGCTTCATGCCCCATTTGAAAAGAAGGATAAAAAGCTAGCGGATTAACACTACTACTTTTATGTTCAAGCCCTGGATAATCTAATACAAGTCGTTCAAAGTTCTGAGGCTCGTATTCTTCTGGCAATGCCACAAGTGTATTCTTTCTGAGCGCCTTCGCGATTATTCTGGCTTTATTCTCTGCAGCCTTACCCTCAGATATTGGTGCAAACCTTAACGCTAAGGGAGTACTTCTGAAAAAGAACATAAGGGGGTTTTCAAGCTTAACTTCTCTCTTTTCATCACTAACTAAGTTTAGCAATTCGATAGTATCATTTCGTGTTGTATGAATGTTGAGTAAAAGAAGTCCAACAGAAAACGGTAGAAGGAAAGCTAATGCGCCTCCTTTCCATGAAAAACGCGGCAACTTCTGAAATATTGTCTTATGAAGGAATACTCCTGTTACAAAGACTATAAGTGCAAAAATTAATGCAGGTCGACTGTTGAAGTTCTTAACCGCCAGAAACAGTTCTCGATAAAGTTTGAGAGATTCAAAGCTGATGTAGAGCCCATAAAAATCGAGGTACTCTCTAGATATCGATGAGAAAATTACCAGGCTTGTAAGCGCGAAAACTACAAAAGTTGTAAATATAAAACTCTTGAAATAACTAAAAATCACGAATAAGCAAAATAAAAAACAGCAGAGTGCTAACGTATCGATTTGAAAATAAATGTCGCTGTCTAAATAAAATCCAAATAAAGAAAATATAAAAAGGGGGACTAGGCTTAAGCTGGCAATTAAATAAAGTGTTGCTCTAGAGGTTTGCATTTAGAGCTTCCGTACTCTTTAACATATTATAATTTAAAAATGATACATTTTTGATTAATAGTATCAAAGTATTAATAAGTATAAGTTTTCATAACGGCGGATTTGGAGTTTAGTCAGTTAGACAAAACACTAAAAGGAGCGGTGCGCTCCTTTTAATGTTCTGATTGGATTTTTGATTTATTTACTCTGTTTGGGTGGAATGATTATCCGCTCTACTTCAGGGGATGCGTTCTTTTCAACACTCGCTGTATCAAGAGAAGCGCCAAGTTGATAGTCTAATTGCACCAGAAGGTCAGTTTGTCTCACGCCTTTTCCTCCTTGGATACGAGGCTTATATACCCATTGTTTCAGGGCAACTATTGCACTTTTATCAAACACGCCAGCAGGTACCGATTTTACAATTTCTACATTATCTGTAGCACCCGTTTCTGTAATATCGAAAGAAAGCACAACGAAGCCTTCTACATTTTCTTGCGCTGCTTTTTCTGGGTAAGTTGGTGGAACGCGTTTAACCGGTGATGCTTCGTTAACTTTAGCTTCAGATTTTGTCTCTGCGACTGGAGCATTTGCTAAGGCGGTGTTAATAGTGAGCAGAGCGGCAACAGAAAGTACGCCAGCTGCGAGTGCTTTATTAGCACTTGCAGGTTGTTTTATTGCATTTAAACGTTTGATCATAGTCCTTTTTTCTCCAAAGGTTGGGTAAAGCCCTAGTGAACGGTGCAGGGCGTTTGAACTATGCTCGGCACACTGCACGAGTGCTTTTGCATAGGTAAGTTTTTCGTTGTCGGTTTTGTCTTTGAGTACAGCGTGATCGCAAGCCAGTTCTTGATTAATTCGGAAGGATTTTAGTGCTAGCCAAACCAGTGGGTTGAACCAAAATACAATTGCGATAATCAGCGCTGACATATTCCACAGGTGGTCGTGATGTTTGCGATGAATGTTCTCATGTTCTAATACCAGCGCTTGTTGCTTAGTTGAAAATACACTTTTAAACGAGAAAGGAATAAGCACCTTAGGTGAGATAAAGCCAAATAGCATGGGTGTGGTAGCTTTATTGGAATAGTAGGCATTAGTATGGATAGCGCGTTGTTTTCCTATCGATGCCCAAATCTTTATGTGATGCATTAGTACGTAGGCTGTGATTACGCTTGCACCAGTTAGCCAAATAAATAAAACGGTTTCGAATTCAGCGGTGTCTATTGTTGGCTTAACGCCAACCACGTAGCGAGTAAAGCTATTCGATGGCATGCTAACCAGCGACATAGGAAGGTTATTGACTATTAGGCATCCTGGAATTAATGCCCATAACTTATAGGTAAGTGAAGCCCCAATTTTATTGGTGAAAAAGTGCTCGCACACCATGAGCAAAACAAGCACTAGCGACAAAATACCTTGCTGAGCAACAATCCAATCAATCATTGTTTTCTTCCCATTCTTTGATAAGCGCTTTCAGCTCGTTTATGTCTTGTTTCGTCAGCGAGTTCTGATTAGCAAAACCTGCGACCATAGGCGTTATTTTTCCTTTAAATAAACGACTAACAAAGCTAGCTGTTTCTTTTTTTGTATAGTCTTCTCGCGCAATCAGCGGGTAATAAAGGTACTGACGTTGCTGTTTTTCAAACCCCAATACTTCTTTTTTCACCAAGCGGCCTAATAGTGTTTTTACGGTTTTTTCGTGCCAGTCTTTCTTATCATTTAAGCGTGAAATAACTTCATTTGATGTTGCTGGGTGGTCGTCCCACAGCACGTCCAGTACTTCAAATTCAGCGTTAGAAATTTCGGGTTTGTCTGACATTTTGCTCATAGGAACGAAACCTACTTTTATTGATTACAGTTGTAGTCGATGCATTTAGATTACACTTGTAATTCTATAGTGCAAGCATTTTTTGGGTGTTTTTAAACCAAAAAGCTTTTTTATATCTTAAATGAAGAAGGGAATGGTTTAATGTATTCAGCGATCAACGTCGCCCAAAAGCGCAAATTAAAAGTATGAAATTGAAAGCGTGGTTCATGCATTTTCATTTGAAAGAAAGAGCAAGAGCAGTGCCGGCCCTTTTAATATAGGACATTGAAGTTAAGGTCTGTTGATTCCAAGAACTCACCCAAAATGCGAGTTTGTTGATTCCCCCTTGGCACCATGACATAGCACGCTGGCTGAGGGATGACTTCTTGTAATTCATACCACAATGTATCCAGTATTTCGTTACCGAATTTTAAAAACGTTTCGCCCCAAGATGTTTTGTAGATAATAGCAACATCTTCAACCGTGGCTTTTTGGCGTAAGGTAGGAAAATTCACGATCGCAAAACATGCGGTTATACGCTCCGGCGCAAGTAAATCGTTACGAGGTAGCGACGAGACTTTAACCGGTGGAAAGTACTTGCACAAGTGTTTGAGAAGGTCGTTAAGGTCTAGCTCGCTTACTTCGCCATAGTTGTAATCTAGATAAACTTCGCTGTTGGTATCAATTATCTTACTTGAAACCAACCATACCATTAACGCAATCGCGCTAGAAGCTTGGGATATTTTCTGGGCTTCATCAATGATGCCTGATTTACTTAATAAGTCACCTGCATAGGCCGACCATACCTCGGTACCGTTTTTTAGCTGGCGCATAGCAATAGTGATTTTCTCGCAGTACAGACTCTCGTCGAATGCACGACGTAGAAACTCAATTTTAGCTTCTTTTTTAGCGTAATAGGTACTTAAGCGCCTACCCAAAACTGTCATGTCTTTCTCATCCATCACTTGTTGGTAGTGGCCGAGTTCTTTAGAAATGCGTCTATAGCATTTTAAGAGGAAACTGTGAACCCGACGACTAAGTTGTACGCGTTCGCTAAACGTCCAATCTTGCTGGTTGTCCAAATGAAGGATTTGTTTTCTGCCCCACCCCCATTGCCTGGCGTAAGAGGCTAAAATTCTACGTTTAAAGTTTGGCTTTTCTCCTTCGAAAAGGGATTGACTTAACGGGCAAGCACATTTTAAGTACAAACATTGCTGAAGGACTTCTATGTCTTCAGGCTGACCGTTAACTTTGTAGTGGGTGATAAGTTCGTCGAACATCAATGCGTAAGGGTCGATATCTGATACATGGCCCGGCGCTTCAGCACCGCGATGCACATGCTTTTTTAGCAAGTTACATAGAGGCTGACCATGAGAAATATTGGCCAAGTACACTTCAAGTTTTGCCATTTTTAAAACGGACTTAAAGGGGGAGTCCATGGCTTTCCCCAATTGCCAAATGGCTGCACCAAACAATTCACTGGCATCAAGCTTTTCTAAATGACCTAAGTCCATAAACCAATCAAGATCGGGTGAGCCGCCTTTTTCCAGACTGTTATAAATAGCTTGGTACTGATTCTCATTGGTTTTTTCTGGCGTAAGCCACCAAAAAGGGGCTTTGCCCGCTACAACGATATTGGTGTTATAAAATTCGGCTTTTAAAAACAATGCTTGTGCTGAGCCGGCGCTTTCACCCTCGGCGACACCGAAGTCGTTTTGCTTTACTTTATCTATTTCAGAAAGAAAAAAATGTACTTCAATTCCAAAGATATTGTCCGCCCATTTTTCAATGGCGGTAAGCTTCTGTTGAAGTAAGGAAAGTTCTACCTCTGAAAATCGTTTGCCATCGATGCACACCCAGTAATCAAAATCCGAGTCATCGGTTTGTGCAATAGTACCCACACTGCCCATGAGAACCAGTGATTCTATGGCTCGTTGCCTTGGCCAGATTTGTTTAATATCCGCAAAAAGGTGACTCTCCGCGGGAAAACACCTTAAAAGCGCTTTTTCTATATCAGACCTAAAAGAGTAGTTATTGATGCCAAATGGAACAGTCTCACCCGAAGAAAGTGGGCCTATATAGCCTGGAAGTGCTTCGTGATTAACGTGTACAAGGAAAGGGAACACGTGAAAAAGCGGCTTGTGCTTTTCAGGCATGAGCGTAAGCGCTCGTTCGATACGGGCTTTGTTATACCTTAATACACGCAATAACCTAATGGTAAGGTTTTGCTGAACGGAAAGAGGCTGCTGCGCTGCCATTATGTCAATCTACACTTCTTCATACCGCCAAGCATAACGCTAATTCGCATCGACTTCCTCTATTTTCGGCAACAACACAAGCTATGTCGTTTTAGTAATGTTTTATATAAAAGCGATGTTTAGTGTACGAAAGAATACTTTTCTTTATTGATGCCAGTAGTATGAGCCTGCAAACAACATTTATAGATGTGTCGGCGCGTTTTTAGGCAGCGTAATTTTGACACGAAGACCACCTTCTGCAGGGCTTTGCATTGCAAGTGTTCCAGCGTGCTTTTCTACTGCTTTTAGCGCAATAGTTAAGCCTAGACCAAAGCCTTCAGTATGCATTTGGTTTCCGGCTCGATAAAAAGGCTGCATTAACTTTTCAATCTCAGCGTTGTCTACGCCAATACCCTTATCCTTAACAACAATGACAACGCTATTAGCATTAAAAGTAACGTCTATAGCAACAGGTTGGCCTTTATCCGAGTACTTGCAAGCGTTACCCACTATGTTGTCTAATGCTTGATGCAAAGCTTCAGGAAAGCCATTAATAATAGTCTCGTCTATAGGTGATTGGTTGAACGTTAATGTGGTAGGAATACCCGGGTAGTTTACTGCCATGTCGTCTAATACACGGTTACATAACGCAATAATGTCACATGGCTCAGCTTTCTTAGGCGTCTGTTCCAATGTCGAAAAGTTTAAAATTTGCTGAATGAGCTGATCCATTCGTTGGCAGTCATTATGTATTTGCAGTACGTGTTTGTTTTCAGGTTGATGCTGTTCGATGATTGCAGCAGATGCCTGAAGCCGTGCAAGAGGGGCTCGCAACTCATGAGATACGTCATGTAATAATCTTTGTTGGGCACCTATCGCATCAGCGGTTTTGCTAACCATAAAGTTAATATCGGCTGCGAGGTCGCTCAACTCGTCGCCACGAGTAAGAAGTTGAGAGGGGACTGGTGTCGCGGTCTGGTCGTTGGCGTATTTTCGGCTAAAAGCCCCTAAATATTTAATAGGTTTAACGATGCTCCAGCTAAGCAGAGCACTCACCAGTGTCGAGGCTAAAAATATAAAAACAAACTGTATAGACTGAAAGCGACTAAGCACTTGTTTGTAAATTCGAGGCGTTTGCGGTTGCCTAAATTGAGCGACATAGCGGTTGTTTGATGGCCCGTATATTTCACGTGTGATCCTGTGCTCTTCAGGCACTTTGTTCAGTCGATAGTGATAAACGACTTCGTTATCAGGCGTTGAAATAAGCATGGGGATTAGCTGGTTTTCTCGCCCATTTCGCCTTTTGACCCATTCTTTAATCTCACTTCTAGCTCTACCGTTTGTGAACGCTTCGTGCTCGTATCGCCATACAATCCTTTCAGCCTGATTCGTCGCATCATCAAGAAAACGCTTGTTGTAGCTACTTGCAGTATACTCGTTAACTAATACGTAACCGGTAGCCGCCATTACCGCTAGGCTGGCTACCCAAAAAGCAACAAAAATTCGCCAGAATAAGCGCTTGAAACCCAAGTTAGTTTTTATATCTGTCCATTTAACGTTACTGACCATTGCCTTTGTCTTTTATTCCGATTGCTGAGGAGCAGTTAGCATTTGATACCCAACGCCGCGAACAGACTGAATGACGTTGGAAACACCGACTGCTGTCAGCTTTTGACGAATTCGGCTTATATGTACATCCATCGCTCTGTCATAAGCTTCTAATGGACGTTTTAATACTTCCTGCGTCATTTCTTGCTTCGATATAGTTTGTCCTACACGCTCCATGAGATAGCTAAGAGCATTGAATTCAGCGCCAGTTAGCGCAAGAGGTTTGCCATTAACTGTTGCTTGCCGTGCACCTAGATCCAGGTATATACCATGCAATTCACTTAGCGAAGCGGAGGGCGAGGCCTTCAGGTATTGTGTTCTTCGTATGATGGCGCGGATACGAGCGCCAAGCTCTCTTGGATTACAAGGCTTAGGAAGGTAATCATCAGCACCAAGTTCAAGTCCCACAATGCGGTCTATGTCATCGCCACGACCTGTTAGCATTAGAATTGGGGTTTGTTTTTCGGCTCTTACCGATTTCAGTACATCAAGCCCCGATATGCCAGGCATCATGATGTCAAGCACAACAGTGTCGTACTTCTCGGTGTTTAGTAGTGTTTTTATTGCTTCATCGCCGCTGTAAATGGCATCTACACTGAAGCCGTCCCCTTCTAAAAACTCTTGGAGTAGGGCGCATAGGTCTTTGTCATCATCGACGAGCAACACATTGATTTTTTCATTTTTCATGCCCGAATATTACCCCTATTCACTGCGGTATTTTTTAACTTTACCCAACTTTACACTAGCTTAACCCTACTTATCGATTGATTCACGCATACTTAATTCCGTTGATGAAACAACATTATTTTTAAACGTCATGCATAACCATGACAAAACAAGTAGGAAGATTAAGATGAAAAAATTAATTACCGGTGTTTTATTAAGTGCATGTATCGCAACCACTGCTTATGCAGGTGGTAAAAATTCTGATGAGCGCAGAGGTGGAGACTTCTTACCTTTGCATAAAATGGAAAGAGTACTCGACTTAACTGAAGAGCAAAAAGTGCAATTTCAAGCGCTAAGAGATGAGCTTAAAGCTGAGCATCAGGCTAAAAGAGCGGAAATGGTCGAGGAAGGTAAGCGCCATAAAGTTAATGCGTTAGCGGGGTTAAACCCTGACGACCCTGACTATCAAGCGAAAGTGGAAGTCATTGCAGATCAAAAAGCTGAAAAAGCCAAAGCTCGCTTTCTTAAACGTGCAGAACTTCGCATGAAAGTAGCGGAAATCCTAACCGATGAACAGCTTGAAAAGTTTGATAACATGAAAAAGAAGCGCGGAAAAAAGCAGCGTCAGCATAGCTAATTTAAACCGTATTTATAAAATAAAAAGACCCCCAGTAATTGGATAGTCCAACTATTGGGGGTCACTTCACAAAGGCGCTTTTTTGTGAACGGCCAGATTAAATGTTACATCGGCCGTCTGGAAGTATGCAATTACGCCTATCGAGCTTCGATATTTGTACTTGCTAGTTCTGAGCTTCGCTTGTTGGATACTGTTCTAGCAATGCTGTAACTAATTCATCGAGTTTCTTTTGAATGCTTATGCTGTCTTTAGATTCAAGCTCAACACTACCTGAAGCGCTATAGATAAACCTACCATCTTTCACTATATCTATTTGAAGCCCCTGCTGTAGAGACGTTTGCTCTCCCACAGGTATGCTAAAGATACTGCCGAGTGAAATGCCGCCGGAGCGCCCAAACGTTCCTGTACCTAATCCCAAATTTAATGTGGTTCCATCTTCTTTTGTGGTCGTTGAAGGAAGATAACCTACTGAAACATCAGCCTCGTCTTCTGCCGTTGGTGTTAACCCTTTGGTAATTAATCGCTGTGTGATGGTTGAAGACAAATGGTTGGCGAGGGTTTCGTTGATGGGGTTTAACGGCGCTTGAATGTAAAAGGTTTTAATGTCAGCAAAGTTTTGCGAGTCGTCAACGCTCACTTGGGGTTTGCTGCTGCACCCAGCGACGAGTACTGCGCAAAATAAAAAGAATAATCCTGATTTCAAACGAGATATACCCTTAACAAAGCGGGTATCGAAATTCCTTGAAGTACGTATTCGCATAATAAGTTCACTGTAAATTGTTGCTATCAAGAGAATACTCTGTCAGCAAAAAGGTTCAACTAATCTTATCTTAAACGAGAACACAGCCTTCTTTAGATCTACTTATATCGTTATTTACAAAGTTGACAGCAGAAAGGTCGCTGAAACGTTACAACTAGCGCGTTAATCGTTCACTCGTATAGATGGGACGTCAAACGGTGTTCCTACTGAGGGGGTATACCGTATGATTTAGTGCTGTCTGTTTAATCTCAATGATCGTAGTGGCACCCAAAGCTCTGTAATTTGGATTACAGAAAACACGTTCGGCAATGTTTATGTTAAACAATTAAGGGAAAAAGGACATGAATAGTAAGCGAGTAAAATCCACGGTAACGGCAGCTGTTCTAACAGCGTTTTTTTCGGTCAACGCATTTGCACAGTCCGCTCTGGACTCTGAGGTCGAATTAATTGGCGAAATAAAAGGCACACAAATTACCGGTGTAACTGTCAGTAATGATGGGCGAGTATTTGTAAATGCGCCCAACTGGCGTGACGGTGTAGGTTTTTCTGTCGCTCAAATAACCGATACCGGTGAGTTTGTTGCCTACCCCAATAGAAAAACAAATGAGTGTGTAGCGCAAAGTAAAGTAAGAAAAGATTGCTTTTTAGCCGTTCAGTCAGTGGTTGCCCATAACGATAAACTGTATGTGTTGGATACCCGCAATCCTAAGTTTCAAGGTGTAGTGGATGCACCTCGCTTGTTTGTGGTTGATTTGGCCTCAAATGAAATCGAAGGTACCTTACTCCTTAGCGAAGACGCTTATCACACTGATTCGTACATTAATGACTTGCGAGTAGATGAAAAAACGAATCGCATATATATGACCGACTCGGCTCATGCGGGTTTAGTTGTATATAACCTAGATGACAATACTAGCTATCGCATTTTAGATAATCATGAAACTACAAAAGCGGAAGTAGAGTCGTTAAGTATTAAAGGTAAGCCCTTCAGCATGACCGTTCAATCAGACGGCATCGCGTTAGATACGTTGAACGACACATTATATTTCCATGCTTTGTCAGGTTATTCACTATATGCCATTAATACCTCTGATATAAAGAAAGCAACGAATGAGGAAGTGGCTAAAAAAGTGCGAAAAGTCGCTACAACAGGTGCGCCAGATGGCATGATTTATCACGAAGGCAATGTCTATTTAGCTGACCTGGAAAAGCAAGAGGTGCAGTACCTTACACCGAGTCTCGACGTTCGCACACTTGTAAAAGGCGATGTGGTGAGCTGGGCTGATACCTTTAGTATTTATAACAATGAACTTTACTATACGAACAGCAAAATCCAAGATGCGGGCAGCGATGTAAGTGATATGACGTTCGAAGTATATAAAACAGCGCTACCTGCACGTTAAAGCACGAGAAATAATTGAGGGAAAGGAAATGGTCATGACAAAAGGAATCGGCAGCGCGTCACTTTGTTTGGTAGCAGCATTGTTAATAATAGGGCAGGCTTCAGCTAAATCAGATTTTGAGTATGGGCCAGTGTTTAGCGCTTTCGGAAAACATGCGCCAGTGGATGGCGTTAGTTTTACTGAAAATCAAGCATTCAAAGTTGCGTTTGACGTAGCTAAAGCAGCAAACCCGGGTGAGGTTAACCGCAAGTTTGAGTCGCTAGCTCGTTTTATAAATATGCACGTTGCCAACGGCGTTAAACAGGAAAACCTTTCCCTTGCTCTCGTGGTTCACGGTTCTGCCACAGAAGAAATGCTTAAGGGGGAATTCTTCAAACAGCGCAAGGGGCAACATAACGGTAATGAAGTTCTGCTTACTGCACTTATGGAACAAGGTGTTGAAGTGATAGTGTGCGGTCAGTCTGCTACAGCTCATGGCATTGAAAAAGACGCTTTGATAGAAGGCGTAAAGATGGACCTATCAGCCATGACAGCCCATGTGCGCTTAGCCAAACGAGGTTACTCGGTTAACCCTTTTTAGGTTATTTAGTGTTTATGGAGGTATGTGTTATCCGGCTTGAGTGGTTTTATGTTTTGTTTAGAGAGTAAACAAAACATAAACATTCTATTTTATTAATATTATTCATATGGTTATGTTTTACTCTTGCAAGTTGAAACCTTGAGTTTGAGTCTTTACTACAAAATCAATTGATACTCATATAGAAATCAAGCGTACCAAAGCACCATGTTGATAAACTCATCAGGTTCATGATGAAGACGGTGACGGATAATAAAGCAGTACAACATAGCGTAGTTCGGCGGTCTTCCCCGACAGGCCCAGTAACAGTGGCATATGAAAGCAAGGTGGATGCGGGGGAGTTGCGACGAGATGACGCGCAATTTGCTCTGGCGGCAAAACTCGATGCTCTGCATGAGTCTCTTTCCTCGCTTCCGCCAGTACCAGTGGGCACCGACCAACCGACAGAGGACGGCTCTACAGGCAGTGGTCTATCGTTACTGGCGCGATCTTTGAAGTCTGCCCAGTCCATTCTTCGAAAGAAGTTCGATTTGTGGTCTTTTGGTCCACCACCGCGAGGTATATACATTCATGGCCCGGTCGGGGTCGGCAAGAGCTTTTTAATGGATCTCTTTTACGCGTCGGTTACTGCTCCTGAAGAAAATCATAGCTGTAACAAGAGTAGCTGCAAACACGCAAAAATAACCAAACGACGCGTTCATTTCCATGAATTCATGCTAGAAGTTCATCATCGAATCTTCGTCTACAAACAAAAGTTTCCAAGAGATGATGGGCTCCCCATCATTGCGCATCAATTAGCACAAGAAGCCCAACTCCTCTGTTTCGATGAATTTCAGGTAACAGACGTTGCCGATGCCATGATTTTAAAACGACTGTTTTTGATGTTATTGGATTTAAATGTCGTGGTGGTGGCCACTTCCAATCGCGCCCCAGAGGCATTGTATGAGGGCGGCATCAACCGTTCTCTCTTTTTGCCATTCATCGACATGTTGAAAGACACATTCGACATTATTTCTATGGAGGATTCTAGTGTAGATTATCGACTCGAAACTCGAGCGGATGGTCAATCTTATTTTTGGTCGAACGAAGATGTTTTCGGTAAAATTAATGACAACATACAGGCGCAGTTGGAAGAAATATTCGGTGGCTATGGATCTGGAACTGAGGCTGAGATCATTCCGGTCCTCTTTGGTCGAACTGTCAAGGTCGCCCGATTGAATGACCGGTGCGCCTGGTTTAACTTCTCCGATTTGTGCTACCAACCGCTCGGGGCGGCCGATTATATTTCCCTTTGCTGCCGATTTCCGGTCATCATTATGGAACGCGTCCCTCAACTGGACGCCAATCACCTCAACGAAGCGCGCCGGTTCGTTACCCTAATTGACGCGTGCTATGAATCTCGCACCCGCTTGGTACTTACGGCACGAGTCCCGCTTGACGAGTTGTTTGTCGATTTTGAAGCGCACGTTGAAAGCAATGATGGCGATGGAGAATTAATTGTTAGTGATAAAGGGGGGAACTCGAGTTCCTTTGCCACAACTATGATCCGCACCCAAAAGGGTGAATATTATGAATGGTCGGCGACGGGCCGAATTGGCGTGTCACTGGCACAATTTTCTTCCGCCAATGATCTCGCTTTTTCCTTTAGACGAGCCGCGTCTAGGTTAGTAGAAATGGGTGGAAAAGAATGGGGACGGCAATGACGAAAGATTTTTATCTTGTAAACAATTGCACCTATGACTGAGCTGCACCTATGGCTGAACAGGGCCTTGCGTCAGGCTTCATATACAGAACGGTAGTGCAAGCTTAGTGTGCTAGTAGGACTTTACGCCAATTTGAAAAATTTATTTCAACGTCAACTATTAGCTCTTGAACTGAGATCTTTTTGACCTTGCTCAGTTATAAGAAATTTGTCCAATCGCAATAATGCGCTCAAATGGTGTGGTGTCGGGCAGTGTACCAAAAGCGAAACCACTTCCGTTGCCTAGCCTCGACTCACAGAACGTGTGGGCAATATCTATAAGGGCGTTGTCGTTATCGACTGACGTTGCAAGAAGAGAGCATGCTTGCAGTGCTAGCGCCATTTGTTCGGTTAAATAGCGGCTACGCGTTTCCATATTTTGTGTTTTAGATAGCTCATTGAACAGCTTACTAAGGTGGATATCGTAATCCTTATTTTTGCCTACCTGTGTTTTAAGTTCGTTAAACAGGGCCTCTTTAATATCAGGCTCTTTGGCGAATGCACGTAGCACATCTAGACATTGTACGTTTCCACTGCCTTCCCAAATAGAATTGAGCGGAGCTTGACGGTAATAACGTGGCATAGGATTCTCTTCTACGTAACCAATGCCACCTAAACACTCTTGCGCTTCGTTTACAAACATAGGCGTGCGCTTACAAATCCAGTACTTTCCAATTGCCGTGGCCAGCCTTGCCAGTGCAGCTTCATGGCTATCATTTTGTGCACTATCTACCGCTTTTGCCACGCGCATAGTAAGCGCGGTTGCAGCAGCACACTCAATGGTGAGGTCTGCCAGAACGTTTTGCATTAGTGGCTGATTGACTAAGGTTTTGCTGAAGGCGTCGCGGTGGCTCACATGGTGTAAAGCGTGAACCAGTGATTGCCGCATGAGTGCTGATGATCCTATCATGCAGTCAAGTCGAGTAAGCGACACCATATCGATGATCACCGGCACGCCACGGCCTTCTTCGCCAATCAAGTATGCCGTGGCTTCTTGAAATTCAACTTCAGATGATGCGTTGCTCCAATCGCCTAGCTTGTCTTTCAAACGCTGAATTCGAACGTTATTAAGTTCACCGTTTTCAAGCATTCTTGGTAGTAAAAAGCAGCTTAGTCCGCCTTCGGCTTGCGCGAGAATAAGATGAGCGTCGCACATGGGGGCAGAGAAAAAGAACTTATGCCCTACAATGTGGTAACTGCCATCAGCTTGTTTCACTGCTGTAGTAGTGTTTCGCCTAACATCCGACCCACCTTGTTTTTCGGTCATGCCCATGCCAATAGTCAGCCCGTGTTTCTGACTCGCGGGTAAGGCGCGAGGGTCGTACACGCCATTGGTGGTTTTATCCAAGTAGTAAGGCGGTAAGCTTTTTCCATATCGCATGGCGGGGATCGCTGCGTGTGTCATTGTCAGTGGGCAAGATGTACCAGACTCTGCTTGATAATGTATATACATTAGAGCTGCTCGGATGGTATGTGCGCCTTCGATACCTTCATACTTCCACGAATAGTTATGTACATTATGCTGCATCGCACTTTCCATTAGCGCGTGATAGCTTGGGTGAAATTCAACATCGTCAATGCGGCGGCCATAGCGGTCAAATGTGTGGAGGACGGGCTTGTTTTTGTTTGCGAGTTCTCCATGGCTCATAAGGGTATCACCCGCAATTTGGCCATACTTTTCTAACAGGCCCTCATCGTGCTGATGTGAGGAGGGGAGATGCTGATTCACAAATATGCGTAGCAACGCATCATCACGCCACACGTTGTAAGGGGCGGCAATAGTGGGCTGGTTGTCTACAATGTGCGTTACAAATCGATTTGATAAAGTCATGGCATTTCCACTTAGTGAATACACAAAATGTGTCTTCGTCCTTGCTCTCTACATTAAACATTACATCATTAGTTTAGAGTTAACAAATAATGTAATGTTTGTGCCTGGCGTGTGTTTATATAATGATGGAAGTCGCGTGGTTGGCCTCAAATGGTTTATGTAGTCAACTGAGTCGAGGCTTGATTAAGTATTTAGGTCCTATCTAAAACAAAGAAGTAAATAGAGCTTGCAGCTAGAAAAAGAGAAAAAGCCCGTAGCACGAAAGCTACTGCTAAAGCTATTGGGTTCACGAGATAATATTAAAATGAATGCCAGTGCAGCTGTTCGCGTAGGAGCATTGTTTGGTATTTCTGAAAACAACATCCGAGTAACGCTAACCCGCTTGCAGTCTGCACAGCTTATCACCTTAGTTGAGCGCGGTTATTACAAACTAGGCGACGAAGGTATTCATTTTGCTAAAGAAATACACCAGTGGCGAGAAGATGAGAATGGGCTTGTACCTTGGCAAAACGATTGGGTTGTCGCTCAAACTAGCCCCCTTGCCAAAAGTGATCAAAAGCAGAACAGAAATAACGAGCGTGCACTTAAGCTTGCGGGAATGAAAAAGCTGGCAAACGACTTTTACATTAGGCCGAATAATTTTTCAGGCGGAGCAGGCGAAGTAAGAGACAAACTTTGTTCACTTGGTCTGTCGAGGAAGGCGCTAGTGTTTAGCGCCTGCGACTTTGACAGTAAGACACAAAGCAAGGCGATGGGACTATGGTGCCACTTAAACCTAGAGTCGCTGTATAAAAACGGATGCAATGAAATAGAGGAATCTCTCGCTCGTTTAACGTCTTTATCCCTTGAAGAAGCCACAAAAGAATCTTATGTGATAGGAGATAGAGCGTTATATCACTTAGTTTTTGACCCTTTGCTGCCAACACCACTTGTAGATGTAGCAATGCGCGAGCGTTACCGTAATCTTGTAAAAAAATACGATGATATTGGCGCAAAGATATGGCTTCGCTTTTTAAACCAAAATTAGGTAAGTAAACGCTGAATTGGAACGGAAGTAGCTGAAATGGAAGTAAATATGACCGCATCAAGACCGTTATTTAAACATATCCGTAATCATACCGCGCTTTTCAGTGAGCTTTCACAATATAGGAACGCTGCGGTAGATACATTAGGGTTTTCAGGCTTTGAGTTTCATAAAACCCCAAAGTTCGTGACCGAAGATGGAAGCAGGCTTACTATAGAGCCAGAAAGAAGTATTGTTCTTCCAAAAGTGAACGCACTGGCAGGGCTTAAAAATAAGCTAACGCAAGCCATTTCAACGTTGCACATGGTTGAACATAGTGAAATAGGCTATCGCTATCCAACAGCAGCGTTGGCAGGTTTAGATGCTCCGTTTATAAAGCGCATGCGCTCTGAGTATTTTCATAAAGTGGATGAAGACAGAAGCATTTGTCGTCCTGTGAATTTGTCCTATGGAATAAAAAGTCGCGGAAAAGCTGATAACCGTCAAGAATACGAAGTCTGGATGCCAGAAGAAGCGCCAGATCAAAATCCGCTGCCTTTGCTCATAAACGCGTACGGCGAAGACTTACCCGATGATGTAAGGCACTTTGTTGAACAACCTTCAAAAGTGCATGGTTGGATGGGCGTTAAGCGTGCGGCATTTGAAGCGCTTTATACAAATAAGCAACACTGCGGCGAGTTGATTATTTGTATCGCCATGAGCGTAGATGCATACAATATCGGCGCTAAGCCAGATTTGGCCTATTCTCCAGAGGCCGAAAGTTCTATTGCGGTTAGCAACGCCGAATTTGAATGGGAAATAGAGGGTTACTATGCTCCCCGAGGCTGGGCGTTTGACCACGATGAAGTGTGGGCAGCAATAAATCACACGTTAGAAGCTATTAATGAGCCGCTCGATGATTTATACGGCAACGAAATTATTCCTATTGCCGAAAGTAAAACAGAGCGTATTTTGTCAACATTGCAATCACTGGGGGTTAGGCAGGAAGAAGTAGACGCACTCAATCTGCAGCCATGGGAGTTTATGCTTACTGAAAGCGAGCACAGGGTGAAAGCGCACGACCCCAGTCGTTCTGTTAATTTACTGGGTAGACTCAATCGACTTTTCTACCAACCAGAACAGCATTTACCTTCACTTAACTGGATGCACGATCTCATTCTATAGGTTTAAACTTTAAAGATTACTCTGCTACTCGACTTTGATTATTATCATTTACAAAACCAAGCGCGCTGAAAGCAATTTCATGCGCGCTTTTTTGTGCGCTTGCGACCCTACACCTGTAACTAAAAATACTTATATGTAAATTTTTATATAAAATATGTTGGTTTTTGTAAATAACTTTCAGTTTTGTCGTGATCTGTCTGTTTAATTTGCTATTTCTGTAATTAAATTACGAAAAATGCTTTATTTTTTGAAAGTATTGTTCATAATGTATTCATCACTCAGGTGATATCTAATTTAGTTACAAAATAGGAATTCAAAAATGAAACTGTCTACTTTCGCTATTGCTCTAACATTATCTGTTGCTGCCACTCAATCTTTTGCAAAAGATGTCGTACTAAAGCCAATTAACGACAACATCGAAACACAAGCATGTTTAACTGCTGCTGAAGATGGTTTTGGTCCTGCATTGCGTCTTATCCGTTCAAAAGGTTTTAATGCAGAAGAGTTCAGTGCATCTGTACGTTGCAACGGCGAATCACTTCGCACTTTTGCTTATATGTACAAAAACAACAAGGCGACTGAGAACGCGAAAACAGTAGCACTTGTTGCTAAGAACCAAGATGTTGCGTCACAGGCTTGTCTAGAAGCGCTTTCAGTAGGTAAAGAAGCGGCATTAGCGAAGTTTGGCTTGGAAGGTGAAAACATTATTTGTAACCACAAAACAATGTCTGATTTTGTTCGCGAATATAGTGCAGAGAACGTAGTTGTTCGCACTGCTGCTGAATAAGACTGCGTTTTAGGATAGCAACCTACTGCTAATATTTAGTACAGTTTCATGGCCTTTAGCTTGAAAGGGCGAAAGGCCTGACACTTTACGCTTCGCTCGATTTAATACTACGTAAGTCTTCTCGCATCAGCTAACCTTTAGCCGCACCGTTCAGTTTATTCATTATATAGGCATTAAAATAGGCGCAACGCTCCACCTATAGTTATTGGTTTTTGTCTGAATGAATCAAATGAAACTCAGTTTGCCTACCATCTAAATAGGTTACTGACTTACCGTCAAAAAATGCATCTTCTTCCAGCATAATTCTAATTTCTTTGTTCCACTCCTCAATAAAGCTAGCCGTATTAAGCTCTATTGAATAGGCCGTTTGTGCAAACATTGGATAGTCACCTTTTATTGGTACTCCTTCCTGCGCATCCCACATTCCTATCGTTGGGCCTGCCGCGTGTCCATGAAAACCAAGCGGGTGGGTATAAATAGCGGGCGTAATGCCTTGTTCGATAGCCTGCTGTCGCGACATACTTAATATAGTATTACCCGTTCTACCTACTTTAAAATTACCGGTCAGAATGTCCTGCAACTGATTTCCGGATTTGAGTGCTTTTTTAAGTGAAGCTGGCGCGTCTTTTTCTCCAGGTTTTAATACGTAGGCATGTTGCTGTTGATCTGTGTTAAGTCGAAGGTAAGTAATGCCGAAATCAACATGAATGAGATCGCCCGGACGAATGATGTTTTCGCCAGGGCGTTTACTGAACGCGCTGATTTGATCGAATACTTCATTGTCTTGGCGTTGAATAGAGACGGTGGGATGAAACCAATTAGTAAGCCCCAGTGCACGGGTTTGGTCGCGAAGCCACCATACCACATCGTCTGTAGTTGTTACGTTAGGTGTAATGACTTCATTTGAGAATGCCGTTGCTATAAGAGAGTGACCAATTTGGGCCAGAACAGGATAATACTGCATTTCCAGTTCACTTCGGGTTTCTAACCAACCAATTGAAAGCTTCTCACCACTCACTACACGGTTTTTTAGTTCTTTAGGAAGCACAGCCATAAACTTTTCGTGCTCAGTAGCGGTCATGCCGTCCGCAAGTG
The DNA here is from genome assembly GCF_057552975.1 of Alteromonas sp. 5NW40-0090. Taxonomy (NCBI): domain Bacteria; kingdom Pseudomonadati; phylum Pseudomonadota; class Gammaproteobacteria; order Alteromonadales; family Alteromonadaceae; genus Alteromonas; species Alteromonas sp. 5NW40-0090. The sequence continues at coordinate 77,325 of NZ_BAAJLT010000004.1, forward strand.
CGAAAGCGTTAGACTTATTTATGGCTATTTTTGAGGGATTTCGGGTCTCGATAATATTTTTTAATGCTTCCCACTGGTCGGGTTGTGCTTCCTTATCCCACGCTTTTTTAAATAGTGAGCCTACTGCGTACCTTGCTACAGCCAAACGTTCTAGCGGTTGCCCATTGCCTGGGTCATAAATGACTAACATGGTATGACGTCGTGCGGAAATCCAAGTAGAAGGTAGCATGGTTTTTAAAACGGGATCTTCATTGTATTCCCGGGACATTAGCACCCACATGTCGATGCCTTCTTTATCCATAATGTGGGGGAGTACATCATTGAAACGCTGTTCAAGAATATTATCAATTAAGGCACTTCTTTCTTTCATCGACAGCACAGAATTGGCTTGTACACTGAAACCAACAAGGGTGAGTAGAAGAAATAAGGTTTTTTTCATATGCATTCCGTTGTTTTGACAGATGTTTTGGTATTTACTGGCTATTCTTTATACCGTTAACACGTTATTTACGCTTTGTATATATAAATCAATTGAATGGATATCTTGATGAAATTTTCTCTTTGTTCTTGTTTGCTATTTTGTGGGTTTATAAGCTTTCACTCGGTTGCGCAAACGTCGATTAAGTGGGGCACTGACTATTGGCAAGATTATACAAACTACGACGGAAGCGGCTTTTATAACGAGCTAGTACATAAAATTTTTCCAGAACCAGAGTACATAGTAGATATTCACTATTATCCTTGGAAACGTAGCGTGAAGAACGTGTTGCAAGGAAATATTGATATGACAGGTGCTATGCACAAGACTGAAATGCTTTATCATTCTGAGCGACCCGTACTTATTGACACCGTAGTTATGGTAAGCCGAATACAAGATACCCTAACGCGAGATTCTCTTGATAACAAACTCGGCGCTTACCGCTCTGGTTATGAAGATATGGTGTTTTATCCCTATTTAGAAAAGGCGACGATGGGACTGGAAGTTGAAGATTCGTATAAGGGATTAACTTTGCTAGCAATGAAAAAGATCGACTTCTATGTTGGAGCCGATAGTTTGGTGCAACTCGCTTTAAATGAGCGTGACGACCGCGCTGAATATGAGATATCTGAATTAGGCAGTTTTAAATTATATTGGTCTTTCGCGCTCACTGAACATGGTTTGGCACTTAAAACCGCATTTGATGAACGATTAGAAGCTTTGCGCGAGCAAGGTGTGCTCGCACAGCTTTATCAAAAATATGATCTTATTATGCCTTTCTGAATCGCCCCTGAGGGGGAAGTAGACTTCATAAATTAGCAGTACGATACTACTTCAATTTCTATATTTTGCTGTGCCATGAAGTAAAATCGTCTACCTGGCTCGTAATCACCGTGGCTGTAGGTTTTAAAATTTAGCGACAGAACATGCTGTTCTGTTTCGTCTAAATTTGGCACAACAATACCGATGTGGTTGATATTAGCGAGGGTTTTGTAATCGCTTTTTATATCATTGATAGTTTTAGGTCTGTAAAGAGCTAGGTAGTCGTTATCGTTTCCTACGTGCACCGTGTAGCCGTCATTTTTGGCGCCGCCGCTCCATCGTACTTTCCAACCAAATAGTTTACAAAGCAAGCTGGCTAGCTCATCTGGGTTTTCAACGGTGATATTCGCGTGCTCTAGGTATGCAGTGGTCATGTGTTTTTCCTTGTGTAGATTATCAACGAAAAACAGCTTAATATCTAAAGCTAACTTTAGATCAAGCGTTTTTTACTCGCTATTTCGGAATTGGAAAATGGGGCGTTATGGCACCAGAACCTATGGTAAGCATTGGCTTTATTGCTAAACGTACTGGCAATGCTGTTTCATTAATTCGCTATTATGCCAACGAAGGGCTAATTCCTTCTGTGCGCACAAATGGCGGAAATAGAGCATTTCCTCGCTCTGTCATTCGCAGAGTTTCCTTTATCTTGATTGCGCAAAATATGGGGTATTCCCTTACTGAGATAAAGAGTCTGTTGTCTACACTTCCAGACAACAGAACGCCAACACAAGCTGATTGGGCAAAATTAAGCACGGTGTTTAATCAGCATATCGAAGCAAAAATTGCGGCGCTCACCAGTTTAAAAACATCGCTAGAGGGATGTATTGGCTGCGGGTGTCTGTCATTGGAACGCTGTAGGCTTTACAATACCGACGATAAAGTAGCAGCCCAAGGAAGTGGCGCCCAATTGCTCGATGAAAACGTTCAATCCCAATTTTTAGTTTCACATAAAAAGTAGTGCTTCATGCATCCAAAAAATCCCCACAGAAACGGCTATCCTATGGATGCGCTGTGCCAGACATACCCGGCGCTTAAGCCTTTTCTCGTTCGTGCTAAAAGCGGCAATACCAGTATAGATTTTACCAGCCCACAAGCGGTGAAGGTGCTTAATGCGGCCTTACTTCATCACTACTATCGCCTTGAATATTGGGATATTCCTGATGGCTACTTATGCCCCCCTGTACCTGGAAGAGCAGATTATATCCACGGTATTGCTGACTTATTAGATTCAACAAGCAGCAGTGCACAAGGCGGGCAACGTCATAACGGGAAAGACCAAAACATTCGTGGGCTTGATATAGGCGTAGGCGCAAATGCTATCTATCCTATTATTGGTGTCACATCCTATGACTGGTCGTTCGTTGGTAGTGATGTCGACGATGCCGCAGTAAAAAGTGCTAAAATCACTGCTAGCAAAAACAGCGTGTTAGCCAATAAACTCCAAGTTCGCAAACAAACGAATAGAGCAAGTATTTTCAACGGCGTGATTGAAGCAAATGAACGATTTACGTTTACCATGTGCAATCCTCCGTTTCATAAGTCTGCGCAAGATGCACTGTCAGGCACGCGAAGGAAGACATCTAATTTAACCCGCAATAAACAGAAACGAAGTGGTGCAAAGTTCACCGATAATCGTGAGCAAGGTTTTGGGCATCGTGCATCCAAGCTACAAGGTAAAAATGCCGCTTATCAAGGTAAGGACGCAAACTTGAACTTTGCGGGCCAAGCGAATGAACTGTGGTGCGAAGGCGGTGAACTTGCCTTCATTCAGCGCATGGTTCAAGAGAGTGTCTCTGTAAAAGACAATGTAGAGTGGTTCACCTGCTTGGTGTCGAAGAGTGCCCATTTGAAACCAATTAAAACCAGTATTGATTATTACGGTGCTACGCAGTGTAAAGTGGTTGATATGGGGCAAGGAAGTAAATTGAGTCGTTTTGTTGCGTGGACTTTTTCTCGTTAGTTTCATACGAATGTTGATTTGACAGCGTGTGTGATGTGAACAACTATTGTGATATTGGCATGTTTCGAAGTAACACGGCTCCATCGTTATGAAATTCCAGCTCCAGGCGTCTTTATCTTTTTTTTCTGAGGTTCAATGAAAAACCTTTTCTTTTCACTATTCAATATCGCTTTTTTATATCCTTTTATCATACTTTCGGGCTTTGCAAACACTGATGCTGCAGCTGAAAGTTATCGGGTTGAACAGTGGAGCGTGGCTGGTGTACCAACCTATGATGTCGGTCAATATGTATCTGCAAAGGGGCTGCCTCAAATATCCATAAAAGCAATAGTTAAGGATGAGAATGGATTTGTGTGGCTTGGCACAGAGAATGGGCTTACTCGATTCGATGGACGTAAGTTTGAGTTCTTCAATACCATTAACACTCCCGAGCTAGGTTCAAATTGGATCCATGGCTTGTTTCTTGACGATACGAGTCGACTTTGGGTAGTGACAGGCGTTGGGCTAGTGAGCTTCGATGATGGTAAATTTGAGGCACATAACGTTAATTTTGACGATAAACCAATAAAGCAAGTTATTGCAGATGCCAAGAGCAAGGTGTGGGTAGTTACTGATTCACTATGGTTACTTCAAGGTGCCCAAGCAAAGGCTCATGATTACGCAAATGATTCGATCATTCACTCATATTACGACGCGCATCAGTTGTGGTTGCTAACAACGCAAGGTGAGTTGCTGCAGACGCGTATTACATCATCTGTTCAAGAAGTTTGCCGCTATCCTATTGGCAATTTTGCCAATGCAGAACGTTTGTTAGTGCAAGGAAATACAGCCTATATACACAAAGATAAAAAAATTTATCGCTTTAAATTATCTTTTGAAACCTGTCGTTTCAGCGTGGTGTCAGCAAGTGGCGAAGATAGAATTAAAAGCCTGTTTAGCACTCATGGTGGTGGTGTTGTTGCAGTTTCAGACAATGGCAAGCTTTTAGATATCAAGCCACGGGCAAAGCCAACTCTCCATCGCTTATCACCCGCCATAGATAATCGCTTTTTACTCGACAATAGCGTGCTGCTCAACGACGAAGAAACGTGGTTTCTAGGAACCAAAACTCATGGATTGATTATTTATTGGAGCACGAACGTAAGGCGCGTAGCACCTACGCAAGATATATCCAGCGCTCGTATTTGGTCATTTTTTTCTCGTGGAAATCGCTTATATGCCGCAACTAATAAAGGCGTGTTTATTAACGATTCAAAAGATAGTTGGCCGCTGATAGTTCCTCCAGGGGCAATCGCAGGTAACGATGCTTACAGCGTCTTTGAAAGTGATGGCGAGCTTTGGATTGGAACTCGAAGAGGACTTTTTAAAAAGCGAAAAGGGACAGCACAGTTTGACGCTATCCCTGAATTTTCCGAACTTCAAGTAAATACTTTATATCAAGGAGATGATGCGCTCTATGTGGCGACGACTAAAGGCCTTTTCCAGTTCAACGATAATGATTTCAAACACATACCCATATTTGAAAATGAATCAGTTCGCAGTATCTTAAAAGCAAAGGATGGTGTGTTATGGGTAGGCACAGAATCAGGACTGTTTAGCCGAAAAGAAGATAAATGGCGCAAAATTGAGTTATTAAGTGGGTCGAGTGTATTTGTTTCTTCATTGCTTGAATTAAGTGATGGAAGGCTGTTTGTTGGAACTTATGGACAAGGCTTGATGATGCTTGATGAAACCAAGCAATGGCGCTCGTTCAACATTAAAAATGGGTTAGCTTTTCAAGACCTTTTCAGCGTGACAGTGCACGATAGTAAGCTCTGGCTGAGCGGTGCAAGTGGTATTGCTTATGTGGAAATAAACGACATTACTGATGCTCAATTGAAAAGTACCGTTGTTTTGCGGGATGATGGTACTTTCAGCGCGCGTACCGATTTACGGTGTTGTAATGGAGCGGGTAATCTGCGAGCTGTTGTATTTAAAGATATCTTATATTTACCAACACTAAATGGCGTACTGGCAGTACAAAATAGTGAGAGTCGTAAGCTAACAGAACAAGTAGTCATTACCGGTGTCTATGTTGACGGCAAACGAGAAAATAGATATAGCAATCGAATAAGTCTCAACAAAAAGCGAAACGCAGAAATTATTTTTTCGCGTCCTGCTTTTTCTGCAGAGTCTGTTCCAGAGTACCGATACCGTCTAGACGACAGCGACTGGATTTATTCAGGGTCTCGGGAAGAGGCTTTCTTGGCCAAGTTGCCAGCAGGTGAAACCACGTTTGAAGTCCAATCTAGACTAGATGGCGAGGCTTGGTTACTAGGAGACACAATAATACTTTATGTCGAACCTAATTGGTGGGAATCTAGATGGGCTAAGCTAGTCGCCGCCTTAGCCTTGCTTGCAATTTTTTATGTTATTTACCGCCTTCGCATTGCCTCTTTTCGACAACGAAACGAGATACTTGAAGCTCGAGTCAATGAGCGTACTGTAGCATTTGAAAGGGTAAATACTGAACTTCAGCAAAAAAACAAAGCGCTGGAAGAAGCGGCGATCACCGATCCTTTAACTGGGTTATATAATCGAAGAGCAGTTAAGCGTTTCGTACCTAAAATTTTTGATTTAATAAATGGAAAAGCAGAGCAAGAAGATACCTCAGTTGAATTTGATGATGTATGTGCCATTTTTCTAATCGATCTAGACAACTTTAAACAATTAAACGACACCTATGGGCATGATAAAGGTGATAGCGCACTTTATCATGTCGCAAAAGCTTTGCAGACAGTAAGTCGTAATACCGATAAGTTAATACGTTGGGGAGGAGAGGAATTTCTGTTAGTTGTTCCTTCCATTAACTCTAGCGATATCGTCGAATTTAATAAGCGACTGCATAGGTCTATCGCATCGCTTCATCATGCACTAGAGATTCCTGAGCCTATTTCAATGTCAATAGGAGCAACCAAGCTTCCCTGGGATGATTGCATGCTTGATTCAAAGATATGGGAACATGCAATTCTGATAGCGGACTGGGCTTTGTATCAAGCTAAAGACAGCGGCCGTAATGTCACGATTTTCATTAATGCGTCAACAGCAATGGCAACGTGGTCAGACTGGAGTGTCGAGGGCCTTTCCAGCGCTGCGAATCAGGGGCTACTGCTATCGTCGACGCTAGAGAACAATAGCCCCAGTTAGTGCTAGCCTATTAGATTAAAAGCTAAAGGTTTTCGATACGCCAAACACAATTCGTTCATCGGCGGTATCGAAATCGAGATTGGTGTTTTCAGCGGCAATTTCGAAGTCAAACCCTTCGTAGCTTGTTTGGTAAGCCAAACGGTAGTGGTAGAAAGAGGTGTCGTCGCCATTCCACAGCCACTTGTCACTGTCTAGGGAGTTAGATACATCAAAGCTTGCTCGTAAATTGTGGTTGGGTGCGAGTTCAAAGGTATGAGCAACCATCGCGATGGCGTGTTTAGCGCCTGTCCCAAAGTAATCCCATGTATACCAGAAGTTTAGTTCTGAACTACCGTAGTCACTAGCATAACCGAATTTGGTATACACTTCCGGGTAATTCCCGTCACTTGAATCGTCACCGCCGTGATAAGAGTAATAGGCGATACCGTAGTCGATACTTACCGCATCGGTTAGCATTTGATAACGACCTACGTAGAAGTCCCATTCAAGATTAGTATCGCCGCCAAAATCTACATTTGAAGCCCACGTTCCAGCGTAAGTACCATTTTCTAAGGCTTTGTCGACGCCGCCTTGGAGAGCAGGGTCGTTTTGAGTCTGACTAACGCCGTTGAATGTATAGTCTGAAACTGCGGAAATGTTGGCGCTCCAGTCAGCAAGAGATGCCGAAGCATAGAATGTCGCAATAATGGCAGTGAGTATGCGTGCAGACGGTAAAAATACGTTTGATTTTTTCATGTTAAACACCCGTTTTTATCATTGTTGTGTATATCATAGTTGTTTATTTAATCGACGCCCTTTAATAGTAGGCACTCTTTAGCTTCACCGGCTCAAACCGAGCCAGTGAAGAAGAGGGGAAAAACAAATATGAAATGTTTTAGTTAAGGTTTTCTATTTTTGTGAAGTCAATTTTGTTCTCTTTCGGAGACGTTTTGATAGCCGTTACCGATTTGAATTTCTGACTCAAAATGAACGCAAAGCAGCTAAAGAATACGGCAATAACTAGCGCACCTACCCACTGAATTTGCAAGAAGTCTAGTTTGAATAACAGCGTAAGCAGCGATAGTGCCACGATGTTAAGGGCAATATAATTACCTTTGCCAATGCGCTCAACGGTCATATTAAGGTTGTCGGTATAAAGTCTGATTAGTGAATCAAGTGAGTTGATTACAAACACGATACCTACAAATACCATTGCCATATTTGTGATCCCTTCCGTTGGAATACCTGCGCTGTGGTAGTGATACAGCACAGAGAACCATGCTGCGATAGGGATAGATGGGATAACCATCATAGCCAGCATAACTTGGTAGGTTTTAAGGCCGCCCACGAAACGAGACGTAAACTGACCTATCATGATGCTCCAACTGAACCACCAGAATAGATAAAACTCATGGTAATCATTGATGGGTAATACGAAGTTATCGATGTTCGCAAAATAGCCGCCAATAAGACCTAAATTGGTAAAATAAGCTGTTATCTCACTTTCGCCAAACACAAATGCCGCAGCCCACATACCAACAATAAGGGCTATAAATACCCACGTAGTGGTTAGACTTAAAATACGAACGTACTTAATGCTTGTACTTGAGTACACCGCAAAAGCAATGGCTGCGAACACAATCAGGTAGAACGCTGGCACGACAGATTCTCCGTCGCCTATCGACGGTAAATACCAGGGAAGGTTAGACAGCAGTAGAAACGCCGTGAAAGCACAGGTTCCGATGATTACAATGTTGTTTACGAACTTAACAACCGGAAGCTCGAAGAACTTTACTTTCGGTTCGATTACGCAGAAATAAAAGCAAGTAAGAAAATAGAATCCCCAAATTAAGAATCCCCAAAATCCAAACTCAATAGCGAGCGGATTGGTGAAGGCATATTCAGGACTTGCGCTTATGTCAGCATAACCAGCAAATTCAGTGAGCGGGAACATAATAAGGCCCACGTCCAAACCTGAGGTAAAGAGAATGGCAATAAAGGTAAAGGTTCTTACTGGCGTTACGCCGACCACTTTCATGTTGCCCCATTTAAACAAAATATAGGCTACAGAAAGTAGAGTGAAAATAATGCCTGCACTAAGCCATACTGTCATTATCACCCTCCCAATATTGATAAAAATGAAACATGTTTTTTCCTTTTTTTCGTTATTAAACAGTCCACCCAGCTACTCGCTAAAACCATCTTAAGAAGGCTGCATGTAGGCACTGTGGAAGGTGTGCTTGTTTTAAAAACAAGCACACTGGTGCGAGGTAGTTTAAAATTTAGCGTTGCTCTGTTTGCCAATGCGGGTGTATATCCACGGGCACATTTTGTGGTGGTAAAGCAGGTTTACCCAGAATGATGTCTGCCGCCTTTTCCGCCACCATAATGGTTGGCGCATTTAGGTTTCCGTTTGGAATAGTGGGGAAGATAGAAGAATCCACCACTCGCAACCCTTCAATGCCATGAACATTGGTTTGAGAGTCAACCACTGCCATGTCGTCTTCGCCCATTTTGCAAGAGCATGATGGATGGTAAGCGCTCTCAACGGCTTCACGCACAAAAGCGTCTATTTCTTCATCCGTCTGAATGTGCTCGCCAGGCTGAATTTCGCCGTCTCTGAAGTCGTCGAATGCTGACTGTGCGATGATTTCCCGTGTAAGTCTTACGCATGCTCTAAACCCTTCGATATCATCTGGATGCTGCAAATAGTTAAACAAAATTTTAGGCGGAACCGTCGGGTTAGCCGACTGAAGGGTTACGCTACCTCTACTTTTAGGTTTGTTGTGACCTACGTGCACTTGAAAGCCATCGCCATCAAACGCCGACTTTCCGTCGTATCGAATAGCGGCAGGCAAGAAGTGGTACTGAATGTCTGGCCACTCCACATCTGCTTTCGAGCGAATGAACGCGCAAGATTCAAAGTGATTCGTAGCGCCTAACCCAGAACGGTTTAACAACCAGCGAGCGCCGATCAACCCTTTTGAAATTAAGCCCAGTTTGCGGTTTAACGTTATTGGCTGTTTGCACTTGTACTGGAAATAAAATTCCAAATGATCTTGCAGGTTTTGACCCACACCCGGCAGGTGGTGCTTAACATCGACACCTGCTTTTTCAAGAATATCTTTGTCGCCAATTCCAGAAAGTTGCAGGATGTGTGGCGAGCCAATAGAGCCGGCACTTAAAATCACTTCGTTAGATGCGGCGGCAGTTTCGGTTTTACCGTTCACCACATATTCAACGCCTTTCGCGACTTTATCTTCCAGCACGACTTTAGTAACCAGTGCGCCAGTCACTATAGTTAAATTCTTACGCGATTTTACCGGGTCAAGATATTCACGGCTTGCCGAACTGCGTACACCGTCTTTCACGGTCATATGCATGGGCCCGAAGCCTTCTTGCTGCTTGCCATTATAATCGCTAGTGATGTCGTAGCCCGCCTGTTCGCCGGCTTTAATGAAGGCCGTATAAAGCGGGTTCTGCATTTCGTTGCCGTTATTAACGCCTAGTTCACCATTGCCACCTCGGTACGCGTCGTTACCTTTGTACCAGGTTTCTGCTTTTTGGAAATAGGGTAGGCACGCCTGATAATTCCAGCCCTCTGCGCCGTGAGCTTCCCATTCATCGAAGTCTTTAGCATGGCCGCGTACGTATACCATTCCGTTAATGGATGACGAGCCGCCCAATACTTTACCGCGTGGGCAGTGCATTTCACGGTTGTTTAAATAGGGCTCTTTTTCAGTGTTGAATTGCCACGCATACTTGTCGGTATTCATAGGAATAGACAGCGCCGTTGGCATCTTGATGAAAATGCTTTTATCTGAGCCACCGGTTTCCAGTAGCAACACCTTGTGCTTTGGGTTTTCTGATAAGCGGTTCGCTAGCACGCAGCCAGCAGAACCTGCTCCAACAATAATGTAATCAAATGTCTGCATATGTACTCCTACTGCGGCTTAAAACGGGCTCTCAATTTGGCTCATACCTACATAAACCGATTTGGTCTGAGTGTATCTATTAAGCGTTTCAACGCCGTTTTCACGTCCAATGCCAGACTGTTTGTAGCCGCCTACAGGCATTTCAGCAGGAGAGTTACCATAGGCATTTATCCAGCAAATACCGGCTTGAAGCTGGTGGATAACACGGTGCGCGCGCTGAATATCCTTACTAAATACACCGGCGGCTAAACCTAGCTCGGTGTCATTCGCGCGTGCGATCACTTCGTCTTCATCATCGAAAACCAAAACGCTCATTACTGGTCCGAAGATCTCTTCTTTAACGATAGTCATATCGTCAGTGCAGTCGGTGAAAATTGTTGGTTCGACAAAATAGCCATTAGGTGCAGATGCCGGAGAGGCAGCGTTCCCGCCGGTTAGCAGCGTTGCGCCTTCTTCTCTTCCTTTGGCGATATAGCTAAGTACCAGCTCTTGGTGCTTTTTAGAGATAAGTGCGCCTAGGTTTACGTTGGGGTCAAGTGGGTCGCCCATAACAATGTTGTTTTCGGTACGGGTTTTAAGCTCATCAATAAAGGCTTGATACACAGAGCGCTGAACGTAAACACGGGTGCAGTTGGTGCAAATTTCGCCTTGGGTATAGAAATTACCCAGCATTGCGGCGCTGATAGCTTGGCTAATGTCAGCATCTTCGAATACTACAAGCGGAGACTTACCGCCAAGCTCCATTGTCACGTCTTTTAAGTTCGACGCAGCGGCGCTTTGCATTACTTTCTTACCCGTGCCTACTTCACCGGTAAACGATACTTTTTCAATGTCTGGGCTGTTAGTAAGCCACTGACCTACTTGTGCTGCGCCTTGAACCACATTAAATACGCCGTCAGGTACGCCAGCTTCAGTGAAAATTTCAGCCAGTTTAAGCGCACCCATTGGGGTTTCTTCTGACGGCTTAAATATAAACGCATTGCCTGCGGCAAGGGCGGGGCCTGATTTCCAGCAAGCGATTTGAATAGGGTAGTTCCATGCGCCAATACCGGCACAGATACCTAGCGCTTCTTTGCGCGTGTAGAAGAAATCGCCACCCACAGGTTGCTGGGTACCTAGTTGTGTAGGAGCAAGGCCGGCATAGTACTCAATGACATCAGCACCAGTTTCAATATCAACACAGTCGGCTTCTTGAATAGGCTTACCGGTATCGAGTACTTCAAACTTAGCGAGTTCGTCATTACGCTCACGAAGCAATGCAACCGCTTTAATAAGAATGCGGGTTCTTTCAATTGGCATCATTGCTGACCATACCGCAAAACCTTCTTTGGCACTTTTAATTGCTTCTTGTTGAATAAACTCATCAGCCACTTCTACGTGGTAAATTACCTCACTGGTAGCGGGGTTGGTTACTGCAAAGGTTTCTTTGCTTTTGTTTGCCATCGGCTTGCCGTGAATGAAATTCTGATAAGTCGGTAATGACATGCATAAACTCCTACTTTTAAAAGGACTAAAACTTTCGCCAATTTGCGGGTACTGCGCATTAACTTCTATTACGAATACCTAATACGTAGAAATAGTTTCAAAATGATGAATAGTGTTGAAACTATTTTCTCTATTGAAGTGTTAACTTGCTCGAACAGAGCATTTTCGCTCTGTAAAAGTCACCCTGTAAAAAACATCGTTACCTACTGCGCCAATGACGCATTATTGAAGGTTTATAAACGTAATGTCGCACGTCTTTTTACTGATGTTTTTATTTTAATTGGTCGTTCAATAAAAATAAATTGTATAGTGTTCTAACTATTGTTTCAACTTGTGAGCATAGTTACAGAAGCGGAATTACTAGGAGTAACCTGCGAAATTTGCTGGTAAGTAAATGATTTTAAATAGTAAAGGTGTAAACATATAAAAATATAAAGAATTAGCTATCTCCATGCTTAATTCACTTTTGATTGACCTATTAAAGGTGCGAAAATGTTTAACTGAAACTAATTGAGTTGGAATAAAGGCTAAAATGCGCGGGGCTATAAGCAATGAACTAACAACATTGCGTTACACAATTTGATAGAGCTGAAATGAGAAGCTAAAAGGGCAGATGAAGCCCTTTTATCATGTGAGGTAAATATTAAGGTAGATACTACGCTAACGCCTGGGGCGAGAACCGTTAAACAAGCATCTATTTCACTTTAGGAGTTTAAACTGCAATGGTAATAACCTGAGTTGATCGAAAGGGTGGCAGCATCACCTTTATTCCAAAACACGACATTCTTGTTGTTGGTGTATTTGGCCCCCGATGCTGAACGCGATAACTGCACAATGTGATGGGTACTGTTTAATGATAAGGCCAGTGTGTCTGGCCCCAGCGTATTTACTTGTAATGTAGCGAGATTGGCATTAGGCGTTTCACATGTGTACGTTTTGGTCGACTCTTGGCTGTTCGAGCTAACAACATCTTGTTTTTGCAATGAAGTTTGTTCAGACAACACCGTATCAGTATTAAGGTTTGTTGGGCTTGCTGCTCTATTGGCTGCCGACTGTGAGGACTGCGCTACAATCGCTCTAATGATTTCGTTACCATTACCGTCATAAAGAATCAGCCAAGTATTTTCCACAATCGAATAACTTTTCGATGCGGCTAGCATATCGATAAAGCGTTGTTCTTGATTCATCAGTGCGGGAGCACATGCCTTCTTGGTGAGAATGAGCTTATCAGTGGAAAAGGGTTCAGTTGAATTTTCATCACTAAATACTGTTTCGGCTTCTTCTACATTAAGCGCTCCAGTAAACTGATTACAACCTGTACTACCGCTGATTCTGCTTGTGTCGCCGTTTGAATTTACGTTAAGCGTAACATGACTGAAATCGATAATTCCTGCCCGACCTATACTCTCAACCTGCCAGTGACTAGCTGCTAACGTAAGTGGTTTGCCTTCGGTAAGCTTTTCACTGCCTTCGCTTTCATCTGAAGAGAGAGAGGGAGCCGAGCTGCACGCTGTTAAAGAGAGAAGCGCTGAACCTGCCAAAGCACAAAGGTACTTCCTGTAAGTCATGAAAACTCCAATTGTTTTAATCAATTTTACTATGATTCGTGATTGCCTACGAAGTTCACCCTAAGTTTCCTGTCCTAAATAGACGTTGGTTTAGTTTGTCGTCAAGACGACAGTTTGTGAGGGCAGTAGCAGAGTAAACTGAAATCTCGATTTAATTTGTGGTTGATGCAGTATGAAAAATTTAGAACAGCACTTAAGTGAGTACGCCAAGTACCACAGAGACCAAAGAAACATATACACCCATTACGTCGGTATTCCGCTAATTGTTTTCTCGGTTTTCTGTCTACTAAGTAAGCCTGCGTTTCTAGTGAACGCGCCAACCTTAGGGGATATGATCATAAGCCCAGCGCTGTTTATTTGGGCAATTGGTAATGCGTTCTACATTAAGTTAGATATAAAGCTTGGCGTAGTGATGACGCTTATCACGGGGGCTATGGTCTATTTCGCTCAACCTATCGCACAGAATGAAATGGGAACATGGCTTGCTATCTCACTTGGCATTTTTATTGGTGGTTGGATGCTACAGTTCATTGGTCATCACTATGAGGGTAAAAAGCCTGCGTTTGTCGACGACATAATGGGGCTGGCCATAGGACCACTATTTGTGCTTGCTGAATTGAGTTTCGAATTGGGCCTTAGAAGTGCACTTAAAGAAGAGATTGAACGCCGCTCCGGACCCATAAAGTAACTGCTTTAGACAGCGCGTTGAAACAACCAGTCTCAACGCGTTGTTATAACATAAGCGCTAAGCTTTCATCTTCTCTATCGTTTCTTTACGCAATTGTATTTTAGACTCAGCAAAAGACTGTCTAGGCAACATCTTCAACTTTTCTGCATAACCCATGGCTGTCGCTAATACCTGCTCTTGAGGTACTGCGGCATCTAAAAAGCCCGCTTTTACCGCTTCACTGCCTTGATAAATACGTGAGAAAAGTAAAGCTTCAGTTTGAGACGTATTCGCTAATCTAGCTTTGGCTAGTTCCATACCGAAAGGCGGGAGTACCATACCAATGGCGGTTTCATTAAGACCATACTTAGTATCTGCGTCTTTACCAATGCGCAGGTCAGCAGCCATAAGCATAATTGCACCCATTGCAATGCTGTGACCTTCTGCAGCAACGACAACAGGTAGTGGAAAACTATATAGGCGTACGATTAGCTCAGCGCCTTTTGACACCAACTCATGTTGTTTTGCTTTGTCGTCGGCTTTCATTACCGATAAGTCAAACCCGCCGCAAAACTTGCCTTCACCACCGTGTAATACAACCGCTTTTGCGTTTTGTTCTGCTTCATCTAAGGCATCGTTAAACTGCTGAATAAGCTCAAAGCCTACGGCGTTAACTTTTCCGTCGTCAAAGGTGATTACTGCAATATCGTTATTAATAGCTAAATTAAACGCCATGGTATGTCCTGTCACTTTCTTAGTAGGAATTAATTTACGTTACACTCTGTTAAGCGCAACTTTCTAGCAGTGATTGTAGGTAATTGATTTCTTTTATGATAGTGCTTTAGGCTTCATCTTCGGGATATGTGCTATGAATATCGGCAATAATTCGCGGAAGTTCTGCAATAAGCTTCTTTTTATATCGGCGTTGCCTGCGACGCGCTTTCGCGTTATTAGCCCGCCATTGCGCACGTTTATCTTTCACAACTCGCTCTAGGTCTTGGCCATCCTCTATTAAAATTGCGTCGTTAATGGTTGTTCGTTTCGTCATACTAAAACTCCAACTTTAGCTGTTTATCACGCCATTGTTTCGAGCGTTGGTTGAGTACGTGAAGCGAGACACTCTCAGTGGCTATTTGTTTGGCAAGGTTTAATGCAGCGCTGGCTTGCTCGTCGGTCAGGTTTTTATAGGCCGGCGAGGGAATAACCTCATACCAAGCACAGCCGACAATATTGTCTAAAATCACCCGCATAAAACAGTGGTCATGATGTATGGGCCAGGTGCTTTTCTTCGTTGAAGCAATAGAAGGGAGCAAGTTTTTCGCGTAGTGTAGAAATTCCCGTAGGTTACTTTTGTGCTTTGTTGATTTTGAAAGGTAAGCGTGTGGGAATTGGTTGTGAAGGGAAGGTGTGTGCATGAGTGGTTTAGCCCCGGTCCAATTCGTTTAGGCACTATTATTACGACATAGCAAGAGTTTACACGACACCAGTGAAATTCAGAGTTACACTATTTTTAGTTTTACTGTTTTTGTTTATAGATTCTTAGTTTATTGATTCTTAGTTTTATGAGTTTTAGCCTAGCGCTAAACGCTCATTATTAATTACATGGTTGGTTAATGCGCCCTCATTTAAAAATTCTTGTTATAGAAGATGCTGTTGATCTGTTGGAACAAATTACGTCAAGTATAGGCAACACGATTGCTTATTTTGACAGAAGTGACGTTGAAATAAGCCTGCTTGAAGCGAACTCCGTTGCAAAGGCACTACAATTTGTTCGTGAAGACGGTGACATTCAGGCTGTGGTATTTAGCTGGGATGTGGTAGCGAAGGTAAAAGAGCTGACAGACGTAGTGCCTTTAAATGGCGTACTTAATGAAAATACGAGCCCCGCAGCCGAAAGCGTCAGTTCACAAAACGCGAACGAGAAAACCACAAGCGAAAAGTCGTCTACACGCAACACGGTGATTGATAATAACGCCAGAGTTATCGACGCCATTAAACGCATTCGCCCTGAACTTCCCGTGTATGTCTTAGGCGATGCAGTAAAAGGGTTGGATATTGTAAACCAAGCCAATGGCATTGAATCATTCTTCTATCGTAACGACATTATTTCAGACCCAGAATCCATTTTGGGTTATATCATCAATGACTTTGATGATAGAAACGAAACGCCGTTTTGGACTGAATACAAAGACTATGTGGTAGAGTCTAACGACTCGTGGCATACGCCAGGTCACAGCGGTGGCGCAAGCTTTAGAAATTCACCTTATATCAGTGATTTTTATCGTTTCTTTGGCCGTAACGTGTTTGTTAGTGACTTATCGGTAAGCGTAGACTCGCTGGGCTCACTATCAGATGGCACTCACGCTATTGGTAAAGCGCAAGCCGCTGTTGCGAATACATTTGAGGTTCGCCATTCCTATTTCGTTACGAACGGCTCTTCTACATCAAACAAAATTATTTTGCAGACGCTGTTGCGTGAGGGCGACAAAGTTATTGCCGACAGAAACTGCCACAAGTCAGTGCACTACGGCATTATCCAGGCGCGAGCCATGCCAGTGTATTTAGACAGTGTGTTTAACCCTGAATACGGTATATTTTCACCGCCTAGAATGGCGCAAATTAAGCAACTTATTGAAGAGAATACTGACGCTAAACTGATCGTACTGACAGGGTGTACCTATGACGGGTTACTTACCGACCTTAAGCAAGTCGTAAATTTAGCCCATGAGCATGGCATTAAAGTGTTCATTGACGAAGCATGGTTTGCGTATTCTTTGTTCCACCCTGCATTGCGTGACTACTCTGCTATCGCCGCTGGGGCAGACTATATTACTCACTCTGCGCACAAAGTGGTGTCGGCGTTCTCTCAAGCATCATTTATTCATGTAAATGATCCGGATTTCGATAAAGACTTCTTTAAAGAAGTGTTTGCAATCCACACCAGTACCTCGCCCAAGTATCAACTGATTGCCTCGCTTGATGTATGTCGTCAGCAGCTGGAAATGGAAGGCTACAAAATTCTTAATGAGCTATTAAGTAACGTTGCCGAACTCAAATCGCAAATGGCCAAGTTCAAGCGACTTAAAATACTCTCACCTAGTGACTTTGCGAATATGTTTTCTCACTTTGAAAGTGACAATATTGGGCATGATCCGCTTAAAATCCTAATTGACGTATCGGCGCTAGATTACTCTAACCAAGAGATTCATCGTTTTTTAATGGATGAGGTCGGTTTAGAAATCGAGAAGTTTACTCATAGCACTATTTTAGTGCTGCTTACGCTAGGTGGAATGCGCTCTAAAATCGTGAGGTTGTACAACGCACTGAAACGACTTGATGACGGTGCTGTTAACCTAAGCAAGCGTAAGAGCAAGAGCCCGTTACCGGCAGACATTCCGCCCATTCATTTAGACGACCTTCCGTCGAAAGCGTTTTTCAGCCCTAGAGAAGCCATTCCATGGCAAAGCAGCGTCGGTCGCACTGCAGCAGGTTTAATTACACCGTACCCTCCAGGTATTCCGCTTATTGTTCCGGGGCAAAAAGTGGAGCAAGCGCATATTGATTATCTTCAGGCACTGGCAAGCCAAAAGCTAACCGTGCAAGGTATTTACGATGGTGACATTTACGTGGTTGCTGAAAAATAATTAAACCATGTTATCGGCAGGGTAAATTGTCACCTTGCCTTTTCCTGAACTTACCTTACACTTGCGCCGCAAGTAACAAAAAGGGCAGTGCAAATGAAACTAAGTGACGTGAAAAAGCTTCATCAAAAGAAATTTAGAACGCAGTTCGGATTCTATTTGGTTGAAGGAGAGCACTTAGTTTTAGAGTTAATTAATGTTGCTCAGCATAACAGCAGTTCATTAGGTGATATCACCCTTTATGTAACGGCTGAGTATGAGGTATGGGTGAAAGAAAGGCTTGCTGCCTCTAAAGCTGCGGTGAAGATTGAGACGATATCGTCGCAACAAATGCAGCAACTCAGCGATACTAAGTCACCTCAAGGTATTATTGCTCGCGTTCCACTTCCTAACGCTTCATTAAGTTCAGACCGCTCACAAACCAACATTTCTGAAAACAGCTCTAGTACCGAAAAGTACATCTATCTTCATGAAGTACAAGATCCTGGTAACTTAGGAACGATATTAAGAACATTAGCGTGGTTTGGTAATTTCACACTTTTGCTAAGTCCAAATAGTGTGGATCCGTACAACTCAAAAGTTGTACGTTCAAGTATGGGGGCGATTTTCCACGTAAACATGGAATTGAATGTAGCACTTGAAAGTTTGAGCAAACGGTTTAAACGTTTCGCCTTCTTGGACATGAGTGGTGAAAGCATCACCTCACACACCTTCGGTGAATACCAGTGCTATCTTTTTGGCAATGAAGCTCGTGGGGTGCCTTCACAAACACTTTCTCAGCTAAACGCAACGGCATATACCATTGCGGGAAGTGGTAAGATTGACTCGTTAAACTTGGCCAGCGCTGTGAATATTTGCGCTTATGAATTGACCCGTTAAGCACACCCCCTCAACTCGATTACGATAGGAAACAACCATGGCATTACAATGGTTCCCAGGGCACATGCACAAGGCCCTGAAAGAAATTAAAGAGTCGCTTAATCAAGTAGACATTCTTATTGAGGTGCTTGACGCACGTATTCCGTATTCTAGTGAAAACCCTGAAATTGCAAAAATTCGCGGCGACAAGCCCTGTATTAAAATTCTTAACAAATACGATCTAGCAGACCCTGAAATCACCGCCCGCTGGCAGGAGAGCTTAGAGAAAGAGCGTGGCGTGAAGACGATTACGACCTCTAGCGATAACCCGGGCAACAGCAAGCAAATTATGCAGCTGGTTAAAAGCATTTGTTCGTATAAAGAAGGTCAGCCCAAAGCAATTAAAGCGATGATCACCGGTATACCTAATGTGGGTAAATCGACGCTAATAAATATTTTGGCCGACCGAATCATTGCTAAAACAGGTAACGAACCCGCTGTAACGAAAAGCCAGCAGCGCATAAACTTAGGCAGCGGTATTATTTTGTTTGATACGCCGGGAGTACTGTGGCCCAAGCTTGAAAATCCACATTCTATTTATCGGCTGGCTTCATCAGGTGCTGTTAAAAACACCGCCATGGAATACGATGATGTCGGCTTTTTTGCGGCAGATTATCTCATTAAAGCGTATCCAGAGGTAATGAAGGAGCGCTACAAGCTGGACGAGTTGCCGGATACTGAAATAGAGTTTCTGGAAGCTGCCGCCAAAACGCGCGGAGCAATTCAAGCGGGTGGTCGCGTAAATCTTCATAAAATATGCGAGATCCTGCTTAAAGAGCTGCAGTCGGGTAAGTTGGGGCGAATAACGCTAGAGACACCGGAAATGCTGGAAGTCGAAAAAGAAGAAATGGCACTTGAGGCGGCAAAGAAAGCTGAAGCGAAAGCCAAGCGTAAAGCAAAATTCAAAACAGGCTCGTTAACACCTGATAAGAAAGATCGGAAAGAAAAACGAGAAGAAAAGCGTCAAGAACAAAGCCGCAGAATGCGCGCTAAAAACAAAAAATAAAAAATATAGTATTTTTTGCATCCAAGCATCCTATTGAATTGTTTTGTTAATATATCGTTTACATTTATTGGTGTGATCCCAGAGATAGAACGGCATGTTAACTTAACAATAATAGGATGCCACAATGTACAAACGTCCACTGGTTTTACCCACACTCACATTACTTACATTAAGTATCACCTCTCACTTCGCTCTTGCCGACCGTAATAAGGGTAAGGTTCCCATCGTCACCCCGGAATGTTCAGATATCGCTCTTTGTAAGCAGCAGGGTATTTTTACAAATCCGTTCGAAGAGCCGTTAGTGACGGGTGAGTTCCCAGACCAAAACAACACGAACATTACTAACCCACTCAACAACTATCCAGATAATGGGAAATGTGAAGAAAATGAAGACGGTGTGCTGAAATGCAAACCTGCAGCGGGGAGTTTGGCGCTATTGAACGATGGCCGTATTCTCTATTTTAATGCGTTAGAAGGTACAGAAAACGTTGAATACAACGCGCTATTGGAAATCGGTTCAGCCATAATTAACGATCAAACCCGCGTGCTGACGATGAAAAACGACAATGCGAGTTGGATAGCGCCATCACCTGTCGATGCAGGGGCCAACCCTGATGGCAATGATTCAGAAACCATTATTGGCGATATCACGGGCTTGTTAGGCACATCGCTGCCCCTAGATTTGAACACCGATGACGATAGAACTAACAATGACGGCGCGCTTTTTTGTGCCGATTTGGTCGGTTTGCCTAACGGCGAGCTTATGGCTGTGGGGGGAACTGATTACTATCATGAGCTTGGTGTGAACACAAGCCTACTTGGCGAGCCTATCAATTTTGGGTTGTCTGAACTAGAAGGGCTTAAAAATAGCCGTATTTTCAACCCTGACGATAACAGCTGGCGCAAAACAGGGGATATGAATTTTGGACGTTGTACCCTAGTGCACTGTCTTTAGCGAACGGAAACGTGCTGGTTGCAAGTGGCGTAACCAAGCTGGTGAAGCCGGTTTATTTAACCCGCCCTGAAACTTCAGGTCGCAATGTTACTGTTACCGAAACCTACGACACATCGTGCGGAGAATGGAGCGATAACGGCCCACTGGCCGAGCGTTCGTTGCCTCTCTATCCAAGATTACATCTTCTACCTAACGGTCATGTGTTTTACAACGGTGGCGGGCAGGCATTTAACCCATTTGGTCAAAGCTACGATCAGGCATTATGGAACATAGTAGCAGCTTATGATCCTCAGTCGAAAACATGGGCAGACCTAGGTTTTGCCGGTCTTCCACTCCACTTGAGCGAAGCCGGTATTTCTGACTTGGCAAGCTTCCTCAATGTGACTAACACGCAAGCTGATGAGTCGTTAACTGGTTTGCTCACTGGTTTAACGGAAGAGTTTATTGCCAATCCTTTTGATGCGTTGGCGCCTATAATCGACGACCCGTATCGTTTGGCTGATGTACAAGCCTTGCTTGGTGCTGGATTTAGAGGCTCAACGTTTTAAATGATGCTGCCGCTCACCCCTGACGAGAACGGTACATACAGTAAGGCTGAGTTTCTTACCGCTGGTGGTGTATTGACTGGTGTTGCAGCAACAAGCCCAGGTTTATATTTAGGGACGAATTTAGCGCGTATCGACTCGGTAACTATTGAAGGCGAGAAAATGCTTTATGACTCTCGTTCAACAGGGAGTCTTAATCAGGGGCGCTGGTATGGGACAGGAGTGCTATTGCCTACTGGTGAGGTCTTAGTCGTATCGGGCGCGGACAGAGATGAGGTAGTGTTACCTGGAACAGGTAAACCCATCTTGAAAACGGAAATATTTAATCCTGAAACTGAAACATTTGAGCAAGTTGCTGAACAAAATAGACCGCGTACTTATCACAACTCCGCCGCATTGTTGCCTGATGGCAGTGTATTAATTGGTGGACATGCACCAATTAACACCGCTTATGCGTATAGCGTTACGCTTCCAGGGTTTTCTCCAAACGACGGAAGAGATCCTTCCTTTGAAATTTATAAACCTTCTTATATGTTTGGCGACCGTCCTGCCATCGGAAAAAGAAACAAAACTGTCGCAGTGGGAGAACGTTTTGCGGTAGGCCTTAAAAATACCGATGCGGCAACAGCAGCCATGAATGCCAATGTAGAGTCGGTAGTGCTAATAAGACGTACTAATATCACTCACTTGATTGACGGTGATCAGCGCAGCGTAATACTTCCTATTGTACGCAAAACTGACAGACGCGTTGTTGTTCAAATGCCAACTCAGCAAGCGGTGGTTCCACCAGGGGATTACATGCTCTTTGTTAATGCGCGTAATGAAAGCGGCGAGATAGTTCCTTCTGCATCAAAAGCTATTACGGTGACAGGCGAACTTTCGGCGATGTGCCAGTAGGAGAATATAGCCATGATTAAGCGAATAATCTTTATGAGCACTGTGTTATGTGCAGGCTTATTCACAGCTGCAAATGCATCAGCCCACGGCGCTTCTGCTGTCGCGGGTGAGTGGCTGCCTGTCATTGATAACGCCAACACTCATAACGCCAATATAACTTCTCAAATTCAAAGCTCACCCTTGGGTAATGAAATCCTTATAGAATTTACTGGCAAAGGAAAGCTTTAAGTACTTGGGAACGATGGCGAACCTTTTATTCGCATAACGCCGAGCGGCGTTTATGCGAATTGGGATCACCCTATGTGGTACAAGGTGCAAACCGCGGGGCCTAGGCCCTTGCCGGAGTGGGTGACAGACAACAAGGTGGAATCCAAATGGTCGCAGGTGAGTAAGAATAATTACTATGGCTGGTATGACAAACGACTTGAAAAAATAGATGAGCACCTTGATAAGTGGAATGTAGCGATTGCTTTAAATGGTGAGCGTAGCGATATTTCCGGTTACTTTAAGTCTTTGGCGCCACCTGCAAAGCGCACATTAGTGACCGTAGATAATGTGTCGTCGCCAATCGCTGACTTGAGCGCCATAGTGATCCCTGGCGCTGAACGAGCAATTCGAGTTAGTTATCAAGGTGATCACCATATGGTAGTTTTGGATGAATACCAATCGCCTATGCTCAGATTTAGCCCTAAAGGTGTGGAGGTGAATACTCTTAGCAAAGGGTGGCAAGCACTTGGTCGTGCACCATCTAAATCTGAGACGCAATGGGTTAAAGTTAGCTCTCAAGCAGCCTACACCTGGCCTGACAGTCGGTTGGAACAACAGCGAGAGGACGGCTGGAGAATTCCTGTGTTTTGTCACCAAGATAAAAAAGTGAAGCATATAAAAGGTGGGTGGGTAGAGGTCGCGAGCCTTTGATGATTTGGTAGCTTGCATTAGGTGAGCTATTGATCACTTAAGCTTGCATTGCTTCGTGAAGGAGGGATACGCTTTAGGCTACTATCGCAATAATTGACAGGACCATGACGTTGGACACTATTCAGTATTTTGATAAAGCATTATTTGAAACGCTCAAGCAGTCGGCCGAGACAAGCCCTCGCCGGCGAGCAAATTTTAACGTTCACAAATCTTATACTGATATGGTCCAGCGTTTGTTTATTGCAATGATGCCCGATTCCTACGTGCGGCCTCACAGACATGTGCAGTCTCATAAATGGGAGTTCTTCATGGTGGTAGAGGGCGAGTTAGACATTCTATTTTTCAGCGAAGATGGCGACGTTGAAAACAGAGTAACGCTAACGGCCAGTGGAGAGACCTGCGGAGTAGAGATTCCTCCTAACACCTGGCACGCAACGGTGTGTCATAGCCCAGTAATTTTCATGGAAGTTAAACAGGGTCCTTACGAAGTCACCGATGATAAAGGCTTTGCAAGCTGGTCTCCTGAAGAAGGAAGCGACCAGGTCCCCAATTTTCTAGCATCACTCAAGCAAGCGGCGGTGGGTGATAGCGTAGCCTTTTAAAGGCACTTCTTGTCTAATCACGCACTCATAGCATGCTTTAGACACTTTCCTTTTTGGAAAGTCATTGCTATTGCTTATCTACATGGTATGGTTAAGGATAAGTGACAGAAGGCCGCTGCTGAATTTTTGAAAAGCACCGAAGCCTCAACATTTAGCTTAGTTGCGGCAAAGGGCCGTTTGTACAAGCACATTGTGAAAAGAGAATTATCATGCAAAACGTTTCAACTGGTTATTTTTATAATTTTAATTACTGATTGCACCTGACCGTCGGTGTTCAGGGGCAAGTATTGGCTTCTGGGCACTGCAGGTAGAACGTTTTGCAAAAGCCCAGAAGGTATCACCATCTGGGCTTTTTTAATGCCCGAAATTCTCGGTAAAAGACAATGAAAGAAATCACACTAGGTGACATCAGAAAGCAGCACAGAGTTAAACAGGAAGTCGTAGCAATGGCGTTATCAGTGACGGCTTCAGGCGTAAGCAAGTTGGAATCAAAGCGCATTCAGGACGTTTCACTTCAACGTGCTGCTGCTTATCTAGCTGCGGTTGGCGGGAACATGAAAATTGAAGTGACTATGCCAGATGGTGCTACTTTACAAGTAGGGTAGTAGCGCATGCTAATTTTTATGCGGTATTAATGCACCGCAAAGAATGGCAAATCCAACCTTTACGGTATCGGACTTGCCATGTTTTTCATTACTCTTAATACAAGTTCGCACGTCGTATTTTATTGGTAGTAAGCCGCGCTATTTTCTCTAAAGCGGCGTGAAGTAGCGAATGTGTGTAGCCATTCGTTAAAGGAAATCCCCCTAGCACTTTGTTCATTATAAAATGGACTAGGCGATGATACTGGAAAGGTATTATCTTTGTAGAAGTCGTTTAGTACCATGTGACACGTGCCTTCACCAATATAAAACTGATAGTTCCATGTGAACGCTGACAGCGCATGAAGTGACGCATTTGCCTGAAGCTGCCAGCCAAGTATGTAGCCTAAATCAGATATTGCGCCACGAAATGTAGCTATAGCCTGCGCTCTAAGTTAACGCATTTATCCACTCTGTCTAGCGTTGATGTAGCGTTTTAAAGCATTGAATAAACATATTTTTACGACTAATCGCTTTAACTAAAATACTTCTGGGTTAAAATATAGCTAAATCGATTACAAGGAGTCTTACATGGCCGTTCACGAAATTACCCATCCGCTTATTGCGCACAAACTAGGGCTTATGCGATACGCAAAAATCAGCAGCAAAGACTTTCGCGAGCTTGCCTCTGAAGTAGGGAACCTTCTGACTTATGAAGCAACGCGAACACTGCCTACGGAAAGAGCGACGATTAAAAGTTGGTCGGGGGATGAGGTAGAAGTAAGACAAATTAAAGGTAAGAAAATAACTGTTGTCCCTATTCTTCGTGCTGGCTTAGGTATGCTTGAAGGCGTACTGGAACTTATTCCAAATGCGAAGATTAGTGTAGTAGGGCTGTACCGTGATGAAGATACACTGCAGCCAGTTGCCTATTTTGACAAGGTAGTAAAAAACATTGATGAACGTACCGCACTGATTGTTGACCCAATGCTGGCAACAGGTGGTACCTTAATTGCAACAATCGACCTTCTTAAAAAGAAAGGCTGTCGAAGAATAATGGGACTATTCCTTGTTGCTGCGCCTGAAGGCATTAAAGCCGTTGTTGAAGCACACCCTGATGTTGATATCTTTACCGCCGCAATAGATGATAGATTGAATGAAAAGGGTTATATATTGCCAGGATTAGGCGATGCTGGAGACAAGATCTTCGGAACGCGGTAACAGAAAAAGCGACTTAACATTAAGTCGTGTTGTATTTTTTAAATAAAACTCACATCAAACGTTAATTTTTTTAAGTTAAACGTTTAAGAAGGTGTTACAATCGAAGGGTGGTAACAACGAATGTTTATGGCCCTTCGACACGTAATATGGGGTAACAAGCTTCGTTAAATGAGTTAATTATTAATGAACAAATCAAAACTTACCCTTAAAGACGTTGCTGAACAGCTGGGCGTTTCAACTGCAACTATTTCAAATGCATTTAACCGCCCAGACCAATTATCAAAAGCAAAACGCGATGAGATTTTAGCGCAGTGTAAGAAGATTGGTTATAGCGGCCCTAATAAAGCTGCGCAGATCCTAAGAAAAGGCACGTCAAACATTGTAGCTTTGGTGTTGGCCGACAGCATTTCATATATGGTAAGTGATCCCGTCGCCAGTACTTTTATCAAAGGCGTTTCTTCTACCCTCCAAGAAAATGGTAAGCACTTGTTACTTTACGCAGGAGACTCTGACAGCATTCTTGACGTTGTTGATTTTGTTGATGGATTCATTTGCTACGGGCAGCCTCGTAATAGTAATCTGGTAACTGAGTTAGCGGTATCGCCTAAACCCGTAGTTACTGTTGATTTTGACATTGAAGATAAGCCGTCTATTAATATTGATAATGAGGAAGCAGCGTATCGCGTCGCGTCTCATGCACTAAACGAAGGTGATAACGTGGCAATTTTTGGCCTTCGTCTTATAGACTCGCCTTCTACATGTCGTATTTATGATAATCCATTGATAGATGTAGACAGCTCAATTGCCCACCGCAGGCTTGACGGTTATTTGAGGGCTGCAACAGAAAAGAGTATATCAGTCAGCAATGAGCGTATTTGGCACCTTCCAGAAAGTGACAGACACTTCGCGAGGCAGGCGGCGAAAGAGGTATTGACTAGCTCGCCCAGACCCAATGTAGTTTTATGTATGAGTGATATTATAGCGTTGGAGTTATTACACTTGGCATTAGAAATGGGAATAAAGGTGCCAGAAGAACTTAAAATAACAGGTTTTGATGGTATTGAAGAAGCTGAGCGGACTCGACCTAACCTTACCACCGTATGTCAGTCGAGTGTCGGTAAAGGTAGTGAAGCCTGTAAAGCGTTACTCAATTTGGTGTCTACCAAAAGTACATTGCCTTTCGAACTTCGCGTCGGAGAGACGGTATAAAACAAATCTTGTAAAAAACGAGAAGGCGGTCAAGCGCGTGTGATTGCTTTCTCGTTTTTTAATGATGCTGCTTTCTAGTTAAAGCGTTGATGAAGGGCGGTTAAAAACCGCCACTTTCTTTTTCTTAACTAGCACGCCTGCTTTTTAATAAAAAGCATAGTTAAGATTCAGCATGTAGGATGGGCCGAACTCGCGACGAAGCGTGACGATGCCTGCATCATCAATGGTTTCCTCTTTCTCATCTGTAAGGTTAACACCTTGCAGTGATACTCTTAGCCCCTCTAAGTATTCAATACCGCTGTCCGCAAAATCGTAGCTAATTTGTGCATCGACTTGGGTAACAGCGTCACGAGTCGCTGGCTCAATTTTGTTAGACCCTCCGCGCTGGTATGTGAGAAACTCAGAACGGTCAGTTGCTGCAACTCTTATTTCAAAACCATTCATTTCGTAATATGCAGTAATGCTATAGGTATTATCTGATTGACCAGGGATTGCGGTACCATCTTCAAGTTCAGCATCCAAAATGGTTGCCGAAGCGGCAATACCAAAACCGTCCAACTCATCTGCAAGCATTCTCAATGGAACGTTAGCTGTCAGTTCAATACCCTTCATTTCTCCTTCAAGGCCGTCTTCGAAGAAAGAATAGAAACCCTGGTCGGGTGGTGTTACCAAGTCACCCACCTCGTATGGCGTATCTTGAGGACCATAGTTACCAGCAACGTCTATCACTCTGTCATGAAATCCAGGAATAAAGTAATTGGCACCGTCGTTGGTGGCGTCGTTTGTGAAATCAATGAGTTGATTGCCATCACGAGTCCAATTCACCAGGTCTTTATAGAAAAACGCAACGGAGATGTAGCCCTCTTCATCGAAATAGTTTTCAAAAGATAAGTCAAAATTATTTGCTTCTAGTGGGCGAAGCGTAGGGTTTCCAGTGAATTTTGACCAAGGTGAACCGAATTCTCTTACCGCAGCTTCAGAGTTTTCTGTGGCAATAAGTTCAATGTTCTGATCGAATTTAACAAAGCCTGATGCTTTCATTTGATCTATTCGGGCTCGGCTTATGGTTTTAGACGCGCCAAACCGTAAATAGCGGTTTTCATCCAGTTCCACACTCACATTTAAACTAGGTAGGAAATGAGAATAATCGTCGCCGTCTGTAATAACGCAGTCGGCATCGACGACACCATTGCTGTCATCATCACACACAGCGAAGTTGGGCCCGACAATACCGATGAAACCAGATGAACTCTGGTCGGTTTGCACGTATTGCGCTCCCACATTCCCTTTTACATTGAACCCTTGAACTTCGGTCTCAAAGTCCAATTGCGCATACAAGGTGGTCACTTCTTCATCGACTGTGTACGTATCGCCCAGTCGGTCTGGCTCTAACAGACCGGCATCATTTAGTGTGTACTCACCATCGTTATAAGGGGCAAAACCGTCGTAGGCCACAACATACCCCATTCCTGCCCACGTAAGGTCGGCAAGCCCGTTATACAGGTACTGTTGGGGGATGGCTTCAGAAAACGGATAAGAAGATGCAGTGGCGAAGAAACCTTTGTTATCTTTCGCTTTGTACCTGTCGCTGTAATTCACTCCAACTGTGAAAGTATTAAAAATGCTCCAATCGACATAGCCTACCGCTTCGAAGCGCACGGTCGTCAATTCTTCTTCAAAATCTGCGAAGTTTAAGAACCCGTCTTGCGCATTAAAATAGCTGTAGGGCTGGCCATTAGCTTGAAGTGCGTCGGTGGCAAATTGCTCGGCGATGTTAGCCATACCACCACCCCATACTTGAGGACCGGCCAGTTGGAGTAGGGCAGGGTCAGAGAAGGCATCTAGACCGCTGCTGTCAGTAAAGAATATGCCGTCTGCGCTCATTTGGAACTGACGTGAACCCAGCTGCCCCTCATTGAGCGCGCCCGAGCGAGCAAGACCCGCGTAAGATTCGCCACGCAAGTCTCTTTTACTCGACTCGCTGTTAGCAACATCTAAAGTAACAGACCAATCATCACTTACATCATAAGTGATGTTTAAACCAAAGGTTTGAAGCTCGCCGTCTTTTTGTGCAGGATCCGTCCGTAAAACTGGGTTTGCGTTTATTTGCGTTCCTGAATTGTTAATGCCGCTACCGGAAACGTTAGCAGCTGCGAAAGGTTCGATGAAACCGCGAATAACGCCTGAATCAGAATAATCAATATCAAGGGCATCAAATACGATATCGAGTCTATCAGTTGGACGCCATTGAAGAATGGCTGAAATAGTGTCCCTTTCCAATACACGGCTAATAGCTTGGGTATCTAAGCCAAAGGGAAGAACCTGTCCGTCGTCGTTTTCACCGTATCCCCATACTCCGTATTTTCTTTCATTTCTAGGGGATTCCGTTGATGCAATAGCAAGGGCTAAGCCCACTGTGTCGTCTGCAAACTTTTCCACAAACGAGAGTGCAAACCGGTTTCCGTTATTATCGAACTCGGGGTTATCCGAATCATTGCCACCCAACTCATAAACACCAGTGACGGTAAGCGTTTCTTGAGCTGCGAGTGGGCGTACTGTCTGAAGGTCAACGGTACCGCCAATACCTTGTACGATAAGCGAAGCATCAGAAGTTTTGTAAATTGTGGCACCTGTCATAATTTCAGCAGGGTATAAGTCATATTCTACGCCACGGTTATCTCCAATACCGATAAGCTCTCGGCCGTTTAGCGAGGTACCGGTAAAATCTTCTTTGAAACCACGTACAGAAATACCTGATGTTCTTCCACCCACTCGTTCACCTGAAAGGCCTGGCAAGCGGGCAAGCGATTCCGCGATTGAAGAGTCTGGGAGCTTGCCTATGTCTTCGGCAGATATGGCTTCAACAATTGAATCGTTGTCCATTTTCACCGCTTGGGCGCGCATTAAAGAGCCCCGAATACCTGAGACTTGAATAATTTCTACTTGCTCTTCGTCAGATGTGTTTTGCGCCAGTGTTGATCCACTGTTAAGGGCTGCGGTTATGGAAATAGCTATTAACGCAGGTCTAAATGTGTGTGTATGCTTCATGAAGGCTACCTTGCTGAGAGTGTTAATGTAATCGTTTTTTACAGCAATTTAACAATAGTAGTAGTTTGGCAACGACGCAAGCCGATGACTTAATTGTTTAAGGGCGGTCGAGTACGGGCAGAGTTATCCGAAGTCACAGTAAAGTATAATTTTTTCAATGAGATGAGGTTAATTTTACCAATACACGAGAAATGCGGACAGAACAGAAGCAGGTTACTTGGAATACCCACTTCTTTTTAAGAACAGGACTTAATTAAGGACAACTCGACTATCATAAGGAAAGTCGAGCAAAGGACACTGCCGTCGTTGTTGTTAGGTTAATCTAGTCCCAAACAAGTGTTTTAAAGTGTTTTCTACACATTGACTCATAGGTATCGTTGCCGCCAATTTGAACTTGATCGCCATTTTTTACAGCGTTTCCGTTTTCATCTAAGCGGACGACGAAACTTGCCTTTTTACCGCAATGGCAAACGGTTTTTAGTTCGGATAGCTTATCTGCCCAAGCCAGCAAATAGTGACTGCCTTCAAAGGTTTCACCCAAAAAGTCGGTGCGTAGGCCATAGGCAAGTACCGGCACATCAAGTTCATCAACTACATCTACCAGCTGTTTTACTTGTGCTTTCGTTAAGAATTGTGCCTCGTCAATAAATATGCAGTCTGGCTTCAACGCTTCGCAGTCTCTGCTAATTGAGACAAATAGATCATCGCCTTTTGCATATAGCTTGGCATCCGCTTGCAAGCCGATACGAGACGTGACTTTCCCTACGCCGTATCGATCATCAAGTGCTGCGGTATAAATGACTGAATGCATGCCGCGTTCACGGTAGTTATAAGCTGATTGAAGTAATGATGTAGACTTCCCTGCGTTCATTGCAGAGTAATAAAAATAAAGTTGAGCCATGGTGATTAATAATTTTCGTTATACCAAGAGATAAGATCACTGGCATTCATAGGCTTAGCAAAATAAAACCCTTGCAGGTAATCAGTTCCCAGTAAAGCAAGGTGTTGTCTTTGCTCCTCTGTCTCGATCCCTTCTGCAATGGTTTTACAGCCAAACTCTTTTGCCATTAAAAGTGTTGCTCTTATTATGGTATCACTCTCTTCAGAGCTATTCTGTACAAAAGAGCGGTCAATTTTAATAAAATCACAGGGCATAGATTGTAGGCGGCTTAACGATGAGTAACCAGTGCCGAAATCATCTATGGAAACTTTAATACCTCTAGCCACGAGTTCATTGACTTTCACGCCTACCACTTCTTTATTGCTCGCGAAAACACTCTCGGTAATCTCTAGATGTAATCGCTCAGATGAAATCTGTGTAGACTTAAGTGCATTGTCTAGCGTTTTTAAAAAGCTATCATCAAGAAGTTGAGAAACTGAAACGTTAATAGATATTGCAAGGCCTTGTTTAAACTGCCAGTGGG
This sequence comes from Alteromonas sp. 5NW40-0090, assembly GCF_057552975.1. Classification (NCBI taxonomy): domain Bacteria; kingdom Pseudomonadati; phylum Pseudomonadota; class Gammaproteobacteria; order Alteromonadales; family Alteromonadaceae; genus Alteromonas; species Alteromonas sp. 5NW40-0090. The sequence continues at coordinate 108,370 of NZ_BAAJLT010000004.1, forward strand.
ATAGGTCTATAAGTGCGCGATTCAATACCCATGCTCCAATTTCAGGCATGAGCCCGCTGCGCTCGGCTAAGGGAATAAACACAGCAGGTGAAATATGCTCGCCATCGAACTTCCATCTAAGTAAGGCTTCCACAGAAGAGAGAGTATTCGAATTGACATCCATTATTGGTTGATAAAAAACGGTAAACTCGCCATTGTCTATTGCACCGCGAAGTCGCTCGCATAGTTGCTGTTCTCGCTTTATATCCTCGTGAAGTGCTTCGCTGAAAACGCCTATAGAGCCGCGCTGCTGGCGTTTTTGATCGTACATAGTTAAATCCGCCTGCTGAATCAAATCAACAGCCGTTTCGCCATGTTCAGGAAACATTGCGATGCCAATAGTAGCATCAAGGGTGATTTGGTTATCGTTAGCAATAATCGGAATGGTGATGCCGCTGCGCATTGCATGGGCCACCGCTTTAGCCGTGTCGATGTTAGCGTAGGGAATAACGGAGACAAATTCATCGCCGCCCCACCTTCCAAGAAGGTTTTCCTCTGTGTAGTTACGTAACCTGCCTGCAATTTCTGCTAGTACAATGTCACCGACCTTATGGCCTAGACTATCGTTTACCTGCTTAAATCCATCTAAGTCGATGAATAAGAGTGCCAATGAGTTATCAAGCGCGCGGGTAGTGTCGAGTAAGTTATTCAGGTGTTTTAAAAATCCATTTCGATTGAGTAAATTAGTTAACGGGTCTCTATTGGATAGTCGGTAGAGTTCAGCGGTTCGCCGTTCAACTTCGGCTTCAAGATTTGCATTTGACGCGTCAAGTTTTTCGTTAGAAGCTACAAGCAGTTGATTTACTTTTTCTGTTTCACTACGTTCAACCTTCATTTGTTCCACTAAGCTATTGTTTTTCGCTTTAAGGTGTAGCGTACTTATAAAAAACCTGTTGTAACGAAACGCACTCATAAAGATACCAAACCAGAAAACTAGGCCCAAAATACCTAAAATAAAAAAATCGCCTTGCTCGTCCAAAATTGCGCACAATGACATGGGCACTAAAAGCGCTGTTGAATAGAACCCTACAAGGTTTTTATCTGGTGATAGCACTGTTCCTGCGCCTCCAGCCATGGCTGCAAGTACCACCATAGTTGCCGCAAGCTCAATAGTGGCCATAGTCTGATAAAAAAGAACAGAATAAAGCGCCCAAATCGTTCCAGTAATATAAAGACCAACGGAAAATCGTATTAACGCGGGGCGAGGATCATAGGGCTTTCCGGCTAACTTGACGCGCCAGTAAAGAGAGTCCATCAGACGGGCTACACAAACGCTTACCATAGCAGCCCACACTTGTAGCTTGTGTGTGAACGTCGATGGATCATCGTTATCAAAGAAGAAAACGAGCCCCGAAAAGGCGAAAATAGTCATTAAAAAGCCGATAAAGCTGTTGCCTATCAGCATGTCAGTTGTGTCTCTCTCTATTTCAATCTTCGAGATAAAGTCGTTTTGTATACTCAACCTGTTGAAACCTATAAATAATGCCTTTGGTGCACGTAATGCGGGTTAGTGATGTAGATACCCCTGCAGTACAATTATTAACTATTTTCCATTTGGGCCTAATGATCTCGAGCTTACGAACTTAGCTCCTTTTGGGAGCACTTGCGTGCCATTATTACTGCGTTGAACATTTTTGATTTAGAAGCACTAGGTTACTAAACCCCATCTTATTTACACTGCAAGCAGGCAGCTTCAAAAATGTACCGCAAAGATCAAAAGGTCTCAACATCACAGTAGGTAACCATAGCAATATAGTATGCCTTTGGTCATATAGCTTTAAATAAAACTAAAGTTCATACGATAAACGTTGTCGGCAAATCAATACCTAACTCTGCGCTTTATAAATTGTATTTCACTACGATTAAATTAACTTAATCGATATTTGTTTGTCTCAGATAAACCATGGTAAAAAGTTCGAAGCTCTCCATTCTCTTCAAATTGTTAACATCTAGAGCTTTCGCACTAAAGTCTATAGCAAAAATATTTCACAGGTTGTTTACAATGTTGTTTTTTTGTTATAGATTCTTAATCGATTAAGCTTGTTGTGTTGCCTTCCTCCCTAGTAGTCTAGGGAAATAGGCTACTTAGGATTTAACAACTCCAACACATTGCCGGAGAAAAACATGAAAAAACATCACACACTCAACGTACTGACTATTGCCGTTTGCACAGCGCTTTCTGGAGCGGCTGTCGCTCAAGAAGCTGCGACATCAGACGCAGATAAAAAGTCGAAAGAAAAGTTTGAACAGATCGTTGTGACTGCTGCACCTGGTGGCGCAACTATGCAGGAAGCAAGTGTTTCTGTAAGCGCGTTTGACGAGGAAGACATTCTTAAACTGGCACCACGTTCTACCGCTGAAGTTTTCCGTGCACTGCCTGGTATTCGTGCTGAATCATCGGGTGGTGGCGGTAATGCAAACATAACTATTCGTGGTATTCCACTTGCTACAGGTGGCTCAAAGTTCTTGCAACTACATGAAGATGGCCTACCTGTGTTGGAATATGGTGACATCAACTTCGGTAATGCAGACAACTTCCTACGCTACGACTGGTCTGTAGCTAATGTAGAAGCTGTACGTGGTGGTTCAGCATCAACGTTTGCAAGTAACTCGCCTGGCGGTGTAATCAACATGATCAGCAACACTGGTGAAGTGGCTGGTGGTGCTATCGGTACATCATTCGGTGTTGACTATGAAGAGTTTCGTTTAGATTTCCGCTACGGTGGCGAAATCACTGACGACCTATATTACCATATTGCAGGTTTCGCTCGTGGCGGTGAAGGTCCTCGTGAAACTGGTTACAATGGTGACCAAGGCGGTCAGGTTAAATTTAATATCACAAAGATGCTAGACAACGGTCACATTCGTTTCTTCTACAAGAACTTAGATGACAAAGTGTCGACGTATCTTCCTTCACCAGTACTCGTTAAAGGTGATGGCGAATATGGCCCAGTTCCAGGTTACGATGCAAGCTCGCAAGCACTGAATTCAGCTTACAACACGAATATTTCTACTTTCGACAGCTTCGGTAACCCAGAAAACCGTGACGTTCGCGACGGCATCGAGTCAAAAGTAAACTCATTTGGTGTAGAAGTAGACCTGGAAGTGGCTGAGAACTTGTTCTTATTAAACAAATTCCGTATTTCAGACATTTCTGGTGGCTTCATCGCGCCGTTCACTGATGGTTTCCCTGCAGGCCCAGGCGATGTTTCAAACTTTGCTTCAGCACTTTGCGCTGGTGCAACCGACGGTGATGGCAATGCGCTAAATTGTGACAGCACAAGCGTAGTATTAGCCAACGGCCCTGGCGCAGGTGAAGTGTATGCGGGTCAAGCATTTACAAATCTTCAGTTTGACACGCGAATTAACGACCTTGGCAACATGATCAACGATTTCAGCTTGCGTAAAGAATTTGATAACGGTATCGACCTAACAGTAGGTTACTACTACTCAAATCAAGACATCGCTACAAGCTGGTCAAGCTGGCAGACGTTTATTCAAACACTTGATGGTGACAACTCTCAGTTGCTTACTATTACAGATGCAGACGGTGTTGAGCTAGTGTCTGATGGTCTACTGTCGGCAAGCTTCCTTTCTTGGGAATGGGACCTTAATTATGTGACTAAAGCACCTTACATGAACGTTGGCTTTGAGTTATCGGACAACATTCTAATTGATGCGTCGGTACGTCACGATACCACAGAAGCTTCTGGCGAGCTTATTAGCTCTTGCTGTGGTGGTAATGCTGATTTCGACCTAAACGGTAACGGTGTAATTGAACAAATTGAAGATGCTTCTGCAACTAATAGCGGCTTTATCCGCGGTGGTGTAATCAACCTAAACCGTGCTGGTGCGGCGTCTCAAATCGTAGATTACAGTGCAAATAACACATCTTACTCAATTGGTGGCTCATACCTACTGAGCGATAGCCAAACGTTCTTCGCTCGTTACTCTAAAGGTGGCCGTGCCATTGCTGACCGCCTACTTCAAATTGGCGGTACGTTGAACGCGGATGGTAGCCTAACAAGCACAACTTCAGGTTACGACACAACCAAGCAGTTCGAAATTGGTTACAAGTACGGTACTAAAGACCTAATGGTTAACGCTACTTTGTTTGATACTGTTACTGAAGATACGCAAGCAGAAGTAACAAGTGGTCTAACTTTCATGCGTGAATACGAAGCAACTGGTCTTGAGCTAGAAGGTCGTTGGAATGCAACTGACAACTTTGTGATGTCAGGTAACTTAACATGGACTGACGCTGAGATTAGTGACGACGTTAATAACCCTGCATTGGTTGGTAACACGCCTCGCCGTCAAGCGGATTGGATTTGGACAATTACGCCTGAGTACGTAACTGACACTTGGTCTGTTGGCGCTTCACTACAAGGCTCTACTGAGTACTTCGTGCAAGACAATAATGACCTGAAGCAAGATGGCTACACGCTTGTAAACTTGTTTGCTACCTACTGGGTTAACGATCAGTTCTCAGTGTCACTTAACATGAACAATGCGACTGATGAGTTCATCATTACTGAGTCAGAAGAAGGTTCTGCGGCAGTGGGTAGTTATGTTCGAGCACGTCCTCTTAACGGTCGTACAACAGTGCTTTCTCTAAAGTATATGTTTGACTAATAACACGTGTTTTAACGCGAAAGTACGTTAGCGTATACACAATAGTGAAACGCCCACTTCTCGAAGTGGGCGTTTTTTTAGTTTTGTTGTTGACCTAAAAGTGCGAGCTCTCTTGCAATAGCTTCTGATAAATCGTCAATTAAGTGACTATGTTTTTTGTGTATTACATGCACAATTTTATGTTCGACGAGGGGAATAAACTCTATTCCTGACCGTCTGAAAATGTCTTCTTCAGTGTGATCACTTGGCATAATAGCGTAATCAAAGCGCCCGCTGAGCAGCAGATCGATAACATGGTGGAAGTCATCAAATTCAAATATATTGGCTTTTAACGCACGGGATTGCTTACCTATATTAAAGAAAAAACGTGTGGTAGCTGCTATGGCGTTGTCAGGATTTTCAATAACACTCTTACTACATTTCGCTCCTCTGATACAAAGCAGAAAAGATGCGCCATGAGAAAGCGCGGGAGGAACAATCACGATATTGTTATCATGCTGAGCAACAACATCAAAACGAACGACGTCTGCATCCGTCATACCTTGAGCTAAAAGCCGCAGGCCGCGTTCCCCTCCAACTTTTTCGAAAGTTACTTCAATTCCAATACTGCGATAAGCTCGTTCAATCAGAGGTTTATAAAAATTATTTACGCGCGGATGATTTAACTCACCAATGACAAAATGCGAAGCCTCGTGTTCCGCAACGTCGTTGAGCGGTGAGAATAGAAGTGTAATAAAAAGAAGAAAAAGTTTCTTAGCGGTTGGAGCAGGAAACTTACACTTTCTTTTCACTGTGCGATCCTTTCAGCGATTATCCTATCCCCTTAATGGTAGAGCACAAAACGAACAATGAAAAGAAATGGCAAATAACATAAAAAAAGCCCCATCGACTGACGGGGCTTTATATTCATTAAGCTTTTGGCTAAATGCTTATGCGGCGTTTTGACCGCCATCAATAGCTTTGAGCGTTTGTGACGCAGGAACAAGTTCCATATCAAAGGTGTACTCGTCTACACGAACTGCTAGCTTACGCTTCTCGTTGTAGTCGTGAAGCTTAGCGGCTTCATCAGCAGTTACAACGCCTTTCTCTTGTAGCTTGTTAAGTGCGTGTTCGAAAGAAATAAACGGTACAACAGGCTCTTTGCGAAGTGCTTTTTGCACTTTACCTAGAAGATGCGCTACCGCGTGCTTCGCTTTAAACGCTTGCTCGTTAATGTCGTTACCATCACCAGGGCTAACACGTACGAGGTGTGTTAGCTGCGCTTTCACGCTGTTATCTTGCATCGACGCAATAGACAGCTCGCGTACTAAGTCATCGCTAATACCTGATACACTGTTAGTGTAAGTATTAGTAAGTAGACGCATTAGTCCGCGTGTCGCTGTATTCGGGAAATTGTTGATGAAGTTAACAATTGCCTGATCAGCTTGCTGAAGAGACCACTGCATAGCGTATTCGAAATACGGAAGTGCAAGCTTTCTGTCTTCAATGCGCTGCTCGTAGAAACGAATCGCCGCCATCGCACCATATAGATAGCTCATTACGTCACCTAGACGTGCTGATAGAAGCTCTGCTTTCTTAAGGTCACCGCCAAGTACCGCTAGTGACAAGTCAGCAAGGGGCGCTAGCTTTGCAGAGATGCTGTTTACACGCTTCTCGTATTTACGAACTTCAGGTAATGCAGACTCGCTTTCACGTAGGAAAGGAAGGTAGCCTTTACCTAAGCTACGGAACGCATTTTTAACGCTGAAACCAACGGTCTTACGAAGTACCTTGTTGAACTCTGCATCTGCTGAGCTCTCGTTGCTGTGGATTAGGTCAACCATGTCCTTAAGGTAAGGGTGACAACGCATTGCACCTTGGCCAAAGATCATTAGGTTACGAGTAAGAATGTTCGCGCCTTCTACCGTGATTGCGATAGGAAGTGCAGCATAACCGCCTGCTAATGTATTCTGAGGACCGCGCTGAATCGCTTTACCTGCCTGGATATCCATCGCAGAGTTCATAACGTCACGACCAAGTTCGGTCATGTGATACTTCGCAATTGCCGTTACTACTGACGGCTTCACGCCAAGGCCTAGACCTTCAGTTGTTAGAACACGCATCGCTTCAAGTAGGAATGTCTTGCCTGCGATGTCTGCCATTTTCTCTTGAATGCCTTCGAAGCGACCAATTGGAAGACCAAACTGCTCACGTACGAAAGAATATTCAACTGTGCCTTTAAACGCAGATTGCGCTGTAGCTACACCCATTGCCGGAAGTGAAATACCACGTCCTGCACCTAGACAGCTAACAAGCATCTGCCAGCCACGACCGATGTTCTTTTGACCACCAATGATGAAGTCCATTGGGATGAATACGTCTTGACCACGAGTAGTACCGTTGTAGAAACGTACGCCCATTGGGTCATGACGATTACCGAGCTCAACACCTGGGTGCGACTTAGGAAGAAGGGCACAAGTAATGCCTAGCTCTAACTTGTCGCCAAGTAGTTGGTCTGGATCGAATACTTTAAATGCTAGACCAAGTACAGTTGCAATCGGCGCAAGCGTAATATAACGCTTGTCCCAGCTAACGCGTAAGCCAAGTACTTCTTCGCCGTTATATTCGCCTTTGGTAACGATAGCCGCATCAGGAATAGCGCCTGCGTCTGAACCTGCCTCTGGGCTTGTTAGCGCGAAACAAGGGATGTCGCGACCGTCCGCAAGGCGCGGTAGCCAGTAGTCCTGCTGCTCGTTTGTACCATAGTGCATTAGAAGCTCACCTGGGCCTAACGAGTTGGGTACCATAACTGTTACCGCGATTGCACCACTTTTAGCTGCAATGGTTGCTACGATAGTTGAGTTTGCATACGGGCTGAACTCAAGACCGCCAAATTTCTTTGGAATGATCATTGAGAAGAAACGATTCTTACCAAGGAAGTCTAACACTTCTTGAGGAATGTGTTTGCCGTTGCCAAGCTCAAAATCATCGATCATGTTCAGCAATTCAGTTACTGGACCATCCATGAATGCTTGCTCATCCGCGCTCAGTTTCGCCTGAGGGATGTCGCGTAGCGCTTGCATGTCAGGCTTACCCTGATAGATAGAAGATTCAATCCATACGTCACCCGCATCTAGGGCTTCTTGTTCTGTGATTGAAATTGGGGGTAATACTTTCTTTAAGCTAGTTCTGATACTCATAATAACTCATCCGCTCATCTGACCAGTTGTTTTAGTTAATACTACACCTTATTCACAAAAGATCAAAAAAAATCGCTAATCTAAACGTTAATTAGTGTTAATGTTGCTGTTTATCATAGACTTATCAGATAAACCGCTATGCAGTACATCAAAAAGATATACGTAAGTGCGGTTATTTTTGATGATTAAATTTTTGTGTGGGTTATGTTAATTGCTGTTTTAAATGTAAAATTTCGTTATACAAAACCAAGGATACTGTGATGAGTCACACACCTAGCATCGCGCCAGTAGCAATAAGATTCCCTGTCATAACGCTAATTTTAGTCCTAGTGGTCACAGCCATTTCTCTCATCGGAGCTCAGAACTTATATTTTCGCGGGGACTATAAGGTATTTTTCGAGCCTGACGATCCACAACGGCTTGCATTTGAAGAAATGCAGAACATTTTCAATAAAAGCGAAAATGTTGCTTTTATGGTAGTGCCTAGCGACGGTCAAGTACTAAAACCTTCCACGCTTACGCTAGTAAACGAATTAACAGAAGCTGCGTGGCAATTACCTTTGTCTACAAGGGTCGAATCAATATCGAATTATCAAAACACTTTTGATGACGAAGGCGATTTAATAGTTGAAGATTTGATTACTGCAGAGAAGCTCTCCAAAGAAGGTATTGCAAGCATCGCTCAAGTGCTTTCTCGCAGTCCCGAAGTTTACGGGCGACTCATATCAAAAACAACAGATGTTACCGTTATCGATACGACAATTCAGTTACCTGATGGCGATCAAACCCAGCAAGTAATTGAAATAGCCGAAGCTGCAAAACAAATCAAATCTCACTTTGAGAGTAAATATCCCGACCATGACATCTTCTTGAATGGCATGGTGATAATGAATGATGCGTTTGCCGTGGCTGCACAGCAAGATGCTGAAACATTAATACCCTCAATGTTTTTGCTAATTTTTATCGCGATTGCTTTGATCGTAAAGTCACTTTGGGCCGCGGTATTCACATTAGTGGTAGTGATTTTTTCTGTAGCGATTACTGTAGGTCTGACAGGCTGGCTTGGAGTTTATTTAAGCACTGCCACAGTAAATGCGCCGACTATGATTACAACACTTGCCGTTGCAGACTGTATTCATATTATAGTCGGAGTAAAGTACTACCTAAACCAAGGATTGGCTAATAAAGATGCAATTAAAAAGAGTGTTGAGGTCAATAAAAAGCCTATTTTCATTACCAGCATAACTACTGCTATAGGGTTTGTTATGCTAAATTTCTCTGCTGTACCCGTTCTTTCCCACTTAGGCAACATGACAGCTGTTGGTGTAATGCTGGCTTGTGTTTTTTCACTCACGGTATTACCGTCACTTTTAACCCTGCGTCCTCTCAAGCCGTCTCTTTCGGTAAACAATTCGGTATTCTCTAAATGGGCAACCTTAGTTAATCGGCACAATCGAATATTGCTGCCTATTTCGCTTCTCGTCATTGTGGTAACTAGCCTGTTTGCTACAAATAATGTCTTAAACGATGTGGCGGTTAAATATTTCGATGAACGTAGTTCGTTTAGACAAGCTGTAGAAGTAAACGAAGAAAAGCTTGGTGGAATGTCAAATATCGACTTCGTAATCTACACGGACCAATCATACGGTGTTACCGACCCTGTCTTTTTAAAGCAGATAGAGGAATTTTCTAAATGGTTACGGGCGCGAAGTGAAGTTAACCACGTTTTAACTTTTACCGATACGCTTAAACGCTTGAACCGCAACATGAATGGCGATGACCAAAACTTTAATGTAATCCCCGCGGATGGCGAGCTCGCATCTCAGTATTTATTATTGTATGAAATGTCTCTGCCATTTGGGTTAGACCTTGGTAACCAAATTGATATAGATAAGTCAGCACTGCGAATAATTGCACTTACTGAAAACTTGGGGAGTCGCGATATAACGACGCTTGAAAGAGAGGCAAAAGATTATTTTGCGAGTCTGTCGGACGATTATAGAATTGAAGCAGCAAGCCCGCCGTTGATGTTTGCCCACATCGGTGAGCGAAATATGAAGAACATGGTGTGGGGAAGTGTTTTCGCACTTGTCTTGATTTCCATACTCATTTTATTTGCTTTGAGGTCGATAAAGCTTGGTGGCATAAGTTTAGTTACAAACCTACTGCCTGCGGCGATAGGATTCGGAGTATGGGGAATTATCTCAGGTGAAATAAATATGGCACTTTCTGTCGTTATTAGTATGACGATGGGAATAATAGTAGATGATACCGTTCACTTCTTGACGAAATATCAGACCGCTAGAGAGCAAGGTTTAAGCGCAAAAGAAAGTGTCGTTTATGCCTTTGAAACTGTGGGAATGGCTTTAACGACTACGACAATTGTCCTTACCTTAGGGTTTGCCGTGTTAGCATCATCAAGCTTTGTCTTAAATGCGCATATGGGTATGCTGACAATCATTATTATCGTGGCCGCATTGATTGTTGATTTTGTCTTCCTGCCTGCTTTGCTCGCATGGCTAGAGGACACTAGAACGGCCCAGAAGGAGTCTTAATATGAATATTCTCTCACGAATAGTGTTGATTACAGCATTAAGTTGTACCGCTAACTACGGTTTAGCTTCAGAGATAAAAGGTGATGAAAAGGCTATCGCTATAGCTAAAGAGCGCAAGGCTAGAGATACTGGTTGGGGGGCTAATGAGGCAAAAGTTCTGATGCTTTTGAAAAATTCGCAGGGAAAAGAAGCGACGAGAAAACTTGAAGTTAAGTCTCTGGAAGTAAAAGATGACGGAGATAAAGCACTTACCGTTTTTGAATCCCCTAGAGATGTAAAGGGTACTGCATTTTTAAGTTTCTCGCATGCTCTTGAAGCTGATGAACAATGGATATTCTTGCCAGCGTTGAAGCGTGTAAAGCGCATATCGTCGCAAAGCAAAAGCGGCCCTTTCGTAGGTAGTGAGTTTGCCTTTGAAGATATGACATCGTACGAAGTGGAAAAGTTTTCGTACACATTCTTGGGAGAGGAAGAAGTAAATGGGGAGGCCTGTTTCGTTTTAAAGCAGGTTCCAGAATATGATTTCTCAGGATACTCTTATCAAAAAGTTTGGATAGATAAATCACATTATCGTGTTCAGAAAGTTGAGTTTTTCGACCGCAAAGAGTCCTTGTTAAAAACGCTTTATTTATCAGATTACAAACAATACAAAAACAAATTTTGGCGCCCTATGAAAAGCTTGATGCGAAATGTACAAACTAAAAAGTCGACGTCTTTGATTACCGAAGAATTAACTTTTGACACAGATTTACAAGAAAGTGACTTCGACAAAAACAGATTAAAGAGAGTTCGATGATTAGAAAAGCGGTTGCACTGTCACTAATTGTCAACTTTACCTCTTTTGCCAATTCTGCGGAATTCACCGGCTCTGCGGGCCTTGATTTGCGTTATTATTTGCAGGATTCGTTGTATCCACAGCAAGAGCGTACGTATGCTTCTGCTTATCTTTCTCCCGAAATCTATGCTGAGTTCAACGATGGCCAAGATACGCTAATTTTCAATCCTTTTTATCGTGTGGATGAGCACGATAGTGAACGCACACATGGCGATATTAGAGAATTGCAGTGGGCGCATTACAGAGATACTTGGGAAACTAAGGTTGGCATAGGTAAGGTGTTTTGGGGGCAAACTGAGTCTGTGCACCTGGTGGACATTATCAACCAAACCGATTCGGTAGAGTCTGTAGATGGTGAAGCCAAGTTAGGCCAACCTATGGTGAACGTTTCATATTTTACAGAATACGGAAATTTTTCGGTTTTCGTTTTACCCTATTTCCGCGAGCGAACGTTTCAAAGTACAGAGGGAAGGCTTCGACCGCCATTGGCGATTTCAGATGCTATTTACGAATCATCAAGTGAAGAGAGTAACCTTGATTACGCACTTAGGTGGCAATCTTCGATCGATGACTGGGAAGTAGGACTTTCGTATTTCTCTGGTACCACAAGGGAGCCTGAATTAATTACGCAAATTTCCGATTCAGGAGAACTGTCCATAAACCCATATTATGCTCAGATAGAACAAGTAGGTGTAGATTTACTTAAGGTTAGCGGAGCATGGCTACTCAAAATGGAAAGTATTTATAGACAGGGGCAGTCTGAAGACTTTGCGGCACTGGTTGCGGGTTTCGAGTACACTCAGGAAGGTGTATTTGGCAGTAGGTATGGGCTTGGTTATTTAGCAGAGTATCAATATGATGAGCGAGACGATAATTTCTTTGCTATAGCTCAAAACGATATGATGCTTGGTTTGCGTATTATGGCTAATGATATTGCTGGGAGTGAGATACTTGTAGGGTTCGTGCAAGACTTAGATGCTACGTCAACGTACTCGGCCTATATAGAAGCAAGTAGTAGATTGTCAGCGAACTGGCGATGGACGTTAGATGGTTATTTTTTCTCATCTGATGACCAAGATGACCCCTTCTTTTTCTTAAGAAGAGATGACCATATACAATTTTCACTAGAGTACTATTTTTGAGGGAAAAAAATAGATGAATCGGTTTTTATGGATGCTTGGTGCGATGGCGCTTGGAGTTTCTCAAGCGACTGCTGCACCTAAAACTTATGGATTAGCTACGGGAGCTTATAACAACTTCGAAACGTCAACCACAAGCGATAGCGAATTTGCTTACAGCCTTGCCTTTGGTAAACAAATACATAGACAGTGGTATGCGGAAGCTGGCTATATCAGTCTTTTTGACTATGCAAAAAATGAGAGCGAAAACAAAGGCGATGCCCTCTATCTTGCGCTCTTAGGTAAGGCGAGTGGTGGTACAGGGGAGTTGTTCTACAAACTAGGTGTTGCTAAAGTAGATGTAGATCTTTCTTCAGAATGTTCTGACGCTGGTGTAGTTACGCAATGCCGAGCTTCTAAAAGCATTGCAGCTGGGATCGCTGGTTTAGGGTTTGACTATTATGTCGGCATCAGATCTATGATTCGCTTAGAATATGTTCACATGAGCGGTGAAGACAGCTTTTCTACAAATATGCTTAACGTTGGTTTCAGATACAACTTCAATTGATCTTTAGTATTTTAAATCCAAAACCCGTTTGCTGATGTAAAAATAAGTAAATTCACAACTATGGATTTACGATGAAAAACGAATTAGACAGCAAGTTCTTACTCCAAGTATTCGATAAGATTCGCCAACATGGGGCAAAAGAGAACGAACAGTATAAGCTTAACGGAATAACAGCGTTTACTGACCACGACGGGTACACGCTGTACATCGAAGACGTTAACGTAAAGCTTCAGTTTGGTTTTCATAATCAGTATCACTTTGATTATGATTCAAAAGAGCAGTACGAATCTTTTGAAAAGAAACTAAAGCAGATAGACAAAGAGTACTGAGTTACAGTTCCTTTCATTTTTGCCACAGCAAGATAACAAACGGTCGTGCAGACCCAAAGGCTAGGTGGTGATGTTTAGCGGATAATGTAATCCCGTCACTGCCTGCCTTATGTTTGTCCTCACGCCTTTTACCCCAATCATCCTGTTGATCAACTTACCCAATTAGCCCATCTAAAAACCTTCTGCTACAATGCCGCCCACTTCACTTACTAGGAAAGATACATTGGCGGCGGCAATTAAAGCTCCTAAGTTTAAATTGGCATTTCTTGGCCCTAAATTTTGGCCCGTTTGGTTGGGCGTTTTTATCTTATATGCAATTACTTGGCTACCTTTACCTGTTATCCGCATCATAGGAGGCGGCGCGGGAAAGTTGATCGCGTTAGTAGTTCCTAAGCGGGCGAAAGTTGCCAAGCGAAACTTACAGCTTTGGAACCCGTCATTGTCAGAAAGTGAAATTGAGGCACTTTACAAAGAAAACATACGCAGAACGGGTATGGCACTGTTCGAAACTGCCATGGGTTGGTGGTGGCCTGACTGGCGAGTTAAGCGAGCTATTGAAATCGAAGGCACCGAGCACGTGGAAGCAGCTCTAGCTAAAGGCAAGGGCGTTTTTGGTATGGCGTTACACAATATGAACCTAGAGTTTGCGTGTCGCGGCATTGGCTTTTACCATCCAAGTATTGCCTTTTACAGAAAACACAACAACCCGCTGGTAGATTATCTTCAGTATCACGGACGCAATCGCTCTAATAAGTACATGATTGATAAACGCAATGCTAAGGCACTTATCGCAGCACTTGATGATAAAGAGCTATGTCTGTATCTGCCCGACCAAGATTATGGCCCCAGACAGAGCATTTTTGTGCCGTTTGGTGGCGTGAAAGAGACAGCTACGACAACGGCAACGCTAATGTTTATTAGGCGAACCAATTCCGAGCCTATGATCATCACGTCTCAATACACTACACGTGGCTATAAAATAAAGATATTTCCACCACTTTCTGAACTTGGCGCAATGGAAGACGCTGAGGCTTTAACACTTTTAAATCAGCACGTTGATAGCGCTGTGAAAGAGCAGCCAGAGAGCTACTTATGGATGCACAAGCGTTTCAAGACGCGCCCTGAGAGTAATCCAGAATCGCTTTATAAATCATTGTAAACGCCAATTTGAAAGTCACTCTAGCGGAAAGGGTGTACAGCGGTTAACTATGATTAGAGCGGCCGATCTGCCAGCAACTCGCAGAAGATGGGCCTTTATAAACGGCAGCACGTGACCAAAGAGCATAATCATTGTGTATACCGTGATTGGTCACAACCAGTTTGCTCTTATAAAAATAGATAAATAGGATAAAGGCAATTTAGAGCAGGTTCGGCTAAAGTATAGCAATTAGGATAGATTCGAGCAGAGATAAATCAGCTTAGTTCGAGTTTAGGTGTAGTCACAGTTTGGTAGGTTATGGGACAGACGAGTTATTCAAGCTCTTCATTTTGGGCAAAGCAAATTGGCATCGCGGTAGTGCTTGTTATTGCTGCAGGCGTACTAATTTATATGCTTCAGACGCAAGAAGATTCACCTACACCCGCGTCACAAAAAGAAGAGAAATCAGTATCAAAAGGGCTCAGCGAGTTCTATCGCGACTTTCGTATGTCTTCAACGGACCCACTAGAAGATGAGCAGGGCGATTTCGTGCTCGATATTGCCGGTGTAGATCCTAATCTAGACAGCAAGTTAGCAAAGATGTCCAGTCAAACACGTCCTGTTGAAAAGAACTGGACTGGCGAGCACAAATATCGCACCTTCGAAGAAGGCAACACCCTTCGCGAGGCTATTTCACAGTATGCTCAAGCGGAAGGTATGCAGCTGATTTGGAACCTTGAACAAGACTTTGTCATTAAACATCAATTTCAACTGGATAACACGGTAGCTGGCTCATTAGCTAAAATTGCAAGCGCCATTGACAGCAGTTTTGAAGGTGAAGTCACAGCTTACCTGTGTGCTGAGCAGCGCTCTTTAGTTGTAACGGCAGAAGAAACAGATTTTCTTAAAAATAAATGCCGTCGAGTTCGCGGGTAGCGCGTTTATAGGCTCACTCATTGAACCTACCAAATAATGTATCCCAGTGTTGCCTAACTTGCTCGCGTATAATATCTAGCTCTTCACTTTGATCAGCGTACTTGGTGTCCGCCAGGGTAAGGTGATGATATTGCTCACGAAGCCTTAAGTAGGCCTTTTGAAGTTTTTGTGCTGTTGGCGTATCAATGATGTCCGCGCTGGCTGCAACATCGAAAATTCTAAGGTTATCTGGATACTTCGTCATTGCTTTCACAGTACAAGCGTTTGCTAATACAAGGTATTGAGCAATAAATTCAATGTCGGTAATACCGCCTTCACATTGCTTCAAATCTACTTTTTCATTATTTTTAGCCAGCAGGTGCTCACGCATTTTTATGCGCATTTTGCAGACATCTTGTGACAGTGTTTGGGTATCTCTAGATTGACTGAGAATTGAATGTCTTACCTGTGCAAAGTTATCCAAAAGCGATGCGTCGCCGCAGATAGCTCTTGCTCTTACCAGTGCCTGGTGTTCCCATGTCCAAGCTTCCTCAACTTGATATTTTTCGAAACCGTTTATGTGACAGCACAATAGCCCCGCGTTACCAGAAGGGCGCAAGCGCAAGTCAGTTTCGTACAGCTGACCAAACAGTGTTTTAGTATTAAGGAGATGCATAATCCGTTGGGCCAACTTAATATAAAACTGTTGTGCTTCAATTGATTTTTTGCCGTCGGTGCTGCTTGAACGGGGCGCATTGTGTATAAAAACTAAGTCTAAATCCGATCCATATCCTAGCTCATAGCCACCCAATTTACCGTAACCGATAACGGCAAAGCCTTTGTCATTACCCTCAAGATGAGAAGGAGCGCCGAAGCGCTGTCGCATTTGCATCCATGCCGCGTTAACGACATGCTCTAAAATGACTTCTGCTAGAACGGTTAGTTTATCGCTTACATTGTTGATGGGCAGGGATTCACTGATGTCGCTGGCTGCGATACGAAGCTGCTGGCAAAGTTTGAACTGTCTAAGACCATCCATCAACATTTCCACGTCATCTTGCTCTATACGCAACATAGTCTCGCGCAGCTCGAGCTGGTATTCCTGTTTACTGGTTTTGATGTCTGTGTTTTGCTGTCCTAAATAGAGTGGGGTAAGTAGCTCATCTAATAAAAGCGGAAATCGCCTGATTTCTTGCGCTATCCAGTCACTTCTCTCGCAAAGTCTTACCAGCTGTTTGAGTACATCAGGGTTTTCTAACAATAAATCTAAATAGGTTGTGCGCCCCGTAATGGCTTCGATCACGCCAAGCAAACGGCTTAACACTTGCGCCGTGTGATTGGGGTGCTGATTAATTAGCACATACAAAATTTCAGGCAGCAACTTATTTAGTGTGTCCTCGCCTTTTTGACCTATACGGTAATTTCGTTGTTTTTCTTTGAAAGCTACAAGGATTGAGAAGATGTCATTAATATCCTTGGATGATAGGTAAGCACTGAAGGTTTCAGTAAACTCATCTTCTTGTAACGAAAGACGCCATGC
Organism: Alteromonas sp. 5NW40-0090; assembly: GCF_057552975.1. Lineage (NCBI taxonomy): Bacteria > Pseudomonadati > Pseudomonadota > Gammaproteobacteria > Alteromonadales > Alteromonadaceae > Alteromonas > Alteromonas sp. 5NW40-0090. The sequence continues at coordinate 125,221 of NZ_BAAJLT010000004.1, forward strand.
ATCCTGACAAGCAATAAACAACTGATCTTCTTCCGAGTGCGAGTCATGAGACTCTTCAACTAGTTCATTAAAGTGACTGTGAATACGCGCCATTGTGCCGTCTAAATGGGTTAAAAAGTCGCTATAGCTAGCAAAACCCATAACATCAATCAGCGCATTTTGTTGCCACGGCTCGTTGGGCAGTGTTTGAGTTTGGCGGTCTTGGCTTTGTTGTAACGTGTGCTCTACTTTTCGCAAGAACAAATAGTCTTGCTTAAGCTGCTTTGTTACGTCGCTTTCTACAATATCCAATTCGCTCAAAGCATCTAAAGTGCGAAGTAAAGACTTACTTTGCAGAGCAGGCTCACGACCACCGTGTATAAGCTGAAAACTTTGGGCAAAAAACTCAACTTCTCGAATACCGCCAGCACCCAGTTTAATATTGTTGCTTAAACGTCGCCTGCGAATTTCGGTAGCGATAAGCTTTTTCATATTGCGCAGCGCATCAAGAGTAGTGAAATCTAAGTAACGTCTAAACGTAAATGGCTGCAAAATACTGTTCAGCCATTTTACATCATCTGATTGGTCATCATTGATAACCCGCGCTTTGATCATGGCGAAGCGTTCCCAGTGCCTGCCTTGGTCTTGGTAATAGTCCTCTAAGGCAGCGAAATGCATTACAAGGGGACCGGAATCTCCAAACGGACGTAAGCGCATATCAACGCGATATACTTGCCCATCGTTAGTAACTTTATTTAGTGCTTGAATAAGCTTTTGAGCCAGCTTGGTGAAAAACTGCTGGTGCTCCAAGGCTTTCTTGCCGCCGCTAGTTTCGCCTTTTTCTGGGTAAGCGAATATCAAGTCAATGTCTGACGAAAAGTTGAGTTCTCGCCCACCCAGCTTGCCCATCCCAAGAATGTACATGTGCATATCTTGATTGTTGCTTTTTGGCGTTCCATATCGGTGAGCTAAGTGCTGGTAAATCCAATGGTAAGCGCTAGTTATCATAGCATCTGCCAATGCCGAGACTTGTGCAAGCGAAGCTTCTATATTCTGTTTGTTGAGCACATCTAAGAAAGTGATACGCGCCATTTCTTGATTGCGGTATTCGCGAAGTTCCTTCAATAACTCATCTTCGCTTTTTAGTGATTCTAGCTTTGCTTTTAAAGCAGTGCTGAAGTAAGTAATAGTTGAGTCAGAATCAGTTAAATTAAACAAAGGCTCAACAACTCTGGAGATAAACGCAGGCTTTTGTATCAATGTTTCAGCTAGGAAAGTGGAGCGAGCAAAAGCGCTTAAAAGTGCTTCGCGATGGTTTTCTACAATGACTCGATCGGTTTCGGTTAAGGCAGGTGAATCTAGCAACTGCTGCCATAATTTGTCGGCTTGCTCTAGGTTTGTCATGCTATTTTCGTTGTCTATTGGCATAATGCTCGCGTCTCAAGAGAAATCAATCGTGTAAAATAATGAATACTCACGGTTTTACTAAAAGTATTCGTTGCCTGTTTTTTTTTGCTGCCTTGGATAATGGCAGTGACTTCTGCAGGCATTTATTAAAATAAATCTGAACAAGTTCGCTGTCATCCTTGTACCCATTTAGCAAGGATGGATGCTATTTCCCTTATCGTGATTACTTCAACGATTTTAATTTCTAGGGACAACCAGCATAGAACTTCGTATGTTCAAGGAGCAAAGATAACGTGGAAGCCTTACTAAAACTAGTACCTCTAACGCAGGAACTTTTGATTTACCTTGCCATGGATGTGGCAATAGCGTTAGTGCTACTGATGATTATGAAATGGCTGACTGGTGCATTTAGAAAGTACTCAGTAACTGAAGAACTTGGTGTTAAAGATAACTTTGCGTTTGGGATTAGCATTGCTGGAGGCATGTTGTCTCTGTGTATTGTATTAAGTTCAGTAGTAGGCCGGCATATAGGCGTGGGCTACCAAGAAGCAGCCATTGGTATGGTTACCTTTGGCATAGTGGGTATTATTTTAGTGAAATTTGGGCGCTTTGCTCACGACAAGCTAGTACTTAATAAACTAGACACCCACACAATGATTGCCGAACGAAGCGTGAGTGTGGCACTTGTTGATGCTGCGAGCTTGGTCGCCAGTGCAATAGTGCTGCGTAATATTATGATATGGGTTGATGGCAGCGACATGAATGCGCTGATTGCCATAGTCACGGGCTTTACCGTGGTGCTAACTATGCTGCTTGTTATGACACGAATTTTAGAGTTCAGATATGCGCGTGATAATCAAAATGACTCATTTCAAGGAGCGCTTGAGAAAGGGCAGTTAGCGCTCGCTATCGAGCATAGCGGCAACCTGCTTGGTACGGCTATGATTGTTTCAGCGGCAAAGAACTTACTTATCTACAATCCATCTGGCTATGTAAGTAACGTAACGGGATGGTTGATTGTGAGTGTGGGTTTGGCTATCGCGCTTCATTTATTGGTTCTAGTGAATAAAAAAATCATTCTTTTTGGTATGAATTTTCGACAAGAAGTGGACCATCAACACAATGTAGGTGTTGCTGCTTTAGGTTTTACGTTGAGCATCGGTAACGCTATGATCATTAATGGAGTTCTAGGTGGCTAATTAAGCATATAGTGGGCTTTCACAAACCTAGCTTTCAAAATGCTAAACCTTTAGCGCTCTAATTAGATGGTGTTTGGTGACAATGCTGTAGCCAAACTCTTATTCTTCAAACGCTGATTTTATACATGACAAACCATTGAGCTGCTTTTTTTGAATGATGCCGTTTTTTTGAGGGCGGCTCATTTGTTTAACCGCATGTTCGAGTTTTGCTGCCTGAGCTTTGTCGGCAACTTCAAATACAGCCCTCAAGATTAACGGAGACTTACCTTTAAGCGCCTTTGCGCCGCCTTTTAGTAGCCCCCTATGCTGAGCTATTCGACGTTTAGGGTCGGTAGTAATACCCGTATAAATCTGTCCGAGCTTGTTCTCCACCATATAAAGATACCAAGAGGGATTTACGTTTGGTTGGTGGGTATTGCCTGTCTTGGCTGTTATACTCTGTGCCAATGTACTCAATGTCTAAAAAGTTACTCTTAGCATGATATTACCAGATTTTAGTAAAGCAAAAGTGCTTATTGTTGGCGACCTAATGTTAGACCGTTATTGGAGCGGTGGTACAGGGCGTATATCACCTGAGGCGCCCGTGCCAGTGGTGAACGTTAATAGTTCTGAAGACCGAGCTGGTGGCGCCGCAAACGTTGCAGTAAACGTAGCAACTCTTGGGGCTGAGGTAACCTTGCTGGGAATGTGCGGTAAAGACGAAAACGCCAACATATTAAAAGAGCGATTAGAAACTCACGACATTCGCTGTGAGTTCTTCGAAGTTGATGGCTTCGATACTATTACAAAGCTTCGAGTAATGAGCAGAAATCAACAGCTTCTGCGCTTAGATTTTGAGAAGAGTTTTGAGAAGGCAGACAAATCGGCATTGGAATTAGCTTTCGATAGAGCGCTAGACAATGCTGACGTTGTTATTCTAAGCGACTACGCAAAAGGTTGTTTAAGCAACCCACAAGCTCTTATAGAAAAAGCACGCAGCAAGAATAAGCGTGTGGTAGTAGATCCCAAGGGCAGGGATTTTGGTAAATACGCTGGTGCCACATTAGTTACACCTAATATGGATGAGCTTCGCGGCATTGTGGGCGAGATAGGTAGTGAACAAGTGCTGGTGGAAAAAGCGCTGTCACTAAAAGAATCGCTGAATTTAAGTGCTCTTCTTGTTACGCGTTCAGAAGACGGCATGACATTGTTTGACGGTGACAACACCGAATTTCATTTGCCAGCAAAAGCGAAAGAGGTCTATGACGTAACCGGGGCAGGGGATACCGTAGTATCAACTTTAGCGGTAGCTATAGCCTGTAACTTGCCACTTCAAGCTGCTTGTGTGCTTGCAAATTTAGCGGCCAGCGTTGTCGTAGGTAAATTAGGTACGTCTACGGTAACCAACACCGAACTTGCATTAGCGTTAGGTGAGCAGTCTGTTCATCTTGATGGCGGCGTCATGACGGAAGACCAGCTAGAAATAGCGCTTCAAGCTGCCAAAGCCCGAGGAGAGCGGATAGTTATGACCAATGGTTGTTTTGACATTTTGCACTCCGGTCATGTTGCTTATCTCGAAGAAGCGGCACAGCTTGGTGACCGTCTAATTGTTGCTGTTAACACAGATGCGTCTGTGACCAAATTAAAAGGACCAGGCCGCCCTGTGAATAACGTTAGCCGACGTATGGCTGTATTAGCAGGGTTAAGCGCGGTCGATTGGGTTGTACCCTTTGAAGAAGATACGCCTCAGCGAGTTATTGCCCGATTACTGCCAGATGTACTTGTAAAAGGCGGCGACTACAAAATTGAAGAGATTGCAGGTGGCACTGACGTTCAGGCAAATGGTGGAGAGGTAAAAGTACTAACGTTTGAAGATGGTGTATCGACTACGGGTATCATTGAGCGCATTACTGAAAACAAACTGCGATAAGCCTTTAGTGGAAGCTATAAAGATAATACTTCGATAACGGCGCGTTGTTGGTTACCATATGGATTAAAAGCATAGGTAAAGCATAACGCGCTAGCCTTGACCAACTTTAAGCCTTGGTTTTGAACACACATTTCTAATGGAATAACGGCAAATAGTATGTACGAAAGTTACTATGGACTTAACTCGAAACCGTTTCAGTTAACCCCAGACCCTGAATTTTTCTTTGCAAGTAAATGGCACAAGCGCGCCATGTCGTATCTGCAATATGGCCTGTCTCAGGCCGAGGGGTTTATTGTTATTACCGGTGGAATTGGAACGGGTAAAACCACCGTAGCAAATAGCCTGCTTGAAGAAATTGAAGACGATATTGCGGCAGCGCAAATAGTTACGCCAAAGCTTTCGCCAGACGAACTAGTAAAAATGGTCGCGTCAAAATTTGATATCCCTACTGAGGGACGTTCAAAAGCAGATATTTTAAAAGCGCTAGAAATTTTCTTGTACGACTTAAATAAAGCGGGGCGCCGTGCTTTATTACTTGTAGATGAAGCCCAAAATCTGCCGCTTGAGACCATCGAAGAGCTTAGAATGCTGAGTAACTTTCAGCTAAACGGCAAGCCGCTTATCCAAAGCTTTTTACTTGGCCAGGAAGAACTACAGCCTATCCTGCGTGCGCCTAATATGGAGCAGTTTAGGCAGCGTATTGTGGCGTCTTGTCACTTAGCGCCGCTTTCGTTGGAAGAGTGTAAAGAATATATCGAATACCGTTTGCATCACGCTGGTTGGAACGGGTCTGCACTATTTAGTGATGAAGCGTTAGAACGCATTCATATGTTCTCTCGTGGCATACCTCGTAAAATTAACACCCTAATGGACAGGGTAATGCTTTATGGCTTTTTAGAAGAACTAGAGAGCTTCGATGCTGATGCGGTAAACGAGGTTATTGAAGAAGTAAAAGCCGAAATGTTTGAGCCGGATAAAACGGGTGCGGAAGTGACCGAACATATGGGCTTTGCCGACCACCCCGAAAGCCAAACGATTATGACGCCGAAAGGCAACGTTATTCGCGACACCAAATATTATTTGGATATGCTGGCTGAGTTAGTCGATGCCTTAGATGACGCCATTTCACAAAAAGTGAAAATGACGCAGTACGTAGATAAGCTTATGAAGAAGAAGTTTAAGACGTATGTGCGGCTTAAGAGTGATGATAAGAAAGAGTGATGTTTAAGTTCGATATTGCAATAACATTGAGTAAAACTTAAAAGCGCCTCTTAGAGGCGCTTTTAAGTTTAAATAGAGCTATGCTACCTTTGTGTATAGCGAGTAATTTACTTGTGCACTAATATTAAACGGTTAGTCGAATGTATAAGTGATAGAAGCACTTAAGCGACGATCGGTATAATTGCTTCCGAAACGACTACCAGCGTTTAAATCTCCGTCTTGTTTGAGATATTTAGCATCAACATTTACCTTCATCCGACGACCGAACTCTCTTTCTAAACCTATGGATGCGTTCCAGTTATCGCTTTCGCCCGTGAATGTACCTTCTGCTCCTTGACCAGTAATGTTAGCGTAATTAATGCTGCTTGTTATGCTTGTGTAACTACCAACCTTGTACGCTAAGCTTGAACCGAAAGAGTAGGTGCGTCTTAGCCTATCTTCATCTAAGTAGTCGTCTTCAGAATAGCGCCAGGAAAAAGCGAGGGTAATTCTCGAAAAGTCGTATCCAGCTTGAAAGTTTGCACTTTTTCGTAAAATAATATTGTCGTCGAACTCTAAATTTTGAGACGTAAGCTGAACCAACTGCTCACCAGCGCTGAGGCTATAGCTCAAGCTATTAGGCTGAAAACAGTCGGCTATGGATAGCGAGGCTGTAGGACACACAAATACCCCCAAATTTTCTGGATCTGCTAGAAGTCGGGAAGTATTTGTAACATTCTCTGAATAACTAAACGACGTTCGAAGGTACTTGGAGTTATAGCCGATTGTTGCTGAAGCCGATTCCCCGTAAAAACGACGTCCGTATGTGGCAGCGATGCGAGTACGGGTACTTAAGGCCCACTGCAAATCGACACCTACGAATGTTTCACCATCATCGTCTTCGATATCTGAGTCGCTTTTATTTGCTGTTATCGAGATATAACGGTTTTCAGCCTGTCGATAAGTTAAACCTGCACCATAAGAGTTAAATTCTCTAACTAAGCTATTGGTATCGTCTCTATTAGATATTTGGTTTGCCTCGTGCATCGCGGTTAAACGGAAAGCCCATTTCCCGTAGATTCGAGTGTCTATATAACCATCACCGGTTCTAGACTCAAAATCACCACTGTTCGTCTGGCCACGCTCGGTATTTTGGTAAGTGCCCTTCACTGACCAGATGATGTACTTAGCTTCATCGCCATTGATTAAGTTACCAGTAAGCTGATAGCTGTCATTGTTTAAAGCGTTGTTGTTAGTTAAAGACCGTTCAGACGCTGTGTCAGAGTATGAGGCAGTGCCTTGCCCTCTTATCCAGTCGCCTTGGTCAATAGTCAGCGTAGACGAAAGCCTGTTAGAGCGAGTTTTTGCTAAACTGTCAGAGTTTGCAATAAAATCACTAACCAAAAAGTTTGCAGAATTTGTGTTCTGGTATGTAAGTGCACCAGTAGCTTGAAGTATCAACAAGTCTCTGAAAGGTACCCACTGCGCTGAATAGTTGTATTCTCCATAATTTTGGCGCTGACTAGTGTCGTCATTGTCGCGTTCTAGATGAGTATAGGTACCGGACCAAAGGCCTTGGAATGTTCGTGTTTGGTATACTGCATTCACTTGAGGTGCTATCGTTAACGTGGTGAGAGAGCGAGTGCCATTATCTTCAGTTTTCACGTTCTGATGAGTTGTGTCGGCTGAAGCTAAAGCGCTTACTTCTAACTTAGCCTGCGAGGAGAAGCTTGTTGCAATAGAGAAAGCAATGATAGATAGTTTGATTACTCGCCGTTTAAGCATAAAATTACGGTTAATCACTGCGCTCTGAGTAGTAGTACCCATAATATCCACTTCCATCTGTGTCGTGATGAACTGACTTGTTTACAACGAAACCTATTGCCATTTCAGGGTTCAGTCTTTCAACTGCCATTTTAATATCACTTACTTTAGCGCGACCCTCTTCAACTACAACAACCGCTTGTCCAGCAAAGTTGGCCAAAATTGCACTCTCATTTATTCCTATTAACGGTGGTGTATCGAAAATTACCACTCTATCGGGATACCTATTTGCGAACTCATTTACAGTATCATGCATTTTCTTACTAGCTAACATCTCAGTCGATAAGTGATGTGATCGTCCTGCGGGAATTATCTTCAGCTTACCTATATTAGTACCGTAAAGTACATCAGAGATATCGTCAACATCTCCAACAAGGTACTCCATTAGTCCCTTGCGTCGTTCAAGTCCCAAAGTGTTTAAAACATTAGGTTTAAGTACATCGGCATCTACTAGCAACACAGTCTTGTCCTGCTCCGCAGCAATGCTTAACGCCAAATTAGTAGCCGTAAACGTTTTTCCTTCAGAAGGCCTGCTGCTTGAAACCATTATAATATTTGGGTTATGCAGTGTTTTAGCTAAGTTACCGAAAGCGTTTGCCAATAACTTCCTTTTTATTTCTCTGTACTCTTCGTTTATTTGCTTACGCTCGCCTGACACAGAGATATGTCCATTAGCACTTAATCTTTGCAAGTCAATTTCGAATATGTCATTAGATGAAGCGCTTGAAGAGTTGTTCGTACGAGTTTTGATTTCTACCCCTAGTTCGGAAGGTGCCGTAGAAGTTGGCTCACTGTCTTTATCATTTGTCGATGATTGATTTTGGTTTTGACTAGCATGCTTTTTCTTCAACAACGCTTTTTCTATCGTATTGGACATTATAAATACCTCGTGACCAAGTTTACGTTCATTGTTTCAGCGGCTACAAGTATGCAGTAAAAGCCAAGTAGTACCATACAAGAACACGCAAAGATAAAAACTCTAGTTCTGTTCTTTTTCTTAATTTGTTCTATGTCGAGATGACTCACTGTACCCCATATCGGATATTCAGAAAGAGATGATAACTGTTTGGGCCGAATCAAAATTGGTGATAACTGACTTAACAATAGTGCAAGCCCAACACCTGTACCAAAACCGACCAGTAGAACAGCCGTATATAGAATTAGTCTATTAGGACCAGAGGGGGTATTTGCTACTAAGGGAGGCTCAATTATTCTGAACTGCAACTCTTCAGATGACACTTCGGCGCGTCTTGATAGGTCCGCGGACTCCCTACGAGAAAGTAATTCTTCATATTTCTTTTTAGTTATACCGTAATCTCTGTTTAAAGCGGTAGACTCCGCTTCAATCTGAGGAATTAAATCAACTTTCGATTCAAATTCCGCAATCTTAGTTTCCAAATCTGACTCTTTTACTTTTAAAGACGCCACTTCACCTTGTAACTTACTCATTTCTAGACGAATTTCCTGAGTAAGCTCATTAAGTGGAAGCTGGTCTTCTTCATCAACAGAAGCTAAAAATGCGTCTATTTCTTTCTTGCGATAGTCTTCTAAGCTTTGTAGTAGCTGTCTAGCCTCTACTACGTCAGGGTGCTTATCAGTAAAGCGTAATTGTAGTTTGTCTAGCTCTTCCTCGAGGTTTCTAATCCTGTCATCATATCGAGTTTTTAAACTGGATTCTTCTTCACTAGAAACAGAGAAGCTATCCGACGCCGAAGACTTCTTTATTTGGGAGCGAAGCGTGTCTACCTGTTGCTGCGTCTGTTTAATACTTAGCCTAGTAAGTTCAAGTTCTGCATTAAGGTTTTGAAGGCTACTGTAGTAGGTGCCTGACATTGGCAAGATATTATTATATTGTCGTTTGAATTGAGCTAAACGTTGCTCTGCCTCGGTTAGACGGTTCTCATATTCTGCAATCTGTTCTTCAAGAAAGCGCCCAGCGGTATCTGTATCTCGCCTGTTGTTCCCTAAGGAACCTTCAACAAACAGATCCAAAGTTTCTTGTACAACCCTCTGTGCTACGACGGGGTCTTTATGCGAAAAAGAGATGTTATAAATATTTGTTTTACCAGCTGATTTAAGGTCTATTGAAGAAGATAACTGTGTAACTAAGTCTTCGAATTCCCTGTCGCTATTTGTAGTAATATCTAGATCACTTTCCCTAGCGATAATTTCAACGTTGGTTCGACTCAAAAGAGTTCTGGCCATCATCCTAACTTCCTCATCAGGGTTAGATTGTATAGCCAAGCCCCGCAGGAGAGGTTGGAGCACTGAACGAGTATCTACGTATACTTTTGCATCAGAATTGTATTGATCGGGAAGGGTAGCTACTATAAAAAAACCAATTGGGCAAATTAACCATGACGCAATAATCACATAGCGCTTTTTAATCCAAATACCCTTAACTAAATCCAATAATTGAATTAAGGTTTGTTGTAAATCCTGCATTTAAATGTTCCGTGTACTGCTAAGAACTAAAACCAAGCTTCTGGTATGATTATGACGTCTCCCGGAAGTATATCGATATTCTTTGTTATATCTCCATCTCTAATTAAATCGTCGATATTTAAAGAATACGTAGCCTTTTTGTTATTCTCGACCCTAACTAATTTGGCATTATTTCCATCGGCGAATTCAGTCAAACCACCCACGGCAATCATAAGGTCCAATAATGTCATGTGCTCAGTATAGTTAACTGCGCTGGGATTAGTCGCCTCTCCAATTACTCTTACTTGCTCGCTCAAGGGCCCTGAAAAACTATTGACGCTAACTGTGACTCTCGGATTATTTATATAAACCGAAAGTTGTTCTTCAATCTCTCTTGCAAGCATAGTTGGCGTTCGACCAGCTACATCAATATCTTCAACCAACGATGTGGTTACCTTTCCGTCAGGTCTAACAATGAATTGACCGGAAACTTCAGGGTTCCGCCAAACAAAGATTGTTAGTGAATCCCCTGGACCGATAAGATATTGATAGTCATTAACGTCTGTAGTGAGGGAAGGTCGTGTTGTCGCTTCTGGTAACGAAGAGGAACTATTACATCCAGTGATTAAAGAAATGATTATGCAGACTGTTGCGTTTCGTAACGAGCAGAAGCGGTTCATAAGAGATCATCCTACACTCAAATGGTTAAATTTTCACGTTGTGGCGAGTACCCTACGGTAATTATCACTATAATGCCAATAACAATTCTAGTCTATTAGAAAAAATCCCTTTATGATACGTAAGATAAAGTAGTTTTGGGAGGCCAGGGGTGGCAGTTAACAAGCGAAATCAGAATAAACGCTCAAATATTTTAGTTATAACGGAAGCGTTGCTCATTGCTTATATTGGGTACATTTCCCACTTCATATTGACGCAGATAGGTCTATCTTTTGAAGTTCCTGTAGAGAAACTTTTAGTTAATACCGGCTTATTGACAGTGTCAATTTTGTTATGTTCTTTATCTGTAGGTCTTTACGAGGCTAAGCTTCGTGAAACGTTTAGAGGAATAATACGCCGAATTTTCGTTAGTGTAGGACTAAGCTACTTTTTAGTTGAAGTTGTCAGTCGAGTCTTGTTTGATGACTTACTTATGGATGGCTATTTTCTACCCGCTTCAGTTTGCGCCATTATCATAACACTTGTTGTGTTTAGGTACTTTACAAACCGACTAGGGTTACTTGGTCTGGGTAAAGTTAGGATCATAGTATTGGGCGCGGGTGAGCGTGCATCTATCATCGAAAAAAGAATGCGTCGCGATGTCGATCGCATAGGTTTCGAACTCGTAGGTTTTATCCCTATTCCGGGGGATAATAGAGAAGATGGGATACATAAAGAAAAGATTATCCATGTAAAAGTGGACGAGAGTTTTCAAAAGTTCATAGCGGATAACGATATTGAAGAAATTGTTATAGCGTGTGATCAGCGCCGCGGTACTTTGCCTGTTGAAGTGCTTTTTGATTGCCGGTTACGAGGCATTGAAGTAACTGAGTTGCTCGATTTTATGGAGCGAGAGACTGGCCAGATAGTTGTGAACCTCATGTATCCTAGCTGGGTCATTTACTCCAACGGTTTTAAAAGCCAAAACTACTTGAGGGACGCTTTAGACTATTCAGTTAATGCAATTCTAGCTTTCATCATATTTTTCTTTGTATGGCCTGTAATGCTTGCTACTGCAATCATTATTTATCTTGACGATGGTCGCCGGACTGGAGTATCCGTACTCTATAAGCAAGAGCGGGTTGGTCTTAATGGACAACTTTTCAAGATACTTAAATTTAGAAGTATGCGCCCCGACGCAGAAAAAGATGGTGCTAAGTGGGCGAGTAAAAACGATGATAGAGTCACTAGAATAGGTCATTTCATTCGAAAGTATCGAATAGATGAACTTCCTCAATTGCTTAACGTTTTCAAGGGCGAAATGTCATTCATCGGCCCCCGTCCAGAAAGGCCTCAGTTTGTTGAGCAACTAGTTCGCGAAGTGCCTTATTACAATCAACGGCACAATGTCAAACCTGGCCTAGCAGGGTGGGCTCAGCTCAATTACCCCTATGGCGCTAGCGTTGAAGACTCAATGGAAAAGTTGAAGTTTGATCTTTATTACGTGAAGCACCAGAGTCTGTTATTAGATATACTGATTTTGATAAGAACCGTTGAAATTGTGTTGTTTGGAAAAGGAAGATAGTTTCCAGTTATAAAAAAGGGACAGGGTAGTATGTTGGCAAGGAGTAACTTAAAAAGCTTTAGCATCGCTTTAGTTATTGCATTACTGTGGGCTGTAGTTAATTACCATGTGATGCGAACACTTTGGGTGCACGGTTTTGACGACGGTACATATTCACATGCCTATCTTGTACCCTTTATCATAGTCTACCTGCTGTATACATGCGCACAGACAGGAAAATTTGAATTACGTACTTCGGTTAATCGCTATTGGCTAATTTTTGGTTGTTTAGTCGGCGCAATCTACATAGTTGCGCTCTTTTCACAAATCAGCTTACTATATTGGTTTTTTTCGTTGGCTCTGCTGATCGTAGTCGTATTCCAAGTATTCAAGTTTAGTTGGTTTTTAATTTTCCCACTCGTATATCTGATATTAATTTATCCTTTTTGGGGGGCATTTGCTCCATTCTTTCAAGACCTCTCTGTTTTTGTAGTAACGCTCATAATGTCTTTTACAGAGATTCCAGTTTTTGTAGAAAATGAGTTTGTTACAATTCCTGCGGGCGTTTTTGAAATTGCAAGGGGGTGCAGCGGTTTAAGATATATTATTGTATCGTTAGCCATCAGTTCATTATATGTCTATTTGTATCTACGGACAGTTAAAAGTGCGTTAATCTTCGTAACTGTCGCCTTATTCGGCGCTTTAGTAACTAACTGGGTCAGAATAGTTTGCCTTATTCTTATTGGGCACTACACCAACATGGAAAGCTCCCTAATGACTGACCACAATAATTTCGGTTGGTATATTTACATTCCTGTTGTCCTAATTCAGTTTTATATTGGCGCAAGGTTGGAGCGCTCAGAGGAAGTATTAGGTCTTCATAATAAAAAGGTCGGAAAAACTAAACCGTCAGCTTCTGTTTCTTTTAATAAGCGCGCGTTGATGAGCGCTATGGTGCTTCTTCTTTCGGCCTCTTCAGTTTCAGTTAATCTTTACACAACAGCCTACACTAAAAATCATCACGAAGCAGAATCCCGTTGTGAGCTAGCCGTTACAGATAATATTTTTACTGTTTATAACTTCGACTCTGTATGTGAATTGGTTAGCGATAAAGCTGAACAACGTCAATTTAAGTTTTTATATAGCGGAAGGTTACTCGATGGGAAAGCGAGTTACTACCTAAATACAGTTATACCTGAAACGCATCGACTTTTATCGGAACGTAATGATAAAGAGTACAAGACTTTACTCACTAAAAACAACGTCGGTCAGACTTGGTTATTAAAATATAACTATGAAATGGATGGGGCGACGTACAGTTCTCCCAAATTATTTAAATTTGCACGTTTAAAAAATGCGTTAAAAGGAAAGACAGAGCATTGGTTGAATATTTCTATTGAGAAGTGCGATTTTGCATGCGTAAAGTCTTTTTCGAGACAACAGGGCGATTAAAACGTGCAATTAAAAGTAATCCGCACAGTACCCGACTTTAAGAGTTTAAAAGAGCATTGGCAATCACTTGACAGAAGGGCGTGCAACAAGAACCTTTTCCTGAGTTTCGACTGGCTTGATGCGTGGGTAACTACGTTTTCTAGCAGTATATCTACTATGGCTGTTGTCACTGTTTGGGAGGGCAAGGAATTGGTTGGTTCGCTGCCTTTATATACTAAAAGTGATGAACCTGCCGGTGTATTCCGGTTTCTAGGTTCTGGAGAACCAGAACCATCTGAGGTTTGTAGTGAAGGGCTAGATGTTTTACTTCTATCTCCATTAGGAGCGAAATTTGGCCAATTTTTAACAGAGGCCTTTATACAAATTGGTTTGAAGAAGCTAATAGTAAGCAACAGCTTTGAAGATAGTTTCCTGGCTAGACAACTTCAAGATAGTGGTTTTTTTAAGACTAAACAATTTATAGGCAATCGTTATTTCATTCGAGCGAAGGAGGAAAGCACTAAACTCGAAAAGAGAACCGCTCGTTATTCTAGAGCTGCAGAGAAACTAGGGGTTAGCTTCCACGTACTCAATACGGTTGAGGAATTAGACAGCTACTTCGGCGAATTAAAATCACTTCACAACTTGAGGTGGCGTAAGAGTCAACCAATAACTATTTTTGATAATGATAAATTTTGTTCATTCCATTTAAAGCTTGCAGAGGCATTGATCAAAAAAAATGGTCTGTCGTTAGTTTTATTAAAAAAAGAAAATAAATCTATTGCTATCAACTACTCGTTGGTATCAGGTAATGATCTTGTTTTTTATCAAAGTGGTGTTGATACATCGTTTAAACCTAACCTGTCTCCGGGAATGCTTCTACATAGATATCAGCTTGAACTAGCGCGCGAGCTAAAGCTAGACAAATATGACTTCTTACTTTCCATGCCTCCATCCTACAAAGAAAGCATCACAGAATGCGCTAAGCCCGTTTTCTGCTTTACCTACTATGAATGCTTTTCCGCGTTTTTATTAGGTAGGGTTTCAAAATATGTCTCACTACTTAAAAACAGATTATTTGGTAAGAATAAAGAGGTAAGTTTTGCAGGGTAATACGTCTCACAATTCGGCAGCGAATGGACAATCGCAGGCGGGCTTCGCTTACTTTCTACTTTGTGTATACACCATGCTGCTGCTTGCTCGACCCCACGAGTGGCCGTTATTTGACATAGAGTTTCCACTTTTAAGAACATTTTTAATTTTAACGTTTTTGTTCTACCTAATTGGCCTCAAACCCAAGGTATGGAACGTACAGTGTACGATACTTATTTTATTGCTTTTCTCAATGCTTCTGTCGGAGATTCGAGCGTATAGGTATTTTAGTGATTTAAGCAAACTAATTGAGTGGATTAATGCGAATATAATACCTTTTATTTTATATTTCAGTTTGTTAACTACCGTAAGACGACAAAATATTATCTTTTTTATTTCGTTATCGGCCGCGCTCATAATGGTGCATCACGCTTATAGTCAAATTCAAAGCCCTGTAGGACAGGGGTGGGCTGAGACTGTGGTGTATCGTTCCGACGGGGGCGCGAAGTCTATTCAAGCTAGGTTCGTCGGTAATTTTAATGACCCAAATGATATGGGGATGTTCCTAGTAATGAATATTCCTGTGGCAGTCTATTTTCTGCTGTCCAGTAAAAGCTTGTTTACTAAGTTGTTCGCTCTAGCGACCGTATTTTTTCTTTGCCTTGGTATCTATTGGACCGGAAGTAGAGGCTCTTTGCTAGGTGCGCTCAGCGTTTTTTTCTGCTTGTTTTACATTAAGTTCGGTAAAGTCAAAGCTATTATCTTGGCTTCGGTTAGTATTCCTGCGGTTTTTCTTGCTATGGGGGCTTTCAGAAAGATAAGTAAAGATGATGAAAGTGCTAGTCAGCGTCTAACTGCTTGGTATGAAGGAATCCAAATGCTTAAACATAGACCATTGTTTGGTTTTGGAAAAGAACGCTTCTTGGAATACCACTCTAAAGTTGCTCACAACACCTATGTGACAGTTATGTCGGAATTAGGCATTATTGGTTACACATTGTGGGCTATGTTTATGTTAATAGCGCTTCAAATGCTATTAAGCGTAATGAAATTGCAAGATGCCAAAGAGGGGCACGAGGAGTTGCTTAAGAAAGAAAAGCATCTAAGCCAATATTTGCTTGTAGCTTTAATTGGTTATGCTGTAACGGCATTTTTCATAAGCAGAAGCTATATTATGGTGGTATATATTTTTGTCGCGATGGTCGCTGCCATGTTCTTTCGAGTGAGTAAGTTTACTACGCTGTCTTTAACTTCTAAAGACCTTAAACGTATATTGTTGCTTTCGCTTTCAAGCCTCGGTTTTCTTTACGTCCTTATAAGAATTTTGCTTACTATTTAAGTTTTAAGAGATTAAACAAATTGAATGAATTAAAAGCCAGTGTCATCGTGGCGATGTTTAATGGCGAAGCAACCATTGAAAAAACATTGAATAGCTTATTGGCACAAAACTACAACAAATTTGAAATCATCGTGGTTGACGACGGTTCTACGGATTTATCAAGTAAAATAGTTAAAAAATATCTAAAAGAAGACAGAGTAAAATATGTCTATAAACAGAATGGTGGCGTCGCAGCGGCAAGGAATACTGGAATCGAGAATGCTGATGGCGACATCATTGGTTTTTGCGATCAAGATGACCTTTGGAAACCTGAAAAGCTCACGGAGCAAATGAAAGTCTTTAATGATAATGCTCAGATTGGCGTTGTTTATAGTTGGATAGAAGTCGACAGAGAAGGAAAATTTAGTGAAAGTCATCCGTGTTTTGAAGGCGATTGCTTTAAAGCCTTATTAATGCAGAACTTTATCTCTTGTTGTACAGGCATGGCAAGACGCGACTTGCTTTTAGCGATAGGAGGCTTTGATGAGAGTAGAGAGTTACACGGCGTAGATGACCGGCACGTTTGGCTTCGACTAGCAAAAGTAACGAACTTTGCAGTAGTTAAACAAGTTTTGGCTACTTATGTGATACATGGCGCGAACTATTCTCTCAATGAAGAGAAGATGCTAAAAGCTGACAAAGTATGTATTGAAAAAATATTGCAAGATGAAACATTGAGCGCGGTAGAAAAAAGCTGGTGCTCTGAAGCTATGTTTAAAGTTTATCTTCATTACGCAAACAATTTTTTTTATATTAATGAAATCAGAAATTGTGCACGGTGTCTATTAGATGCCTGGGGCATAAAAAAATATCGCCTAGACCTACTTATTGCTTCCTTAATGTTAAGTGTTACACCTTTTTCGTTCATTAAAGGGTTAAAGAGAGTTAAGCAGTTACTAAAGGGAGTTGCTAAATGAGTCAAAAGACGGTTGTTGTCATCGGCATGCACCGAAGTGGGACTTCGGCGATATCAGGTCTTTTATCAGAACTTGGTGTTTTTATGGGAAGCTCACTATTTGCGCCTCAAGAAGGGGTAAATGAAAAAGGCTTTTTTGAAAATTCACTTTTGGTAAACATGAATGACAGGCTTCTAGATGAAAGCTTGTTTTCCTGGGACCACCCTCTCGCCTTAACGCTAGCAAAAGACCAACAATCTCATTTGTCAGCCTACCAAGATGAAGCGAAACTTATAATAGAGAAAGATTATCGCGGAAAAGCACTTTGGGGTATGAAAGACCCTCGAACTTCGTTACTTTTGCCATTTTGGCGCAAAACATTCAAAGGCTTAAATGTCTCTGCCAACTTCATACTAATGCTCCGACACCCTATGGAAGTATTTGGTTCATTGAAAAAACGAGATGGTTTCTCTTTACAAAAAGCAATGCACCTTTGGCTGAATTATACACTATCTAGTTACTTCGGTTCGCTAGATGAGCCTTTAGTGATTCTTAAATATGAAGATTTGTTAAACAACCCGGAAACTTGTGCAAAGAAAATCTTTGAAACTTTTTCGTTAGGCGAATTAGATAGTGCAGCTTCGCAAGGTTTCATAGATAAAAAACTTCAAAACCAGCACTCGCTCAACGTGCCAAACGATAAACTGGTTAATTTGGCTATGACCGTTTATCTGGAATTAGGTAAATCGGTTGTTGATCATAACACTGTGGTCAAAGCCTCAGAAGAGTACCAAGCTCATTTGCATTCTTTGTCCAGTGTACTAGTCGAGCATTTAAATGCGGTGAAAAAAGAAGAGGTCTATTTTAAACGCCACTTTCTAAATGCTTATGAATCTATCTGGTGGAAAATAAGCTGGCCTCTGAAAAAAATTGAGTCTTTATTTAGCTCAGGCAAGTATCGAGGTTAAAAAAGTGGAGAAATTATTAATATCTGTAATAACATGCAGAAGACCCGTATGGTTAGCGAGGCTTCTTGATGGACTTCAAAAGCAAACGATAGACGAAAATATAGATGTATCAATCTTAGTAGTCGATAACGCCGCAGATACTGAAACTGAAAATGTGGTGAAACGCTACAGCGATAGTCCTATAAATGTTGTCTACGAAGTTGAAAATAAACCTGGTATTGTGTTTGCTAGAAATAAGTGTATCGAGTTTGCAATAGGTGAAAGTTCAGATTACCTAATCTTTATCGATGACGATGAATGGCCTCAACAAAATTCGTGGGCTCAATCACTGCTTAACGCGTGTAAAGAAGCAAATGCAGATATCGTTACGAGTCATGTTATTTCTGTTGATGAAAAGCTGAATCAAAATTGGGCAACAAAGGTTTTATACCCCCCTCCAAACTACATTAACGGCGAACACCTAAAGGTTTTTTATACTAATAATGTTTTGTTAACCAAGCGTGTTTTTCAAAAACTTCACCCTTGTTTTGATATCCGGTTTGCCATGACAGGAGCGAGCGATTATCACTTTTCTCTTCGAGCTAGAAAAGCTGGTTTTGTCACGGTTTACACGGACGCTCCTGTTATTGAAGAACTACCAGCATCACGAACAAACGTTAAATGGTTTTGCAAAAGAGGATTCCGCTCCGGGATTGGTTATACAAGATCGCATTTATTTGAAGAGAAAATAACCTTAGTAATTCTCAAATGCTTTATTCTGGCTATCATTAGGTTGCTAAGAGGCGGAGTTATGATTTTAAAATCTATATTTACAATGAATAAAGGTATCTACGTAGACGGGCTTTTCCGAATGAGCTCCGCTGTAGGCACAATTGTAGGGTTGTTCGGCGTGAAGCATAATGAATATAAACGGATTCATGGTCAGTGAAGCCAGCTATTTATAGTAAGTTAAAAGATATGGCTCTTTCCGCGTTTAAAGTCGCCAGTCTACTAATATTTATAATAGGTGTAATTTTGTGTTCGATGCTGGCCTTCCAGCTTCCAGTGTTAGACCAACTCTATTTTATCGACTTTATCCCAGACTATGTAATCTTGTTTCTTTTTCTTCCAGCCATAATTGTTATTAATAAAAAAAGACTTTATTTATTTCTTACTGGTTGTGTTTTTTTTGTAATGTCATCTTCGTTTCAGGTCAATATTGCCAACAATTTATCAGAAGAAGACGGTATTATTAATCATAGATTCAAAGTGGCATCGTTTAACGTAGCCCAAAGAGTTAATGCTGAAAAACTCTATCAATTTTTTGAGCAAAAAAATTTAGATGTATTGTTTGTGCAAGAAGGGAGTTACGACATGTTCAAAGACTCTTCTCGATATAACTTGTACGGAGAATGTGTGAAGCGACTATGCGTCTTATCTAAATATGCTCTTACTCAGTTAGAAAGTTTAAATAGGCGAGCGTTAGGAGGCTGGGGGCAATATGTTTCTCTCCACAAAATAAACGTGGGAGGAAACGGTGTTTTGCTGGCAAACGTGCATTTTGCATCGATTTCTAATTTTGGCTATCGCTTCAATACATTTGCAGGATTTCTATCAAAAGTTGCGCTTTTCAAAGATACAAAGGCGATAGAGTTCGGCTTAGTTAAAGCGCTGATAGAAAAATGGAGCGATGATGATGCTACTGTTATTGCGGGGGATTTTAATTTGACCGATAGAAATCAGCAGTTTACGCAGTACTGGGGGGGCTTTAGAAACGCGTTTAATGAAAGTGGCTTTGGCTATGGTACTACGAGAAAGAGTTGGTTTCTCTCGCCGCGGATAGATCATATTCTTGCTAGTAAGCGGCTTTCCCCTATCAGCACATCGGTTTGGTATGACATGGGAAGTGACCATTATCCTGTTGTTTCAACTCTACAATTCATAGGACAAACTGAGTGAAAAATGCAAAGTGCATTGTTTATGCTGATAGCAACTCTAACCATCTTCAGCAAGTTTATACAGGCTTGACTATGCTACATCGCCAAGGTGTACTTGACGTTGACATGAGGGTAAGTAAAGAAGCAAGAAAAACGAAAACGCCCTTTAGCGTACAAGGCAATATATTGCACCTTGAGTTAGAGAGGAAAAAACTCTGCTTTGACACTTCTGACAGTGCTTTAATAGATTCAGAGGCATTAGAACGGTGTGATTTTTTATTTAAACGTAGTTTTAACCCAAATAGTGACCAAGTTAACTATAGTAAAAATGTGCTTCCATACGGCCTAAACTATTTAGTTTATGCGGACGGTTTTGACCGTTTCGCATTTAAACGATGTGCACTTTTTTATCACACGAAAGACTGGAAAAAAGAACTCATCAAGCAGGCCGATTTCTTAGGTAAGCTCCATTATAAAGTATCTACATCAGCATTGTACTCTCGCCCAGTTCTAAGAGAAAACCCTAAAATATTATTTTTAGCTAGGTTATGGGACACCAATACAGATAGCTTTTTTACTGTTACCGAAGAGCAAAGGTTGCAACGAGAACAAATAAATAAACAAAGAGTTGAGTGCATAGCATTGTTGCAGGAAACATTTAAGGATAAATTTACTGGAGGGCTTATAGCCACCGACTTTGCTTTAAAAATGAAACCAAAATTTGTACTAAAAAATACTGAATTAACAAGTAAAAAGAATTATATCAATACTGTTAAATCACACGACATTTGTATAGCTTCAACGGGGCTTCATGGCTCTATCGGGTGGAAGTTCGGTGAATATATTGCAATGTCCAAAGCAATCGTTAGTGAACAAAATGAAAACACGGTTAGAGGTTTAAAGCCTAACATTCACTTTCAAGAATTCGGCTCGGCTACAGAGTGTGTCGAACGTGTCAAAGGGCTTGTTGAACGCCATGATGATAGATTTGAAATGATGAAGCAAAACCACCTTTTTTACGAATCCCATTTGCGCCCGGACAAGCTATTGATGCGATGTTTTAGACAGGTTTTATAAAACGTCAAAAGCTGTTTTAGCAGTAATCTAAACCATTGGGCTTCATCATAATTAAGGCAAGATAACTAGGAAACAAATTTAGTGAGCAATATACCAAGAACCAACCACTTTATATGGATAAGATATCTTGCTGCGTTTTCAATTGTTTTTTCGCATTCAAAGCAATTTGATACAGCCCCTCAAACTTATATAGATGTCGTTTCAAAACTAACTTGGTTAGTTCCAGGTGTGCCCATTTTGTTCTTTATAAGCGGCTTCCTAATTTCGCTTAGCTCATCCAACAGTTCTACGCTAAGTGAGTTTTTCGTAAAGAGAGTTTTAAGAGTTTACCCTCCGTTATGGGCCGCATTTGGTGTCAGCATTGTTCTTATTTTCAGCTTAGGTATGGTGGATTTGACGGGGGATGAGTGGCTCAAATTTTTCGCGTGGTGTATAGGGCAGGTTACTGTAGTGTTTTTTTATCACCCAGAGTTCCTGAGTCATGTCGGAACTGGAGTTTTGAATGGGAGCCTCTGGGTAATTCCCGTTATTCTTCAGTTTTATTTAGGGGTCCCCTTATTAAGAAAGCTAGATGCATATTGGGTGAAGAAAGGCAAAAGCCACTTCGTATACTACTTATTAATTTCTTGTGCGTTGTTTAATATGGCATTTCACTACATGAACAACTTTAGCCCCAATGTACTAACAAAGATTATTCATTTTCTAACACTTCTACCGTGGCTATTCTTTTTTCTTTTGGGTTACATATTTAGTCGCGATTACGATAAGTTGAAAACGCTCACAAAATATGCGAGCCCTTGGCTATTTCTCCACCTATCTCTCTTTTTCATCTTAGGCGCAGTAGGTTTGAAATGGGGAAGAAATGATATTAATCCGATCCTGTTTACTGTTTTAGCTTTTTTTATAATCAGTATTGCCTTTAAAGCCCCTTCCAATTTTGTTTGGTTCACGCGATTAGAAAAAGCAATTGCAAAAAACGACATATCCTTTGGCTTATTTGTTTATCAGATGGTTATCTTAAACACTATGATGTTTTTGGGTACCTTTAGCGACAACTGGACTGCTAGGTTAATTACCTTTCTAATAGCTACAGTTGCTATATCAACGATGAGTTTACTGTTTCTTGAAAAGCCCATTCGTAATAGAAGAGACTGGTTCATTCAAGTTTTCTCGAGAAAAAATTGTAAAGTCACAAGCGAGTTATAGGCCCGCTAAACTGATTGCTGGCCTCTAGGTTACATATTGATTAAACGCGAAAAATTTCGCCTTTGTTAAGGCAAGAGTAAAGAATGACTATAAAGATTGGTGTATGCTTTTTTGGTATCACTAGAAGTGTGTCGCATACCATTGGTAATATCGAGAAAAATATTTACCAACCTTTGGAGAAGCTAGGCGCTGAAGTCAAAAAATTTGCGCATTTTTTCGAGCTTGAACAAATAGAAAATGCTCGAAGTGGTGAAACAGGTAAAATAGACCTCAACGAAGCAGACTTACTTAGATTAGATGATGTTTTTTTTGAAAAGCCTGAAAGGTTTTTGTCTGAATCATCCTTTGAGTTAGTAAAAGGCTACGGCGACTTTTGGCAAGATAACAATAAATCGATTCGTAACCTCTACCACCAATTACATTCTATGAAAACGGTTACTCAGAGGTGTCTGGAATGGGACCCCGATATTGTGCTTTTCTTAAGGCCAGACTTGAGCTATCACGACAATTTTTCGACAGTGCTGTGTAGTGCGTTAAAGAAAGTAGGCAGTGAACACCTGTTTCTGCCTAATTGGCAGCACTTTGATGGGTTCAATGACCGGTTTGCAATTGCTGTAGGCCGAGAGGCAATAAAAAGCTATGGGCTTAGGTATAATAACATTTTAAACTTTTGCAGGAAATATGACGCTCCTCTTCATAGTGAGAGGCTACTAAAATTTTCATCAGAAGATATCCGCGTTTCCTTTATTCCCTTACGAGCATCAAGAGTAAGGGTTAATGGCGTTGTCGTTGAAGAGTTGTTTTTACACTATAAAACTATGAACTTTGCCGAATGGCTTGACGGTGCAATATCTTTATCCAGTTCACTAAAGAAGCGTTTGGTTTGGGGAGTTCAAAAACTGCGGTTCGGCAATCCATATAAAAATCTCAAAAAATAAGTAATTTAGGAAATGTATTTGTCTGAGCGTTAGTTTTTTGCTTTCGCTAATTTACGTAAATTAATAGGAAGTTTAATGAAAAAAATAGTTCTTTATGGGGCCTTTGATAGATACAACTATGGCGATAACTTGATGCCAATAATCTTGAAAAAGTTTATTGAAACTTATCGCCCTGAATTATTGAAAGATTATGAACTTGAATTTTCTGCAATAACTCACTCCGATCTGTCGCACTATTGCTGTCTGAAAACTCGCCCCATCAATGAAGTGCTAAAAGAACTAGAAAGTGAAACTGCAGTTATAGTCGTAGGTGGCGAAGTAGTCGGAGCGAAGCGCGAGATTCTTTTTTTGCATAGCTTCAAAAATCAAATCATATATAAATTTTTTAGGTCATTAAAGTGGAGATTACCTTCTCTATATTTGTACTGCTCTCGTTTCCTATTTAGTAATGTAAGTGAACTACCATACGTTATTATCGATCACGATGTTAGGTTGTTTTTCAATACCGTAGGTGGGAGAGTTACAAGCACCGATTATGCTCTAAAGCAAAAAAGTCTAGTTAGCCTCAAGAGTGCAGAACATCTCTCTGTCAGAGATAGGAGAACAGAATCTGGGATGGAAAATTTTGCAGACCCGATCTTGGTCCCTGATTCAGTGCATGCTATAACAAAGCTTATTAATGATAAGTTCTTAAAAGAACATATTTCGAATAAAGTTTTGCCTCTGGTAGGTCGGGAATACGTTGTTTTTCAAGCTTCTCCGATAAAGTTATCTACTCCAATTCATAAGCTGGTAAGTGCAATCAAAGAGTTACATAAAGTCTCTGGAGAAAGAATTGTTCTGCTGCCAATTGGGTATGCAACAGGGCATGACGATGGTGAATTGATGGCAGAATTAAATAGTCGTTTACCAGAAGAAACCTTAATCCTTAGTGATCTAAATCTATGGGAAATAATGTTTGTAATCAAAAATGCAAATGCTTTTTATGGTACTAGTCTTCACGGTATTATTACTGCTTTCGCTTTTGGTAAACCACATTTTTGCATAAATAAGAATATTGATAAGGTTAATGCCTACATTAAAGACTGGTCTATTTTTCCCTACAATCGTTCGATAGAACCAGAAGCTATGGCCTCTACATTAAGGTCAGAAAAAACATTCGAAGCTCTTGAACGACGAGCGGAGGAGCTTGCCGATTTAGTCATAAAAAATAGCAATACAATGTTCGACAAGCTACAAGGTTGAGTAAGAACAGTTTTATTCGCGCAAAGTTACCCTTTGATTTTTCTCTTTATTGTCACAAAAACTAAATTTAAAAGTTCTTTCGGCAAATACAGGTATGCAAGCAGAGGAATAATAACTGCGTTAAAAATAATAGCTGATAAAAACAGTGAGCCCCATGTGCTCGGTGTTATTAGTTGCTCTTTACCTAGTAACCAGGTGGCGGCGAATATAAACACTGACGCCGCGAAACATATATCGAGTTTTAATAAAGAAATTTCATTGTACCTTTTAAAAACAATGCGATGGAGAAAAAATTGAACCAAATATGATACTGAAGTGAAGGCAAAGGCCACGCCAATTACTCCATGAGTTCGTCCAAGCGTGATTGTTGATAAAATTGTTGCTATTGAGCCTACTAGCGAAACATACATAAGGTTCTTGTGGTTGGCTTGTGCTAAAAGAATGTTTCTAAATATCATGGCATATGGCCGAACAAGTAAAGCCGTCGCCATGATCGATATGAGCAAAGAAGCGTCATCAAACGAGTTACCCAACCAGATGTTTATGAAAGGGCCGCTGAAAACAACTAAATTTACAGCTAGGATCAAGCAAGACAAAAAACACATTCTTGCAATTTTTTCTATTTGATTTTTGAGTTCGCCTCCGCGAGCTACTAATTTTGTAAAATATGCGGAAAATGCGTGAAAAATAGAATTGTTCAATGTGTCGGCATGATTTATCAGGTTTTGTGCTACTCCAAAGATTGCAACTGCGTTTACACTCATGATATTACTAATCAAAATCGGCGCTGAACGTTGATTTACCATCCTAGCAAAAGCCATGATTATGATATATTTTGAGAAGTTGAACAGTTCAAGAAATCCACTGTATGAAATGTACTGCCTTCTTAAATGCCAATATGGATAAATTTTCTTGGCAACAGTAATCTTTAATACGTTTACTAAAATATCTGTAAATACAGCACATAGAGCCATCGCAACAATACCGAAGTGCCGACCAGCAAAGTAAATTAAGCTTGATTTAATAATGACATTTAACGATGTGAGTGCTGCATCAATATCAACTCTTAAATGAGCTGCATAGATGGCGTGGATGGGGTTCATGGAGAAATCAACAACTATCTTAACAGCAAAGATAGCTGCTACCTTTATTAATAGCTGATCCATATCAGCTTCTAGACCTAGTAAATGTGGGAATTGGAATACTAATAGTGCAGCGCAAGCTGATAATACTCCAAGTGATAAAAATAAAAATAGGGATGTAGTGAGATATAGATTAGCGGTATCTCTATCTCCTTTCTCTAAATATAAGGTAACAAACCGTTGAACAGCAGCAGGAAAGCCTAGTTCAATTATATTAAAGAAAGCTAACACAGAGAGGATTAGAAGCCATAAGCCATACCCTTCGCTACCAATACTTTCAATAATACTGGGGGTAAGAATTAGCATAGCTAAAACAGTAATCACTTTTTCAATAAGTGAGAATAGTCCTGAGGACAGTAGTCGTTTTTTACTCAAAATTTATACCTGATCGTGTAGTCCACTTTGCGAACTTAGCCATGCCTATTTTTAAATACTTGACGTAATCTAGCTGCATTCTCTTTTGTCATTTTGAGTTCATCAGGTAGTCTTTTTTTACCTAATAGTGTTTTTTTAACGGTAAAACGAGATTCTATTACTTTAGGTCTGCTATAGCGCCCATCCCAACAGTCGATTAACGCACCAATATCTAAAGCAATACCGCCTTGTTGCTGTATTTCAGCACAATACCCCTTTCCTATAAGGCCTGCTGCTACTAAGTATGGCATTCCGTGATACTCTACGTTTATACTGTTTTTGATTCTTTCGAAATGTTCTGGATAGTGTGGAACAAAGTGTCCCACCTGTCTGGCTGACTTATCTGGGGTGATGTGTTCAGTGACTTTTATTTCAAGGCATTCTCTAAGTTTTTGTGGTATGTCGGTCCTCGCAGTTATTACGCCAATATGGCCGGCACGTTCTAACAGATTAGTCATAGCCCCTGATAGAAAGTAATCAAAAGAAATCCACTGCGTACAAAACTGCTGCGTCTGAAACGTCCTATGCTTTAGCGTTTTGTAAAGTTTTGCGATTCTAACTGCATCGGCAAAACAAATATTTCTTTCTGTCTCTCTTAATCTAAATGATTTTTTGAAGGTGTCTAAAAATAATTCGGTGTTGCTACTGCTGATAAGTGCGTCATTAAATGAAACACCTAAAACATCATCTCTTACTCCGATAATATCTGCGGTGTCTATTAGGTTTGATAGGTTTCTTTTTAAGTCATAGAGCTGGTTTAGAGAAGCTTGTTTGCCAACGTGCTCAGCAAGGTACAAAGTATCGTGAATGGTACACTCTTCGTTAAAATCTAAAAGAGCTCCCTCACCATCTCCGAGCCTAATAAAGCTGAACGAAGACTTGTCTTCAAAAGCTTTATTGATAGCTGATTCAAACTGTTTAATAGTTAGTTGTTTAATATCTTTATAACTAGTCATTTTTTTCTAATAAGCCGCGTATCTGGTCCGCCGTATTGCTCCAAGTGAATTGTGAGATAGAAGACCGTATAAATTCGGGATTCCAATGACGCTGTGTCAATTTATATATGGCTTCAACAATTCCCTGGCTATTTAAATCGTCAATGAATACGCCATTACTACAGTCGGTTACTACTTCCGGTATACCCCCAACTTTTGTAACTATGACAGGAGTTCCAGTTGCTAATGATTCCATCACAACATTTGGCACACCTTCCCTGTAACTAGGAAGTATTAACGCATCAGCGTTGTGTAAATAGGGCAATAGTTGATCGTGTGCTACCGAGCCAAGAATATTTATATTCTCATTTAGTTTGTTGACTTTCACTTCATTGCGTATTTTTTGTATTAGCTCTCCATCACCGATGATGTCTAAAACAATCGAAGTCACGTTTGTTTTCATTAGCGCCATAGCACCAATTAACTCTTCAATACCTTTAGTCTTAATCAACGAGCCAATAAAGAGTAACCGTATTTGTTGTTCTCGAAAAATGGGGCGTGGGCGCAAAGAAAAAGTATTAAAATCCACACCGTTATAGACAACGCTTGTGTTTGTTTTTGGAGCGTGATTAGCTATCGCTTTAACTAAAGCAATGCTTTTTCCGGTCACTACATCCGCGTTGTTAAAAGCCCATCTCATTTGAGCTCTGTGAAAAGGTTTTTCCATAAGAGCGTTAACATCACTGCCTAATGTTTCTATGATTAATTTTCCCTTGCTAATTTTTTTAAAAAAAGCAGCAGTAACACCTTCCGCGTAAGACCAACTCGCTATCACTCTATTTGCTCTTATTAGCCAGAGAAGAGGCTTTAACGATACGATTATTGAAATGATCATCATGAGAGGGTGTAGCGAAGTTAGTACTTTGGGAACATATAGAAAAGGAAAAATACAGGTGTTATCAGGTACACGGTGCTTTTCTAAAACAACTTTTTTTAGCCAGACGAACCAGGGCACTGGAATTAATTTCTTTATTTCATAATGTTCACTTAAGTACTTAGTTTCTTCTCCATTGTATGTAGCTCGTGTTGGCTGCCAAGGCAGAGGATGCAAGTTGGTGAAAAAAAGTAAAGATGGCTTTCCAGTCATGAGTAGAATTTCTGATATATAGATGAAACTGATTTAATAGAAAATTGTTTAGAAATAAATCGGTGTGCACTTTTTCCCATTTCTTCTAAAAGTTTACGATCTTCGTGTAATCTAAAAAGACATTTTTTCCATGTCGCCATGTCGTTAATTTCGTAAATATACCCATTCTCACCATGTGAAATGACAGAGCTAATATTGCCGACATTGGTTGAGACTGCCGGTATGCCCCTAGCCATAGCTTCTACCAATGACATAGGAAGACCTTCAGTAGTCGAATTAATTAGCAATACATCTTCATTTTCATAGATAAAGTTTTCATCTAACTGGTTCCCATGAAAAGTAATGTACTTTGATAACTTTAAACGTTCCACTTTATCTTCTAATTTGGCTCTTTCTGGGCCATCACCGTATATATCCAGAAGAAACATTTCAAACAGCTTATGTCTATTAAAGGCATCAATAATTTGAGAAACGTTCTTGAGCGGAATGAGGCGGCAAACCATGCATAACCTCAGTTTATTCTTGTTTCCAATGTCAACGAATGAACGGGGAACTACAACACCATTTTCTACCACAGAAACACACTGTTCCGGCCAGCCATACCTTTCCTTAATTCCGCGTTTGATAGGCTCTGAAACAGCAAAGATAGTATTTATATATACAGAACTTAATTTATGTGAAAATTTCAAATACTTAAGAGGAGGTTCAACTTCACCATGAATTGTATATATCACATTTTTTAGCATTAAAAGCAGAAACAGCGGAGTAAAGGCTCTAATTACGGCAGGAGAGTGGATGTGTATTGTCGAGTATTTCAATAGAACAGAAATTGTTCTAAGCGATCTAACGAATACATTTCCATTTATATTAAAAACCTCTATTCCAGCCTTCTCGATATCACTTTGAAATGCATCACTTGGTTTACCGAAGGAGAGTATCCCGACACTTAATTGCTGTGACTTTTGTTCAAGTGACAGGTTTCTAACGCATTTTTCTGCCCCCCCAACCTGAAGGCTACTTACGCAATGTAAAACTTTCATCATTAAAACCTTTTTGCATACCCGAATAATTTCTTTAAATCTTCATTCGATATGCCAGGCGCAATAGGGAACCTATGTAAATCGTATGGCGATGCTAAAGGCAGACGATTTATGCCAGGTTGGAAATTGAACGCTAATTCATACCCATTATTTTTGAGTCCTATTATCACTTTTTCGTTATAGGTTGAGCGATTTCCAACAGGGTATGAAAAAGCGGTTATATTTGTTTTAAGCTTCGATTCTAGTAGAGCTTTAGAATGGCTTAATTCGTAAAACAACTCATCTTCAGATAATTTTGTCAGTATATCGTGATTGTGAGAGTGAGCACCAATCTCCATTCCTTCTTCTAATAAATATCGAAGGTGGTCCCAATTCATAAATTCAGCTTCTGGATAGCTATGCTCGAACCCCAACTGTTTCTCTAATTGATATATTTGATCTTGAGCAGAAGTCTTACAACATTTTATTTGAGTAAGTACATCACGTATGAATATTTTTTCATTATTAGTATTTAAAACGGGTTTCTTCCAATTCGACAACTTAACTTGTGTTGGACGATAAGTTTTAAGTAGGTAAGCAACTTTGTCCCACCACGGAACAGTGTTACTCCCTATCAACGCTGTCGCAATAAAAAAGCTAGCAGATATTTTATGTTTTTTGAGAACAGGTAGTGCATTGGTGAAATTATCAATATAGCCATCGTCGAAAGTAACACACATTAGGCGCTCTTCGATAGGTTGATTTAAAATGAGTAAATTATTTAGTTCAGCTATACTGATAATTCTAAAGTTTTTCTTGAAAAAGGTTATATGGTCATCGAGTTCTTTAGTTGTACAGGAAAACACGCAAGGATCGAAAGATGTATCGTCACTATTTCCTATTCGATGAAAATTAACGCTGTATAGACCTGCAGGGCGATTGTTCCAAAAGTAATGGTCAAGCCCTAACCAGCTACCTATTTTCCTTTTTATACGCGACATCAGCGGTCTCAAAGCCGTTTAAACGAAGGAGCGCTGAGGATATAGTCTCTATACGAGTTTGGGTTTCCTTCTTCACCTGCTTCAGCTGCTTTTACTATGTTGTACATTTCTCTTGCAGAGACATAATGAAGACAATACTTTTCGCCATCGTTGTACTTTTCGTCAAGATGACGGTGCATCGTTTCAATGGGGGTACCAAGCAAAGTATCCATATCTCCATCTTGAGCGCCGTGAGTATGGACTTTCACAAATACCCACTCAGGCTTTCCTCCTACGTGAATGCCTTGCTCAATCCATAAATCAACTCTGTTTGGAGTAGGGGGGAAAGACTTTCGTATATCTGAGTTTTCGATTTGAGGAAAAATTCCTTTCTTTCGCACTTTCCAATTTAAACCCAAAATCCCTTGGATAAGCAGTAGGTCACCCCAAGCCTTTCCACCTTTAACAATAGGTCGTCCGGTTTCATAAGACTTCGGCTTGTCTGGATCGTCTTTCGCATAGTAAATGGTATTTAACATAGCGGGTTGCGATTCATCGGGGGATGGAAACGTGAAATCGGCGTAACACCCTGTTTCTCGAAGTACAATAAGTTCATCGTTTACACCGCACCACTTTCCTTCAGGGTGAGAGTTATCTAACACCCAGTTTCCATGGATAAAAGCGTAAACGGGTCTGCCTGTCTCCGGGTCCACACTCAATGCATTATGTTCTTCGTGAAGGCATTGGGCAAAGCCTGAGAGGGTTTTTCTTAAGTTATCGCTAGTATCGTCTTCGTGATGTAGGTGTATTTCTATCTCGCCAAAACCTTTTGCACATAAATCGGAAATCTTATCTAGGTGCTCTTTTCTGTATTCTTCTTCTGGATAAAAGAAACTGTGTTTTGGGTGGCAGCCGTCCGCATCTTTGAATTTGCTCGCCATAGATGGATAATCTACCATCCAGCGATCGACACGCTTCCTTTCTAATTCAATATTATCTTTATTCAGCCATTGAGGTTCATAGTGGTCTACAAAGCAAAACATGACATGTTTCGTCTCGCTAGTAACTGGCTTGCTTTTTAACTTGTTTTTGACGTAATTCCATAGCCAACTTTGCATTTTTTTCTTCTTAACAATAATTAAGAAAGCTAAGATGAATAAGAGGGTAGCTAGCGCAATAACAGCGGTCATCGAGAGGTCCTTTGCCAAGTGGCCGATAAATTTGTAGTCAAAAACTTTAAGTAACCACGAAATAACGAAACGTTCATAGATACAAAAAATGTTATCAGTGCGATGATACCGCCTAGATAAGGAACGTTAGCAAATATCTTCAAGCGACCTAGACACCACATTCCATAAAACCCTAAATGAAAGAACAGTATATAACCGTAGAGCGCATTATCGCTAAATACTAAAATAAAATTACATAAAAGAGTAGCTATCATCAAATGCGGTACAAACCACCTAATAACTTTATGGCTTATATAGGTAAAACATCGCCATTTATATTTTGGATTGAGAAGCCACACAAGCCTAGAAAGAGACTGATAGTTGCCAGCTCCAATTCTAACCCGCCTATTTGACTCTTCTTGTAGAGACGGAGCTATCTCCTCGAAAGCTTGAGAATCTTTACAATAGTTAATTTTTAAGCCAAGTTTCGCAACGTTCATTACTATAAGAAAATCATCAATAATAGTGTTAGTAGGCAAAGGCTCATAACAATTAGTTCTGATAGCGTAAATACCACCATTTGCACCCAGTAAACCGTCTAGTCTCGACTCATGATATTTCAAAAATTGCTCGTACTTCCAATAGAGACTGTCTTTATTGTCTCCAGAGTAATTGTCTATTAGGTGTAATTCACCACATACAGCGCCCACTTTGTCATTACTGAAGGGTTGAGTTAAATGTACGAGTGCATTTAAGTCAAACATTGTGTTGGCATCAGAAAAAACAGTTATTTCTGTTTTTACACGACTTAGCATATCGTTTAGTACGTTTATTTTTCCACGGTTTTCTTTGAAACAAAAAGTTGACAAGCGCGGATCGTCTAGGCGTTGAATTATTTCATTTGTTTTATCAGTGCTTCCATCTGATGCTATCAAAATATGAAATTTATCAGCTGGATAATTCAAAGATAAAAGGTTTGTAATCCGGCGCTCAATGTAGTCTTCCTCGTTAAATGCAGAAATTACCACTGAAACGCAAGGAAAATAGCTATTACTTTTTTCAGACTGCTCTAAGTCGCTGGTTGCAATATCTCCTTTATCAAATAGGCGACTCAAGATATAAAGGATTATTGGGTAAAAAAGGTAGCTGTAGAGTATTAATGATACTGAGCTCCAAAACAAAAATTCTATATATTCCATTGTGTCTACTTTACTCTTGCAGGTATTCCTACAGCCGTTTTGTTTGCCGGTATACTGTGGACTACTACCGCGTTAGCGCCTATTTTGACAGAATCTTCTATTCGGATACCTCCGAATGCCTTAGCTCCAGCACCAAAAAAAATATTATTACCAAGAGAAGGCGAACTGCCTTTTTCATCGCCGATTACAACACCACTTTCTAGAGTAATATTTGCACCACCCTTAACCTTTGAGTTAATAACCAAGCCAATAGGGTGCATGATAACAAAACCTGGACCAAATTCAGCTTTAACACCAATCATACAGCCGTTATAAACTCTGTTCAGGTGTTGTAGAAGTAGAGCAATTGGAGCTAAGGGCTTGGATTTAGAACAGCGAAAAGCTAATCTATACAGGATGTTAGCGCTAGTTCCATCAGTTATGCAAGCTCTTAGTAATGATATTTTAGAGCCATCTTCTAGAAAGATCTGCTGTTTCCTTTTTAGATCAGACTTAATTAGGCGGATGGTGTTATACATTTAAACGTATTACTCTTGTAGAAATGCTACTAGTATTACTTCAAGTAATTTACTTAAGCTGGTTGTAGATACTGCTCCCCAGTCTATAGGGGAGCACAAATATTACGTAGTATAAACTAGTCTACAAGCTAGT
This sequence comes from Alteromonas sp. 5NW40-0090, assembly GCF_057552975.1. Lineage (NCBI taxonomy): Bacteria > Pseudomonadati > Pseudomonadota > Gammaproteobacteria > Alteromonadales > Alteromonadaceae > Alteromonas > Alteromonas sp. 5NW40-0090. The sequence continues at coordinate 158,187 of NZ_BAAJLT010000004.1, forward strand.
TGATAAAAGATCCTTCATACGTCTATAGTCATTTTGCTGCTTTCGAGTATTTGGAGTAAGTAATTTAAGTGTCTTCTCTGCAGAAACTACTTCGCCAATGTCGTAAAGAATCTTGATATATATTAGGCCTATTTCAAAGCTTTCACGATTCTCTGAATACAGCGATTCAGCAAGTTTAAGGGCTTCTTCATTTTCAGCATTGGCAACTAAGCTTTTTAAATAGGTATCAAGAACTGATATTTCACTAGGCGCGTCTTTGTATGCTCTTTTTGCGAGCACTAGTGCTCTTGCGTTCTCTCCCATTTTTAACAAAAGCCAAGCTTGATTGTTGAGTGAGCCAACGGTTGCCAGTTGATTATCATCAAGGTATTCATAATGTCGCAATGCTTCAGTCGGAGAGTGGTTAAATAAAAGCTCAGCTAAGCGCATTCTAACAGCACTGTCTTTAGGGTAAAGCTCCAGATGTTGCAGCGCGAAATTCTCTGCTAACTTTCTCTGATTACTTGCGAAATAACTTTGCATCAAATACAGCGCGATCTCTGTAGAATTATTTAGTTTGTAGGCGTCTAGGAAGTACACGCTAGCTTGTTTATAGTCTTTATTAAGGGCAAGTGTTTGACCTTTGAGCTTTTTCCACAAAGGTTTTTTCTTAGTTGAATAAGAACAAGAGTTTAAAGTGCTGATAGCGTCTGCTAATCGTTCTAATTTTAATAAATACCTTGTTTTCAATAGACTGAAGTTGTCCGACTCTTCTTTAGGAAGCGCAGTTTTTGTTTCTTCTATAGAGATCAATGCAAATTGCGGGTCGTTATTTAGGTCTGCTAATGTGAGTGCTCTAATAAGGTACTCTTTTGATACTCCCAGACTAGATTTCCACTCAAATAAAGCATTTTTAGCCTTGTCGTATTGTTTTAAAGATAAATGTAGAACGGTTTTTAATTCGTATACAGCTCTACTTTCCAGCTCTTTATTACTTGATTCCTTCTGCCACCGTTCAATAGTTGCTATTGCGTCTTCAAACATATCTGCTGAAGCCTGAGCAAACGCTAAGTCTAAAGTTGGTGCTAAGTGCTCATGCCCTTGATTGTCGTTGTAGACAGATGCGAGAAATTCAACATTTCCTACTAATTCTTTTTTACTATTTGAACTATTGATAAGTAATTCTACAGCCCAAGACGAATAAAACTCGTTAGTTATAATCCTTTTCAAAAGACTATGAGAAGCTAGTTTATCTCCCTGTTTTAACAACATAACGGCTCGATATGAATTGATAAGGGGATGGTCTGGTGATATCGCTTCAACTTTACTAATAGTTTCGTTGACTTCTTTTTCATTTCCTAACTTTGTTAACGTCGCTACTTTGAGTAACAACAACTCCACACTGTTAGGAGCATCGAGCAGCCATTCATCTAAATACTTGAGTGCAGTTTCTTCGTCGTCACCTGATAACAGTGTTGTAATCAGTATTGCTTTTTGCTGAACATCCTTCGACGCTTGTGCAAAGGAAGATTCTAGAGATAGGGTATCGACTTGCCCTCTAGATTTGAGGAAACTGTCTAATGCGAATTTGACATCGCCATCAATAAATTCATTACCTTTCATTGAGTTCAGCAATTCATTTGCCTGCTTTTTCTTACCGTCTTCGTCAAGTTTAGATGCTAGACTGAGTAGCAAGGGGAAAGTGGTATCATTTACTTCAAGCTCCTTCGAAGAATTGTACGCCTCAATCGGTTCTGCAACCATAAGTTTAGTTGCAGTGACATATTGATATATTAGATGCGAACGTGGAATTCGATCCTCTATTTTTTTGAAGTGATTGTACGCCTTTTCAAAATTACCTAACTGATAGTTTACTAATGCTGCTGTTAATCTAGCTTCAAAAGATTCGATACCTCTAGACAATGCGATATTTATTTCTTGTTCTGCTAGCGAGTAATTACCTTCTTTGAAGTTTCCATTGGCTTTTATAAGCATTGCAATTGGATTATCTTTATCAGCTTTGAGCATTATATTGGCAAAATACTCTGCTTCTTCCAGCGATTGAGACTTATAGTGTGAAATTGCTGCTAAGACTATAACTCTTGTATCATTCGGCCTCACCTTGTGTAAGCCATCAAGAACGGCAGACGCTAATTTGAATTCATTAATAGAAAAGTAAAATTTAGAAGCAATATATCGCTGAACAAAAGTAGTTTGCTCCAACGGTAGTGCATTTAGAAAGGAACTTAACTCTTTAGTTTTACCCTTCCTTAGAAGGGGATACATAGCCTTATATAACTCAACTTGAAGGTTTGAAGAAGACTCGTAACCTGCTAAAACTAATAAATCCTTCGCTAAATCCGCTTCTTCAGATGTTGGTTCAAGTGTCTTTGCAAAATCTTGAAGAGAGGCAAAGTTCTCAGAAAGAAAAAAAATCTCGAGGACCGTTCTGTTTTCATTACTAGGCTGCTCTAATTTAACAAATTCTAAATATCTATTTATTTCTTTTTCAGCGAAGTCATATTTACCTTGATATAAATAGGCTTTTGCCAAGAGGTATCTGTGCTTAGCGCTTTCAGGTGATGATGCAATAGCACTTCGGAGTTGAACAATAGATGTTGATAATTCGGAGTAAGTAGACTCTGAGGATAGAGAATCGAAAGAGGCTTTTTCGCTGTTCGGCGAACAAGCAAAAAGACTGAAAAAAGTGATGGTTAAAACGATGTTTCTCATATTCGACCCTGAATATTAATCTGAATAACTTGAGTGTAAAGGCTATCCTTAGCAATAACCACTTTTCATTAAATGGTAAGCAAAAAAGCGACCAATCGGTCGCTTTTTATTTTAACATTTTACGGTTTGTTACTAAGACTTTCTGAATCTACGGAAACCGCCTAAACCAAGTAGACCCAGCCCCATAACAGCGATAGTAGCTGGTGCAGACACTTGAATTTCAAGGTTAGCACTAGGAAGCGTGGTTGTTCTGCTTAGGAAGACTTCGTTGTCGAAATCGTCCAGATTTATACCTAGCGAAGTAAGAACCTGGTTGTTAAAAACGCTCGGAGAGTAGCCGTTATCTGTTGGCGCCTGCTCAGCATTGGTAATTTCCGCTGTAATCTCAGCGCCGTATTGGCTTGGATCATTATTCGCTACGATTTCAGCAAGATCTGAGTCCCCATTAAATGATGGGTCCATAAAGAATAGGTTAGAAAGTACCGATTCAATCTCGGCGAATAACGTTAGGTTGATACCGCCTCCGTCATTGAATGTGCTACCGCTTAGTGAAAGCGAAAGAGCTGGAACAGAATCATTAGGTGTAGACACGTCATCATCGAAATACATATTGAAGTAACCGCCTACGAAGTTAGCTACCAAGGTGTCACCGTCGTCAAACTGACCATTCGCGACTCCGTTGTCGATTACACCCGCGTAACCCCATAGTTCATAATCGAAGGTGAGATTCCATGCGTCTGTGAAGAACTCGCTAGAACCTGTGTCAGGGTTTAAGAAGCCTACTTCACCTTGTGCACTGTCAAAAACCAAAGTTCCGTTTTGAATACCATCACCTTCAAGGTCAAGATATGCAGAAGTAGGAGTTATGTTGTTAAAAGTGAACATGTCGAAAGTGTATGTAAAGCCGTCGGCATCACCAAATGGAACACCACTATCATTGTCTCCAGGGTTCATAAATAACGGAGATGCCCCCGCCGTTGCTGTGCATCCTGCAAAAACTACAGCAGTAAAAATTTTTGTAAGCTTGTTCATGTCGCCTCCGTATGAACTATTACATTTGTGAGTACTCCCAGTGAGTAGCTTAAAATGTGCCAACTATTTAAGTTACTGAAAATCTAAGTTTTTTATAATTTTAAAGGGGCGGAATTTTTGTTTATGTAAAGAAAGTCGACACTATTTTGATAGCACTAACTTCCTTGCAACTCTTAACTTCAGCTTCTGTATAAAACTTTTGTTACCTTTTCGTATGTGAGTTACTTTAAATTTGTTTCGATATGCATCAAAGTGAATTCCCTTTGGTGCAGTAAGAACATCCCCTCTTTTAAGTAGCAATTTAAGTGCATTTGTAGCGGCGACACCGGCGCAAAGCTTGACCGCCATCGGAGTAGAAGGTCCGCGTTTCTCCTTGAAATTAGCTGATTCTGGAACGACTAAATATTCTTTCTGTAGCATCTTAGGAGATAGCCCGACTAAAAACTTTAAGCACTTACTTTCTTCATCATCTTCTTTCTGAATATCAAAATAATCTGTGAAAGTCATACTGGAATCTGTAAAGCAAAGTACAGAAGTTCCCATTCCTAACGGCGCTGCTGTAATCGCGGGTATACCGTGTAGATGACAATGTTTGAATACTTGCTCTCTAACATCTATAACAAAAAAATCCAAACTATCTATGTATATGTCCACATCAGCGAGGAATTCAGAAATGTTTGTTGAATTTATTCCTTCAGGAAAAACTTTTATTGAACAGTTAGGGTTTATATCTTTCAGTACTGCCTCTAAGACAGAGATTTTTGGCATTTCCAAAGTGGAAAGAAAAGCACCAGCTTGGCGATTTAGGTTATGGACTTCAAAAATATCAAAATCTGAAATAGAAAATTTCTCGATTCCAAGTCTTGCTAGAGTAACTGCGTGTTCAAAGCCTACTCCTCCAGCGCCTGCGATAGCAACACGCTTGGCTCTAATGCTCTGCTGTTCGTCTTCAGTCAACCATCCAATATTTCTGGAAAAAGCTTTAGTATAGTCAAACATAACTTACACTAATCCTTTTGGGTACTTACTAACCGTTTCTTGGATATCATTTAACATCACTCTAAAACTAGGTCTGAGGTTATGGAATAGCAATGTAGGGTTGATATAATATGGCGCTCTTTTACCGTGATAATTTACAACAGGACCAATTTGTTCAAATTGAATTCCGATGAACCGCATGCTGCGAGCTAGCCTAGGTTCCATCATAACGTAGGTATGCTTTATATCATTATGAATTACTAGAGCTGCCGCAGAAAAGTACAAACCTATAGCTATAAATGGAAAACAGCGTAGCTCGTTTTCCGAGTATGTGTGCTCATTGATTACACCAATGGCGGCTCCAGAGAACTTATCCATCTGACGTTTTCGAAATTCGAGTGGAACTGCGAGACGGGATATTTCACAAATATCTTGTCTTGCAAAATTACGAGGATTTAGCGTTTCATGAGTAATGGAATCTAAACAAAACTTCTCTATTGGAAGAAGTTGCTCTTCTGATTGAGGCCTCACTAGCCGAACTGTGCCCGCATAGTGGCCTGACCTCCTGTGCTTTATCAGACAAGGGCTGGAAAACGTATCGAATTCATCTTTTTCGAGTTTGTCGCTTCGAAGCGGTTCGAATCCAAGTTCTTCACAATATACCTTGTGTCGTATTGTATAACTTTGATCACGAGTCGACTGAGATTGTGCAACAACCGGCTCTAGAAAATCTGAGAAGTGTTTAGAGATAAATTTAGCTTCTTGAAGTTTCTCTAATCCGCCAAGTGCTTTTCCTAGTTTACTGTGCCGGCCGACGATAGACTTCACGCGCGCTATTATTGTTTTATTAGCCACTAAACTTCGATCCACAAAAATCATCCTTCGAGAGAGTTTAGCAAATATTTTTCATAAATTACTTAATCCTTTTATACTATTTTTCTTGGTAAATGATAATTTCTATTTGCTTAGCATTCGTATTTTGACTTGTAACTTCGAAAATACGCAGTGATTTATGTGAGATAGGCATGAAAATATTTGTTTTTATGAGAATACATAATTTATTCAAGCCATTTCGGTAGCCAATATGTAAGAGACTTTGGTGCTAAATATCTACAGGCGGAAATAATATGAAAATTTTTTATAGCGCAGCTCTACTTATGCTCACTATCTTCAGTGCCGAGCTTAAAGCACATTCTAATCTAAGTAATGACTTTATTGATATGGTCAAAATGGTTTCAGAAGGTACAGTAGCAATTGCTATCGATGCGCCAATCAAGCATACGTCCCCCCGTGTTCTAGGAACTGGTTTTGTTGTTACGAATGGTCACTTCGCAATAACTAATTATCACGTAGTATCAGAAGATCTAGATCCAACTATCGTTGAAAATTATGTTGTTCTTAGCGGAGTGGGAAGTATTGTTAAAAAAATAAGAGCAGAAGTCGTTGAAATAGATCCCAAGCATGACTTGGCTTTATTGAAGTTGAGTTCTCCCTTGAAACCCCTTGAGCTCGGAAGCAAAGAACTACTGCTTCCTGGAACTGAAATCGCGCTTACAGGTTTTCCAATTGGTGCTGTGTTAGGGCTATACCCAGCAACCCATAGGGGTTATATTTCGGCTATAACGCCAGATGCAATACCTGCGTCCAATAGCGACCAGTTAAATTTGGTAATGATGAAGCGTCTTCAAAATGTTAGCCTAATTTATCAACTTGATGCCATCGCATATCCAGGAAACAGTGGCAGCCCATTATATAACCCAGAAACGGGAGAGGTTATTGGAGTAATAAATAAAGTTTTAGTTAAAGATACTAAGGAAAGTGCTCTGGCTTCGCCAACGGGAATTTCTTATGCTATTCCTGTAAAGTTTGTCATTAGGTTAATTGAGCAATACGATGAAGAAAGCTAACATTGGAATTGAGAGGTGAGTTGTGGCCTAACACTTGCTTATTCTATGTAAGGTTACAGAACTTCTAGAGCAGCTTTTATGATGGTGAAAGACTTATTAAAAAACACGTTACTGCTAAGATGACCAACTATAAGCTTAAAGCTTACCCCTTCAGAGCCGAATAACAAATTTACATCAGTTAGGACGTGACGGATGTACCTCAAATTACTGAACAATACCCAAGGGATTAATAAATGAAAATCTTAGTCACCGGAGCAGCTGGTTTCATTGGCGCAGCTGTATCGCAATACCTTATCAATCGTGGTGACCAAGTTGTCGGGATTGACAACATTAACGATTATTACGATGTGAATTTAAAGCACGCTCGTCTAGACGAAATTAAATCATCAACTGCTGCTGATTTGTTTTCTTTCGTAGAAATGGGTGTTGAAGAGCGCGATAAAATGGCTGCGCTTTTTGAAGAGCACAAATTTGATAGAGTGGTGCATTTGGCTGCTCAAGCTGGTGTGCGTTATTCACTTGAAAATCCTAACGCTTACGTCGACTCAAATATTGTTGGCTTTGTGAATATTCTAGAAGGGTGTCGTCATAATAAAGTCGAGCATTTGGTGTACGCGTCATCTAGCTCAGTTTACGGTGCGAATGAAACTATGCCGTTTTCAGAACAGCATAACGTAGATCACCAAGTCAGCTTGTATGCGGCATCTAAAAAAGCGAACGAGCTGATGGCTCATACTTATAGTCACCTGTATAACTTGCCTACAACGGGGCTGCGCTTTTTCACCGTTTACGGGCCTTGGGGCCGTCCAGACATGGCGCTTTTCAAGTTCACTAAGGCTATTTTGGAAGGTAAAACAATACAGGTTTACAACTATGGTAACCACCGTCGTGACTTCACTTATATCGATGATATCGTTGAAGGCGTAATTCGCTCATTGGATAATGTGGCTAAACCTAATGAGAATTGGGACGGCGGCAATCCAGACCCAAGTACAAGTAAAGCACCATATAAGGTATATAACATTGGCGCGCAAACGCCCGTACACCTTTTGAAGTTCATAGAAACTCTTGAAAGTGCTCTGGGAATAGAGGCGAAGAAAGAACTTCTTCCTATGCAGCCGGGCGATGTGCCTGACACCTATGCTGATGTGTCGTCGCTCGTTGAAGATACTGGGTACCAGCCATCTACCGATGTTGAAACAGGCGTAAAAGCGTTTGTCGACTGGTATCGCTACTTTTATAAAGTGTAAGCGCTAGCGACTTATAATTACTTTCTGAAACCGTTAAAGTGCACTGCTTCTCATAAATCCCGCACACTTTTTGGGCAAGAACTCTTTCGTGGTTGCATAACCGAGCTCAAAAAGTGTGTTCTTAATTTCAGGTGTAAGCGAAAAATCCACCGCGGAAATCTCCCCGGTATTCACCACCACCGTATTGTGCCAATACTTCGCATTGACGTACTCCCTGGATATTGCCGTCATAAACGTGCGAATGAGCATGCTGACGTATTGGGGTAATTGAAGTAGGTTCTTTTTAATGGCTTTACGTTTTTGATTGGTGCTTTGCAGTCTGAAGCATACTGATGGCGTGCCATCGCCTCGCCAATCTTCAAACAACGCATCTTCAGACAATATAGCGCCGTCTACTAGCAAGTGCTCTTTAAAGGGCTTAAACGAGAAGATAAGCGGTATCGACATAGAGTACCGCACTGCTTCTGACACTTTCATATCTGGAGAGGTTTGTTTGTTGAACAAAACTGGTCCGCCGCCGTTTACGTCGGTAGCCAGAATATGCAAATCAAGAGGTAGGTCGGTAAACACTGCGCCTTCCAACTGTTCGTCAATCCATCGTTGAAATACGTCGCCAGAAGAAAGCCCGCCTTCCCGAAGCAACCTTACGAGTGAAAATTCAGTGAATTGCTTGAAATCAGTAACCAGTGCGAGCTCTCGCATTTGCTCCACAGTGTAACCTTTAGCATAAAGTGACGCGATAATAGAGCCGCCAGATACGCCAACCAAAGTATCGAAGCCAACATTCATATCGTGCAGCGCTTTTATGATGCCTATATGGGCACTTAAGCGGGTGCCTCCACCTGAAAAGATAGGTACTATTTGTGTGACGTTCGCATGTAAAAGTTTATTCGGTATCGCCGCCGAGGCTATCTGCATGTGCATACTCCAAACTAGGGAGGCGTTGCGAACAAGGTTTTTAATTGAGCGGTAAAACGAAACGCAGTGCCTCATAGTAAAAGCGTAGTTTAATGGCGCACTATCAGTAAAGTTTGAAAAGGAAGAAGAGCGATTTCTTTAGTATAAGGTGTTGCTATATCGCTACATTGAATGATGTTCTGTGCCCTTAACTGTAAGCCCAACTGGCCCTTCACACTTTGTAATTGTTTGAACAACGTGGAAACGTCCCATAAAAAAGGCTCACTGCTGGGTTAACAGAGTGAGCCATGTTTATATGCACTTGTGTCGCGAACGCGCTTTGTTACCTTGATTACAAACTTGAGATTCTAACCAACAAATACACGCCTGAAATTAACTCGCGGCAAGCTTCGCCTTCATCTCGCGTCGACGAGCGTGCAATAAAGGTTCGGTATAACCGCTAGGCTGCTCTTTACCCTTAAAGATAAGGTCGCTTGCAGCTAAGAAGCCAATTGAGCTGTCTAAATCAGGTGCCATAGGGATATATTCAGGGTCCCCCGCGTTTTGCTCATCTACTAGCACTGCCATTCGTGCAAGCGACTCTTTAACGTGGTCTACACTTACAATGCCGTGCTCTAGCCAGTTAGCGATATGCTGCGATGAAATTCGCAAGGTCGCGCGGTCTTCCATTAAGCCTACATTGTTGATGTCTGGCACTTTAGAACAGCCTACACCTTGGTGAACCCAGCGTACAACGTAGCCCAAGATACCCTGAACATTGTTGTCGATTTCACGCTTAATACTTTCACGCGTAAGTGTAGCGGCATCTTCTAACAACGGAATGGTAAGTATGTCAGCAAGGCCATCAAAGTCTTCATCTAGCGACTTTTGAACGTCAAACACATTTACATCGTGGTAATGAAGCGCGTGCAGTGTTGCTGCAGTAGGAGAGGGCACCCAAGCGGTATTAGCACCAGCTTTAGGATGGCCAATTTTAGCGGTCATCATATTTTGCATTTCATCAGGTATCGGCCACATGCCTTTACCGATTTGCGCTTTGCCAGAAAGACCGCAACGAAGACCTACAGCCACGTTGGCGGTCTCATAAGCTTTAATCCATGCCATCGACTTAAGGGCAGCTTTTTCTGCAAAAGGGCCAGCGAGCATTGAGGTATGAATTTCATCACCGGTTCTGTCTAAGAAACCTGTGTTGATAAATACAACACGTGAAGTGGCTTCAGCAATACACGCCTGAAGGTTGATACTAGTACGGCGTTCTTCATCCATTATACCCATTTTGAGGGTGTTAGCTGGAACATCGATAATCGTTTCTATAGCACCAAACAATGCGTTAGAAAATGCAACTTCTTCTGGACCGTGCATTTTAGGTTTAACAATATAAATACTGCCTTCGCGGCTGTTTTTAAATTTGCTGTTTCCTAAAAGATCATGCTTTGCGATAAGTGAAGTGACTAAACCGTCCATGATCCCCTCTGGCACTTCTTCGCCGTCAAAGAGCATAGCACTGTTAGTCATAAGGTGGCCCACGTTTCTAACAAACATAAGGCTTCGACCAGAAAGTACTAGTTCGCCGTCTTTTAGCTCGTCTTGTGAAGCGTGTTTAGACGGCTGGTAGCTTCTATCGTCATGCATAGCGCGAACAAGCTGCTTGCCGCCCTTTGTCATTTCAATGCTTAGCGAGCCCTTCATTAAGCCTAACCAGTTGCTATACACCAAGGTTTTGTCTTCAGCGTCAACAGCAGCAACGGAATCTTCGCAGTCCATTATGGTGGTTAATGCGGCTTCAACCAGTACGTCTTTTACGTTTGCGGCATCACTCTCGCCAATAGGGTGAGTCGGGTCTAGTTGAATTTCAAAATGCAGACCGTTGTGTGCAAATAGCAGGCTTGACGGTGCGCTAATGTCACCTTGGTATCCTTGCCATTGCTCTGTGTTTGCTAAGGTGGTTTCATCGCCGTCGACAAGAGTGATCGCCAATTTACCCGATTCAATCTTATACTCTGTAACGTCAGCGTGGCTGCCTTTTGCTAGCGGTATCATGCTATCTAGATAGTCTTTCGCTTTCGCAACTACTTTGGCGCCGCGAACGGGGTTGTAGCTTTTTCCCGCTTCTGCACCACCTTCATTGCTGATGACGTCAGTGCCGTATAGTGCGTCGTAAAGGCTTCCCCAACGGGCATTTACCGCGTTAAGTGCATAGCGAGCGTTGTTGATTGGCACGACTAGCTGAGGGCCTGCCATTGTTGCTATTTCGGCGTCTACATTTTGTGTTTGTGCACTTACTTGTGACGGCTGCTCAACAAGGTAACCAATGCTTTTTAGGAAGTCGGTATATTCGTTTCCGTTTACCGGGTTACCAGCTTTATGATAATCGTCGATAGCGCGCTGAAGCTGTTCTCGCTTTTCTAATAGCGCGCGATTTTGAGGAATGAATTTTTCGAAGAGGGTTTCTGCACCTTGCCAAAAGGTGTCTTTATCTACGCCTGTGCCAGGAAGTGCCTGTTCATTAATAAAGTTATCGAGTTGTTCGGCAACCTGTAGTCGGCCTCTAGTAATATATCCTTGCATAACTACCTCTATACATTTGTCTGTTTACCCAGTGTAGTGTGTATAGAGATAGTTTTTTAATTTATGGTTTGTATTTCTGCCATATATTCTGTGAATGTTTAGCCCGCATTCATTTCGCTAGCTACATTGCTGATTAAGCGGCGCAACCAAATGTGACCTGCGTCATGGTGAAGTAGGGCACTCCACGCCATTTTTAGCGCAATAGGTGGTATGTCGAAAGGCGGCTCTTTAATCACTACATCTGGGTCGTGTTTGAATAAACGCGCCGCTTTGCTTGGTAGGGTAGCAATAAGTTTTTGCTTTTTCGCAATCTGAAGCGCTGCATGGTAATGACGAGTAAACACGCGAATTGCACGCTGTTTGCCAATTTTTGTTAGCTCAGCGTCTACCCAACCCAACTTTTGAACTTCGTTCGGGTCAATACCTACGCCAACACCAAACCCCGTTTTACTCACCCAAATATGCTGGGCGCTCAGGTAGCCTTCTAAGTTGCATTTTTCTACTAGCGGATGGTCGGAACTCATTACGCAGCTGAAGGTGTCATACCAGATAACTTTTTGGTGAAACGACAACGGCAGTTCATCGAATCGGTTAATTGCCATATCCACTTTACCTTGCTCGACATCGTGAAACGTGACGTCGCTCGGCGTAATAAGGTCAAGCGTAATATTGGGCGCTAAATCCGCCAGTCTTCCAACGAGTTCAAGTAACAAGGTACTCTCTGCATAGTCACTGGTCATAATGCGGAAAGTTCTGTCGCTGGTTAACGGATCGAAATCAGTTTCGGGCTGAATAGAGCTTTCCAATCGACTAAGCACATCGCGAATAATGGGTTGTAGTTCAAGCGCGCGCTTGGTGGGAGTCATCCCATCGCTGGTACGAACTAAAAGCGGATCTTTAAATAGATCGCGAAGTCGCTTCAGGCCGTTACTCATTGCTGGCTGAGTAATGCTTAGCTGGTTTGCAGCTTTCGTTACACTTCCTTCGCGCAACAGCACATCTAAATAAACCAATAAATTCAGGTCGACCTTCGCTATATTCATTATTCTAATGCTCTTCTTAAACCTAATTAAACGTAGCTATTATAAAGCTTTTTTATTTGATTGTCAGATAAGCGTTTAGTCTTAACTTTCTCAATTTTATAACAATAAGCAATTGAAAAATATGATGTATATAAATTTGTTATGAGGGTTTGAAAAATATGGCTTCTTTTATTTTTCGTAGAAAATATAAATGAAATGAATAGCGTGCACAAAAAAGGGCACCCGAAGGTGCCCTATAGGAAAGGTTGGGATACTTTCCGTTTAACTCATTGCCTGTTCGCGTTATACGTCGAACTGGTTCATGGTGTTATCTTCACCAGACGCTTTAAGTGCACCTTCACCAGAGAAGTACTCTTTGTGTGTATCACCTAGGTCAGAACCTGCCATCGCTTGGTGCTTAACGCACGCTAGGCCCTGGCGAATTTCTTGACGCTGAACACCGCGAACATAAGCAAGCATACCTTCTTCACCGAAGTAACCTTTTGCAAGGTTGTCAGTAGACAGCGCTGCAGTGTGATAAGTCGGTAGCGTGATAAGGTGGTGGAAGATACCCGCTTCGCGTGCTGCGTCAGCCTGGAAGCTCTTAATCTTCTCGTCAGCCGCTGCTGCTAGTTCGCTGTCATCATAGTCAGCAGACATAAGTTTAGCGCGGTCATAACCAGAAACGTCTTTACCTTCTTCTGTCCAAGCATCAAATACTTGCTGACGGAAGTTAAGCGTCCAGTTGAAAGACGGAGAGTTGTTGTATACCAGCTTGGCATTTGGTACTTGCTCGCGAATAGCGTTAACCATTTCAGCGATTTGGCCAACGTGTGGCTTTTCAGTCTCAATCCATAGCAAGTCAGCACCGTGTTTAAGCGACGTTACACAGTCAAGTACTACACGGTCAAAACCTGTGTTGTCTTTAAAGCGGAATAAACCGTTTGGTAGGCGCTCAGGCTTAACCAGTTTGCCACCTTGCTTAAGAACTAGATCACCTTCGCTTAGGTCGTCTGCGCCCGCAACTTCAGTCGTTTTAAGGAAAGCGTTGTACTGGGCCGCTAAGTCGCCTTCTGATGTAGATACTGGGATCTTTTGAGTCAGACCAGCACCTAGTGAGTCAGTACGTGCAACGATTACACCTTCATCTACACCTAGCTCAAGGAATGCATAGCGTACTGCATTGATCTTCGCTAGGAAGTCTTCGTGTGGCACGGTTACTTTACCGTCTTGGTGACCACATTGCTTCGCATCTGATACTTGGTTTTCGATTTGGATACAGCACGCACCCGCTTCAATCATTTGCTTCGCAAGTAGATAAGTTGCTTCTTCGTTACCAAAGCCCGCGTCGATATCAGCGATAATTGGAACTACGTGAGTTTCGTAATTGTCGATTTCAGCTTGAATTGCAGCTACATCGCCACCGTTTTTCTTCGCGTCGTCTAGTTTGTGGAAAAGGTCGCCTAATTCACGCGCATCTGCTTGGCGAAGGAAAGTGTAAAGCTCTTCAATAAGTGCAGAAACTGACGTTTTCTCGTGCATTGATTGGTCAGGTAGAGGACCAAACTCAGAGCGAAGTGCTGCTACCATCCAGCCTGAAAGGTATAGGTAACTTTTATTGGTTGTGCCTTGATGCTTTTTAACTGAAAGCATTTTTTGCTGGCCTACAAAGCCATGCCAGCAGCCTAGTGACTGTGTGTACTGAGACGAATCTGCGTCGTATTCAGCCATGTCTTTGCGCATGATGCTTGCAGTGTAGCGAGCAATATCCAAACCTGTCTTAAAACGGTTTTGAACCTTCATGCGTGCAGCGAATTCTGGGTTGATCCCTTCCCACGTTCCGTTTTGTGCTGCCTTTAATGTGGCGAAGTTATCAATGTCTTGTTGATATTGCGACATGAGCGTCTCTCCCGACTATAATTAAAATACTTAACGTTGTTTATGTTTACGCTGTAGGGCGTTCCCGTTGATTCCATTTCATCCTAGTGCCGGATTTAGAATAATAGAAATATATATTTTGCATTGCGGTCATTTATTTTGTGAATGTTTCTTTTGTGGGAGTCAATCGCGTTGCAGGGGGCAAACTTAAATTGCAAGCGCGCGCTGAAATGTTCGCCTATATTTAAGAAATGATTTCGCTTAGCAAATAATTTCGCGGAACTATGGCAGCGTAAGTGGTAGGGAAGCCTTTAAACAATGGGCATTGGTGAAAATGCTAATTATGGTTGTTTGGCCGGATGTTTGTCTTCAGCTTATTTGGTATGAGGTCGGTAAATTCTTAATAGTGTTGGTTTTTTCAACTGTCTATTAGCTAAATAGGTAATAGCTTTATACCTGTGGCCAGGGTAGCGTTAGTCTAATGGGGCACAACAACGCGGTTTGATAGGCGAAACGTGCTAAGTTGGCGCTAGGTTGTTGATTATTAATTGTAAAAGTAGGTGTTATGAGTAGCGGTGTATTGTCGTCAGTTGATCAAAGAACCAAGCTTGTAGGCGAGAACAGGCTTGAACTTTTGATGTTTCAACTGGGAACACGACACATTTTTGCCATGAACGTCTTTAAAATTAAAGAAGTTATAAACGTACCTAAGCTCAATATAATGCCTGGTTCACACCACAATCTGAAAGGGGTGATGAACTATCGTGGAAGCTCCATTCCCATCATAGACTTGCGTCAGGCAATCAAAATGCGCGGTGCAGCCACACAGGCAACAGCCAAGAACGTTATCATCACTGAGTACAATAGAAGCGTGCAGGGATTCATTATTGGAGAGGTGAAAAACATAGTGAATACATCCTGGGGTACCATTCAACCCCCCCCTAGCGGCATTGGGAAATCCAATTATTTAACCGCCATAACTCAGGTGAATGTTGAGGGTAAACAAGAGCTGGTAGAAATTATTGATGTTGAAAAAGTACTCGCGGAAATCATCGATTACGACACATCTATCTCTGAAGAAGTGCTAGATAAAGAGATAGTTAACCACTTTTTAGGTAAGAAAGTGTTGATAGTGGACGACTCAAGCACGGCAAGAAAACAAATAAAGGATACGTTAGAGCAGCTTGGCATCACGATTATCGAACGAAAAAACGGTGCTGAAGCGTTAGCATTACTCAAAAAGTGGGCCGATGAAGGTAAAAATCCTACCGATGAAATTCTGCTTATGTTCACCGATGCAGAAATGCCAGAAATGGACGGCTATCGACTTACTTCAGAAGTGCGTAACGACCCGCGTATGAGCAACTTATTTATAGCACTCAACACATCGCTAAGCGGAAGCTTCAACGACGCCATGGTAGAAAAAGTGGGGTGTGATAGGTTTATCTCCAAGTTCCAGCCCGACATGCTCGTAGACGTGGCGCAACAGCGCATGCGAGAATACCTTTCATCACAAAATTAGTGGTTTTTCCCTTCTTAAAAGCCGTAAATTTTATGAGATGACCACCTGGTCATCTCACGCTTGCGTTATTTTACCCAAAAGCTTTGAGCATCTAGTCAGCCTGCTTTACACTATTGCATATTATCGCTTTGCTAACACCTTTATGATCACCAAAGAATCATTCGCGATAGTTTCTTTATTGTTGTTGTATCTTCGGGTAACCAGGCCGGTAGATACCTTACTTACTCAGGGAAGTTTAAATGATTAAACAATTTGTTCGCACATCACTACTAAGTTGTGCGTCTATTGCTGTTCTTGCGGGTTGTGGTATCACAGAATCCATAACCGAATCAGCAAGTGCAACCGGTACGCAAACTAAAGGCGTGCCGAAAAATATCATTATGGTTGTTGCCGACGGTATGGGGCCGGCCTACACCACCGCTTATCGTAATTATGTAGATGATCCGTCAACTCCGGAAGTAGAGACAGTTGTATTTGACGACATTTTGGTGGGTAACGCGTCGACTTACCCCGCTCGTGTATCGGGTTATGTTACCGATTCAGCCGCTGCTGCAACAGCGCTTGCTACAGGCGTTAAGTCATACAACGGTGCAATAGGTGTTGATGAAAACAAACAACCGGTAAATTCTGTTATGTACCATGCGAAAAGTAAAGGCATGCGTACTGGTTTGGCAGTAACCTCTCAAATTGTTCATGCGACACCCGCGTCATACATCGCGCATAACGAGAGCCGTAAGAACTACAACGAAATTGCTGAAGATTTCTTTGATGTTCGCGTAGACGGCAAGTTTGTCGCTGACGTGATGCTAGGCGGTGGAACGTCTTACTTTGAACGCGACGACAGAGATATCTTGGCGCAATTTATTGATGCTGGCTACGAATATGCCGATTCATATAACCGCTTGGCTTCAGTGCCTGCGGGAAGTAATGTTCTCGGTCTGTTTGCTCCGGTAGCACTGCCTGCGGTACTGGACGACAAGCGAAAAAATCGCCTTGAGTATTTAACTCAACATGCAATTAAACACTTAGAAAACGACAACGGGTTCTTTCTTCTTGTTGAAGCGAGCCAAGTAGATTGGGCGGGTCACGCAAACGATATCGCGTCTGCCATGGCTGAAATGCACGACCTTGCGTTAACTATGGAGTATTTGCGCGACTATGTGAAAGCCAACCCTGACACTCTTGTTATTTTGACGGCGGACCACAGCACAGGTGGCTTAACCATTGGCGCAAACGGCGACTACCGCTGGAGCCCTGAACACCTTAAGTCTATGTCAGCCTCGGTAATGACAATTGCTCTAGAGATGGCAAATGAAGAGAACCCTGGCGAGTATGTTGCGCAAAAGCTTGGTTTATCACTGAGTGAAGAAGAGTTAGCTACGCTTGATAGTGTCTCGAACCAAGATGATAAAACTCGCTTCATGGCAGTAAAAACCTTCTTAGACACCAAAACAAACACGGGGTGGACAACAGGCGGTCACACTGGTGTAGATGTTGAAGTATTTGCTTTTGGTGCTGGTTATCAATCGCTTATGGGGCAAATTGATAACACGGATATTGCAAAAACAATCTTCAGTTTTATTGATAAAAAGCAGCCAGTAAAAATCGATAATCACGCAAATGAAGTATCAAAGAAGGTATCGACCAACATTGAGCTTACGTCAGACGAAGATGATGATGGCTTGTGTGACTTTAAGGAAGATTGGCGCTGTAACTAATCGCTACATTGTTTGTATAGAAATTAAAGCGCCAGCGTTTTTATAACAAGGCGCTTTATTTTTATCTGTCGTAAGCAGGAAAGGGGAACTATGAAAAACGAAATGCTGGCACTACTTCAAGATATCTATGATGAAGTTGAACCCATGTTGGGCATGGGAAAAGTTGCCGATTACATCCCTGCGTTGGCCACGGTTAATCCACGGCAATTTGGCATTTCAATTTGCGATACAAACGGTCAAATAACGTCGATAGGCGATGCGAGCGTTCCTTTTTCAATACAAAGTATCTCAAAAGTCTTTAACCTGGTTTTAGCTATTAATCACTACGGTGAAATCATGTGGGAGCGAGTAGGGTGTGAGCCATCTGGACTGCCGTTTAACTCACTTGTACAGTTGGAATATGAAAACGGTATTCCCCGCAACCCCTTTATTAATGCCGGTGCGCTGGTGGTCAGTGACATGGTGCAATCTCGTTTTGCTTCGCCTCATATTGCCATGCGAGATTTTGTAAGACGCTTAAGCTGTAATGGCGATATTGTGGTGAATAAGGTGGTGGCAGAGTCTGAATACGAGCATCGCTCTCGCAATGCGGCAATGGCATACTTGATGAAGGCCTATGGGAATTTCGAAAATGAAGTGGAAGATGTGCTTCGTAATTACTTTCACAATTGTGCGTTAGAAATGAGCTGTGAAGACCTAGCTCGGTCTACCAGTTTTCTTGCTAACGCCGGCTTTTCTACTTGCGCAAATGAACAAGTGCTTACTCCCTACCAAACCAAACAAGTCAACGCACTTCTTGCGACCAGCGGTATGTATGACGAAGCTGGGAGCTTTGCCTTTAAAGTAGGCTTGCCGGGTAAAAGTGGCGTAGGCGGAGGCATAGTAGCAGTTGTACCAGGACGCTTTTCAATTTGCGTATTTTCGCCAGCGCTTAATAGCGTGGGTAATTCTCAGCTAGGTGTGGCGGCTTTGACATCGCTAAGTGAACGCATTAATTGGTCTATTTATTAGGGCTATTGCGCTTCGCTATATAACAAAGGTCAACAGGCCTTAGTAGCCTGTCAATTCCATAAAACCGCTCCCTGAATGGGATCCTTTTATTTCCACTCGCCCTTCATAATAGGGAAATAAGCTGTTATTCCATTGGCTTTCCTTGAACGGGCTAATGGATAGGTCGATATCTTTTTCTGGTATTTGAATACGCCAAGCGGTGGGAACAGAGCGAGGTGACTCTTCCTCGTTGATTGTTTCATACGCCGTTGGCGTAATTGAAACGTTGGCTTGCTCGATGGTTTCTTTCGTGCCATTTTCCGCTATATAGCTAGCCGTTGTGAATATTTCGCTGTGTTTGCTTGTGCTATTTTTCATGTTTTCATTCATGGCGTGCATGCGAAACGCCATCAATTTACTTCCATCGTTTAAATGCAGCGAGAACCAATCCCATCCCATGACTTCACTGTTGGCTAGGTGGCTCGTCCATTCGTGATCAAACCAGCCTTTACCCGTAACTTTTACGCTATTGCCCTCTATGTTTAACGTACCCTCTGCGTTAATGAACGGCTGGCTGTAATAGTAGGAGCGAAGTCGTTCGTTTTGTGTTTTTTTGCTGTAGCCGTTGTCCCCCTGTTTGATAAAAGGCCCAGAGGTGTTTAGTTTGAGCGCGACTTTGACGGCGCTAACGCCCGACGCATTATTTAATTCTAATAGTCTGTCTGCAGGGGGATCGGGGGTTTTTCCACGTGTTTTAACCGGGTGATGTGCACTGCTTTGCCCGAAAGCGAAAGTTAACACGGACGGGAACATGGCTTTGTTTTCTGCATCTGTTTGGACCTTCGCCTGTGCCGCTTTCCAAACCCAATCGTCAATAACTGTCGTAAAGGGTTGTTGATTCACATAGGCATTACCTACGCCGCCGCTTGCAAATCGTTCTTCGAAATAATGCTGTTCAGCGGTGTGCAGCGAAGCATGTCCCATCCACTGCTGGCCATCGGTCCAGTTTCTTGCGATATGGCTATTAGCGTTAGTATGGAGGTTATCTTCAGAGCTATGACTAGCACTACTTTCGGCGCTACCTTCAGCACTATTTTCAGCATTAGCCTTAGCGCTTACAGGGGCATTTAGCTCAGTATTGAAACGAAAAAGTGTATATTGAAGGCCGAACTCTTGCCCTTCTTCAGTACTTAACACAAAAGTAAGATACCACCACTCTAACTGAAAATCGGGATGACTCTTGTGGTCGCGCGGTAACTCCAAAACATAGTCCCGTTGTACTGGCGTGAAGGAATCACTCGACTGCATGTTTCCAAAAAAACCGTTTGGCGTGGAGGTTCCCAAGGTTTCGTTTTTTTGGTTTTCAGTACATGCACTCAACGTAAAAAAAATAGCTATAAGTACTAAAAAGGTGTTGGCTTTAAATCGCAAAAACGTGGTGTTGGCACTACCTAAATGGTTTGTCATAGCTGAACTTCCTGCCTTAAATCAATTTTCGGCTTAAGTTTTCCTAAAGGTAACAACAGCACTAGCGAAACGATAAGCAGCGATAACCCGACGCTAGAGAGAATAACCTGTGCATTAAGTGAAAGCGGGTACACCCAGTTAAACGCATGTCGGTTTACTTGTTGAATAAATACATAGGCCAAGTACACGCCAAAAGGAATGGCGAGCAAGGCTGAGATAAAACAAAGCAACAGATATTGCGCAAACAGGGAAGCTTTTACTTTAAGCTGACTAACGCCAAGGGCACGCAATACAGATAACTGCGCTGCGCTGCCTATGGTTAGTACCGTCAGCGAAACAGCGAAGGCGACGCCCGCCACCAGTAGGGTGGTAATATTTAGCCCGTCGGTTAACACAAAGGTACGATCAAAGGTCTGCATAGACGTATCTAACAGCGCTTGTCTGGTATAAAGGGCAATCTCGCGGTGTTCTCCTAACTGTGATTTTAGCCGCTGTTCGAGGATGTCCTTTTCATAGGTGCTTTGTTTGTTGTCGCCTATCACGTTAGCCTCAATAGAAGGCTCTGGGTAAATAGCCACTACACCGGAAAAAAGTTGCTCCCTGATTAGGGGATCGTTTCGATTAAACGAGGGAAGAGGCACCAATATTTGCCCGTTCAGGTTACCGTAGTCAGGATAAATCCCCAGCACTTTCCATTGAGGCGTCGCTGCAAATACGTTTGAGTTCGACGAACTACTTTGTGATCCTTGTGTTGGGTCAGTAGTTTTCTCTTGCGGCGAGCTATAAGCCTCGCTAGATGGATTAACCGCCGAAGAACTTGAATTCGCAGTTTTACGAAGGCGAATATTTTCTATATCTAGCGTGTGTCCTACCTTAGCGTTAAGGGCAAACGCTAATTGCTGATTGATGAATACCCCTTTTCCTTCTGTAAACTCACGCCACACTGTGTTGAGGTCGTTGTTTATTACATCATCGAGGACAAGCGCCTTTTTACCATTTTGGTGAACGGGGTAGCTACTGATAGAAACGTAAGTGGGCGGGCTGTTACTGACTTCACGTGTTTCTTTATGTATCTCTTTATGTGTCTCTTCTTGAGCATGTGAGCCAATGACAGCTCCCTCTGCCTTAAGTAAAGGAGTTAAAGCAAGCGGTGGTAACGATTTGGTAGATAACGTTTCAATACGTCTAAGTGGCGCGTCGGTGTACAGATAGAAAGGCGCGTAAAGCCTTTGCGTTAACCATTGTTCAGTGGCGTCTCTAAAGCTGTCCGTCATGGTATTCATACCAATATTTGCGGTAAGCGCGATAAAGAATGCACAAACGGCAAGACGGGTTTTGCTAGACAGTAAATGCATATTAGCAATGACGTAGTGAAACACGGGCCACTGTCTTGGTACAAATCTAGTCAGCAGCTTAGACAAAATGGGTAACCAAAGAAGTACTAGTGCGCAGCTGGTAAGAAGTAACAATGCAACAAAGAAAAGTGCTGAAGCAGTAGAAGATACGAACTTCTCAGCGATAAATAATAGTAGTAGGGCACATAAAGAGATAAGACCTACGGCAAACTGGCCTAACGCGTTTTCTTTTTTGGCAGGCGCTACGGTTAGGGCATTTGAAAGCTTAATGATAGAAACTAACGAAAAAACAACCAGAGATATAAAGGTCGTTGTTAAAGCGAAGCCGAAGGTGAAAAGCAGATTAACGTCTGGGTTAACAAATACGGCGTTAAACAATGACGTAAATGTACCGTTTATCACAGGTGACAACCATGACGCCGCTTGAAAACCGATGAACATGCCAATTGGAATACTTATTACGCAGTAAACAAGCAACTCGGTGAATAGGGCAACGCTTAAAATTCGCTGAGATATGCCCAGCTGCCGTAAACGAATGATATTGGGTAGCCGCGTGCGGTACATCAAGTTTAGCGCGTTAAGTACTATAAAAAGCGCCACAACGCCCATCAGTCCACTCATTGCCCAAAGATTTAGTCTAAAACTATTTGGCAACGAACCGGTGTCATTGTCTGTATTACTAGTGGTTTGCTTTACAGGTATTCCAAGTAGGGTTTCTATTTGGGTTAAATGCTGCTGTGATAGCGGTGAAAGTGCAATAAACCCGGAAAGTGGGACATAAGCTTTCTGTTGCTTTGCTTGATTCTCTTGCGCGCGTTTAGGATTGTCAGGAGTAACAGGCTTAACAGGTTCATCATTCTCAATCGTTACCCCGCCTCTGTAAAACCCATCGATAGAGATCAAAATTGTATTTTGCGGGGCAAAACTGCTCACATACGCGCTAACCGTTGCAGGCCAATAAAGACTAGGCGCGGATTTTTTATCGGCTTCATTGAGCGTGTCGTGACAGGCCAGTTTTGCGCTCGTTAAGGGGTGAATAAGCCCATTTACAGCGAAGTCGCCCCCAGAATTTGAGCGTAATACACGTCCTGCTCGCGTCTGCTGGTTTTCCATTTCACTAAATTTCTTCGCATTTTGCGATAAATAGGAAAGCGAAAGAGCGCTATCGTTTTGGGCAGGCGCCTCAAAACCTCTCTTTCTAAATGCACTTCCTAAAAGAGGCTGAGTATCAACACCAAGTAATGTGAGAGTTGTTGCTGTGGGCTTGCTGGCATTGCACGATAGGGTGATGTCGCGTTCAGCTATCGCAACAAGCTGGGTAAATCCCTGCTTGCGAAGCGTGGCATAATCGCTTTGTGTAAAGCGAGCTCTGCTGTCTGCTGGAGTTATAATACTGCCGAAGGTAAGTCCTTGCTTCGTCTGTAACAGTTCACCTTGTGTGGCGCCTTCGTTTATAAGCAAAACGGTAACTAAGCCAGCGTTGGCTAGTATAATTGCAGCCATGATGAGCAAAGGCTCCCACGGCCTGTGCCTCGCCATTGCAAGTAAGCTAGAAAGCGCTAACAGTAAAGTGCGTAGCACGTTATTTTCCTACTTGCTGTTTTCGATGTGTTTTTCACAAGGCGCATATCACTAACGTCTTTCACCTGTAATTAGCTTGCTGCTATTGGTGAAGACAAGGTTTGCTCTGTACTTTCACAATTCACTCTCTCTAATACTCCTTTGTGTAGCCGCAAAGCGGCGTCTGCTTTTACCGCGACGTCTTGGCTATGAGTAACCACAACAAGAGAAGTGTTGGCCTCTTTACAGGTTTTAAAGAGTAAGTCAGACACGATTTCGCTGGTGGTTTCGTCTAAATTGCCGGTGGGTTCGTCAGCCAAAATAAGTGAGGGGCGATGTACAAGTGCTCTAGCAATGGCACAGCGCTGCTGTTCACCGCCAGATAACTGACTTAGCGGCTTTTGCGATAGGGGTAATATCCCAAGCTGCTCCATTAACGCTAGTTGGTAGTCGTTATCCACATTACCTTTTAGCCTTGCAGTAAAGGCAATGTTGTCCCACGCATTAAAGCAGTCGAATAGATTGAAGCTTTGAAACACAATACCTAAATGCTGTTTGCGAAAATTGTCGATATCCCTCGCTTTAAATGTGTTATCAAGTTTGCTGTTGCTGGCAATCGACAATCCATTTACCGCAATATCTCCACCGTCGGGTGTCTCAAACCCAGCAATAAGCGACAGCAAGGTAGATTTACCGCAGCCAGAAGCCCCCTGAACACTCACCGATTCACCAGTCTCTACAGTGAGATTAAGGTTGTTGATGAGCGGAGCCCCTGTCTGTGAAAAAGATTTCTTTAAGTCTTTTATGGTCAGCATAATTCGCCGTTTTGTATTGAACCGTCTTAGTGTGAACATGAAGGAGCGAGAATGCATGCAATATGCAGTGCTGCTGGCGCACAGTTAGAGGTGCTATGCGCGCTTTAAATTAGCGCCTACATGTTCTAATAGAACGAGTTATTTTTATCATTGAGAGTATACGTAATACCCACGCTTTTTGGTTAAAAGCGGTGTGGGAATTTGATGGGCGAATACTTTTATGCGTCTAAGGATATTGCTTTGATGGCTTAGGATAGTAGATATGTAACAGCCTTAGTTGTGGGGCAGGGCATGTTAAAGGGGCGTTAAGCCCCTTATCGATTGTCTTTTTACTGATTAATAAAGTTATCGAGTTCTTCGCCAGTAATTTTTTTGATTTGAGCAAACAAATACCAGAGCGCTGCAATAAGCAAAATCATGCTCGGGATCACAATGACTGGATAGCTAAGCGCAGTCATTCGGCCAAGCTCTTCAGTGTATGCCGTAGTGCCCGGCTCACTGACCAATATCATTTTTGCCAAGATATAATTTAGTGCAGAAGAGAGGAAAAACGAACTTGCTACAATATAAGAGCTAACCGCAACTTTCTTTTTAAATTCTGGTTGCTTGCCTTTCGCATCAAGAACTTGGTTTAGGTGAGGCCAGTTTATGATCTGGTCGTTCAAAATAAGCATTTTGACCAAGGGTTTATTAGAGTATTGAGTGACCAGTACTGCGATACCGATAATGCCCGGGATAGCGGCTTCTTTTATCGCAATATACTCGGCAGGCAGTTTAAGTAAACTAAACCCACCAGTAAGTAATACGCTTATAATACCTAAAATGGAAAATCCATTGACCTTTCCCGACTCTTTTAAATCCCAAAGGCCATAACCAATAGGAAAGCTGAGTGCCGCCACAATGCTCCACGCAGGGCCTAGGTAATCTTCTGAACTTGCATAGCTCATTAGCACCACAGGAATAACAATGTTAAACGCGAGGTTGCCGAAAAAGCCTTGGTTCTTTTGTGTAGGTTCTTGTACTGCTGACATATCTAATTAAAACGTCTTATCTTGAGGCTAATTATACGTAAACTAATTAGCGTGCCCAGTGCCATGCGGCAAATAAGCCACCAATAAAGCCAAACAAATGATATTCAAAGGAAATAAATTTAGATGTGGGAAGCACCCCAACCAACATTCCTCCGTATAGCGCTGCAACTACAAGTGAAATAAGTAAATACCGCACTTTGTTACTTCTAAAACCTGCTAGCACGAGGAAGCCGAAGTAGCCATATACCATGCCGCTCGCGCCAATATGCGTAGCGCTTCTACCGAATAGCCACACGCCTAAACCACCAATAAGCAGTGCGCTTAGCGTAGCGATGAGAAACGTGCGTTTTCCCCACTGCATAGTAAGCCACATGAACAGCAAAAGAGGCACCAAGTTAGCCATTAAATGGGTGGGTGTACCGTGAAGGAACGGGGCTGTGAATATATATGGCAAGGTTGACAGTGTGCGAGGCACTACACCAAACTGATTAAGTGCATTGCCGGTAAGTAAGTTTGCTACTTCTATTACGATTAATAGTGCACCTAACGTTAGCAGAACGCGAATTTGAAAAGAAAGCGGCTTCATAAAAAGGCCCCCTTAAATAAATTACAAAATAATATGGGGAAGGTAGCGAGAGAGATCTTGGGTAATAGCAGATGCATCTTCCCTTACTGAAATACCTGCGGGCATGTCATCCACCAACCAGCTACCAATAAGTGTATGATTACCTTCAAAGACGGGTAAAGGTTCAAACGCTTGAACAATATAGCCTTCTTCGCCGTAAGGACCATCACTCAAAACGTTCTCAACACCACCTTCGATAATTGATACGTTGGCTCCCTCTCGAGAAAAGAGAGGCTTTTTAATCCACTTTCCGGACAAACTATTTGCATTTTTTTCATCTGAAAAATAAGCGGGAAGCAGGTTAGGGTGGCCTTCAAATTTCTTCCATAGCTGAGGAAGCAAGGCTTTATTGGAGATTATCGATTTCCACGGAGGCTCTATCCAATTAACCTGGGCATCTTCTAACACGTCGCCAAACTCTTCGCGCAGCATAAATTCCCAAGGATAAAGCTTGAAGCAGTCTGTAATTGGCGCGTCTTGAAGATCGGTAAAAATGCCTGTGTCCGCTAACCCAATGTCTTCAATAAAAACGAAGTCAGCTAAAAGCCCGGCCTCTGTAGCGCAGTCTTGTAGGTACTGTACTGTTCCGCGGTCTTCTACGGTATCTTTACAACACGCCATATGCAGTTGATTAATGTTGTAGTGCAATGCTATTTCGCGAAAGCGATGAACTAGTTTTTCTTGCAAGCTATTGAACTGATCAGCGTGCAGGGCGAGTTTGCCGGCATCCACATTTTGTGAAAGCCACAGCCACTGCCAAAACCCAGATTCATACAAGCTGGTGGGTGTATCTGCGTTATTTTCTAGCAGCTTAGCTGGCCCTTTGCCACTGTAGACAAGATCAAGGCGTGAATACAAACTGGGTGCTCTTTCCTGCCAGCTGTTTCTTACTAAGTCCCAATGTTGCTCTGGAATTCGAAATCGAGTAAGTAATTCCTCACTATTTACCACATCTTCGATCACCGCCAAGCACATTTGATGTAGTTCGGCTGTGGGGTCTTCAATATCGTTTTCAATTTGCGCTAGCGTGAATTGGTAGTAGGCACTTTCATCCCAATAAGGCTCGCCATACATGGTGTGGAAATGAAAACCAAACTCGTTAGCCAACTGCTGCCAGCCTTTGCGAGGCTGGCAAGGCATTCTAAACATAGTTATCCGCCCCAGCCGCCTTTACGGCTGCTGCTACCCCAAGACGATTTTGCACGAACGCTGCTACCAAACCCGCCTCGTTTCATTGTACGGTTCACGGTAGGCTTAGGCTTATAAACGTCTTTATTAACGCGATATTTTCTTTTGCGAATGTCGCCGTCGAACACATAGCCGTCTGCCGTTATCCAGCGTGAACGAAACGGTGAATTATATGAATAGGAAGTATATAAGGGCTGTGAGTAATAGCGATTTGGCGATAGCAGAGAGCTCACCATGTAGCCTGCCATGAATGGCATGAAAAAGCTGCCGCTACTATTATTCACATATTGGCACTGGTTAGGGCCAAATTCATGTTCACAGTCGTACTCAGAGCTAAAGCGCGGACTGGTGCGCATGGCCTCGTCGACCGCTGTCTGGTAGGCAGCTTCGCAGCGCTCTACTGCATCAGGAAAATCCTGTTTACAGTCTTCTAGCGAGGTATAAATAGTGGCGTCTTCTTTTTCGCCGCCACAACCACTCAAAATAACGCTGGCCACCCCCAATGCTAAAGGCTTCACGCTAAAACCTTTGCGCATGCGACTAAGGTCAATATGTTTGGTGCGTTTCAATGCGGGCTTCTCACCTTGCACGCTATCAATAACATCAAGCTGAGTATTTCGTTTATCAGTCATCGCTGCCCCCTTAATAGGTCATGCAAGCGGCATTGAGTAAGCCTACGGCAATAGACATGCTGGCAAGCATTACACCCGCAGAAACTTCGTTATTGTTTATGCGCTCGGCGATTTTCGGCATAAAGCTGAAGCGCAAAATGGCAAACGCTAGGGATTGTGCAATCACAGCAACAAGCGCCCAAATAGCAAAATCTACTACAGCAACAGAGTTTGAAGCTGCGCTTCCCAAGGCAATAGCAAAACCGATAATAGCGCCACCAAAGCCGATAGCAGCGGCGACGTTTTTCTCTTCTTTTACCAGCTTCCATTCATCATGAGGTGTGACCAAGGCGTACACCAACTTGAAGATAAACAAAAAAACAATCGACAAGCCGAAGTAAAGCGCAAAGTTGTCCAGGCCAGCCAAAGATTGCATGATCGTATCCATAGTTATTCCCTTTTTATTAACCGTTTATAGTGATATCTGCAGGTTCAACATCAAACCCCGTTGAAATCACCAAACATCTATCTAAATTATTACCTACTTGCTTTTCTTCACCCACAACAAGCAGGGTTTCAACTCTGTCATTACTGATTGGGCGTTCGTACAGCATCATAAACTGATCAGTGGTACTCACATCACCGTCTTCTTCATAGGTAGTTTCAGTGACGGCAACAGGCGGTGACTCATCGCCCACTGCACCCCACACGCGGGTATAGACCTTGCCGTCGAGCTCATAGGTGGGCTGGCTGATAACGTTTTTCAAGCATTCGTTCCACTGAGCAGTATTACCAATGGTTTTTGTTTCGTAAAAATGCCACAGCTTAACATCGGTAATATGATTCTCAGACAAGCCGCCGTCTGTGACCACCTGTAAAAATCCATCGTCGTCGGTGTAAAAGCGAAGCAGAGTGCCACCTGTATCTAAGGGCGCTTCTCCTACCGCTTGAATTAATTGAGAACGGGCTGCACCTTCAATAGTGAGCTCCGGTTCTAATAGCGAAAGTTTCAAGTTATCTAACTCGAAAGAGCCACCTAAATAAAGCCCCATTATTTCTGGCGAATTAGGTTTTTTAGGTTCTGATTTTTTAAATAGTTTACTAAACATGTTTACGCCTCTTAATCAGCGTCCAGAGAAGACCAGTTAATTGCATTAATGCGGCGCTCAGCAATATAAAACAAGGTGTCTCCCGGGTTTAATGTAACGTCCAACGGTGGGTTTACCACCATTTCTTTCACAAGACCATTTGGCGCATAACCAATAAAGATAGCATCGTGTTTACGTTTCAAATTAATAAATAACTTAGCAACAGAAATGGCGTGGCTACTTTCTGGTATTTTTACTGAAAACTGCGCCTGGCCTTCATCAATACTTAGTAAGTCGTGATGAAGCATGCTAGAACCAGGATCAAAAGCGGCTTTAACTAACATTTCTATTGCCACGCTCGGTGTACACTCCACTTTAGGACAGTGATCCTGAAGTAAGCTGACTAGGCTATCATCATCAAAATAAGCCACTTGATGTGCATCAGGATTGCGTTTAGTGCAATACAGCGCGGTAGTCATGGTGACATCGTCTTGTGGGTTATCAATAAGAATAGTTCGGGCGGTGGCCACACAGGCGCGATCCATATCTTCGTCTTTGTTAAACGAATCTACCTTAACGAACTCAATCACGCCAGGCATGGGATTAGTGATATCAGCCTTCACGCACAGTACAATATCGGGGCGCTCTGGCATGGCATCGCGTTCTTGCAGTATTAAATCAAGCAGCAGCATGGTACGCTGCTCATTCCACCCAATTACCAAGATATGCTCATTTAGCATCAAGCTGTTCATACCCAACAATCCTTTCTTCCACGTTAATGAAACCCAAGCTGCAATCCGGCCAATTACCATGGCGAAGATACTCAAACCAAGCGGTATGACGTAAAGCGCTACAACCAGTTTTCCCGCTGGCGTGACGGGAGATAAATCACCATAGCCCACTGTAGAGGCGGTGACCGCCAGCCAGTAAACAAAGTCTGTGTTGGTAATTAAATCGTGCTCGTCCGCAGCGTATAGCAGCCAATAGCTTGTTACTGCGTAAAAAGCGGTGGCACCGACAATGGTGTACCAACGTGATTCTGCAAAATATTGCAGCATTATTTTTCGCAGTTTTATCCATGGAGACATAAAAGAAACAGCCCTTGTTATGCGTGCCCTTACTCTGCCTTGAAGTACTTGATTTGTCTAGGTTAGCGCTTTGCTTAACAGTAATTTACGCAGGAAATTATTGTAACAAGAATTAAAAATGGGAGCGCGTAGCTCCCATTTTTCTAACTTACTTGCCTAGAATTCGCGCTAGCTCATCATCGGCCGAGGTTTTACCCCCTTTAATGCCTGCTTCGGCTAAGCGTTTTTCTAAATCGCTGCTCGATTCGTTGTTCGCTAACTCTTCTGCAGCTTGCAATTCAGCATTGCGCATCTTTTGCTTATCTTGAATACGTGACAGTGATTCTGTCGCCGTTTTCATTTTACTATTCGCGCCCATATGGCGTGAAGAAACCGCTACTTGTGCCTTTTGAACGCTTTCAGTGGCTTTTACCATATCCACTTGCTGCTCTAAGCGACGTAAATTCGCTTTCGCCTGTTGGATATTTTGTGCCAATTGCTTTTCTGACTGCTGGAACTGATCAAGATAAGTTTGTTCTTGGTCTCGTTCTTCTTTAAGTTCAGACACTTTTTGAGCACAGTCTAGCGCTAGTTGGCGGTCGCTATCGATGGCCTTACGCGCATGGGCTTCGTATTCCGCAATTGACGAATTGAAGCTATCCACTTTTTGCTGAGAAAGTTTGCACTTTGCCAAAATTTGGGTACGTGCATGGTCTGACTTACGCAGTTCTTCTTTGGCTTCTCTAATTTCTTGTTCCAGAATTCGAATAGCCTGACTGTCTGCAACAGACTGAGCAGCTTCGGTAGCACCACCTTTTACTGCAGTAATTAGTTTTTTCCACACTGACATTCGCTTCTCCTTAAGAAGTAAATTTTAGTTAAGGTGTGTTTCGTAGGCATCTAAGAAAGATGCAACATTCTGAAACAGGGTTTCCACTTCAATAACAATGCTTTCGGCTTTTGACTGGGCACTTAGCGCACCAAAGGCAGTGTAGTACTCTTCACCACCAATATTTGAAATGCCTACCGTGGTCAAAGGGAACACCATATGAGTAGACAAAATTTCATGATCTAGCGCTGGTTTATCTTTTACTTCCGACGCTGCAAACAAAAGACTCTCTACTAAGATCTGCTCTCCGCTAATAGCAAGCCAGGCATCTATGCCGTCTTGATTAGCGATAAGTAAGCAGTTTTCCTCACGTGTTACCACAAAGTCATCATGCTCTTTAAATAAGGCTTCGATGCTTTCTAGTTCCCAGCTCATACCTTTCTCCTTTAATTATTGAAGCGATAGTTGTGAAAATGAATGTCGTTTACGAGGTGTGTTATACAACTGCACTTAGATAAAGAACAAGTGCCTTGTGCTACATACAACCAAGTTTACTGTAACGACTATTTTCATCTTCGCCAATATCTTGACTTGCAGTGTAGACCTGTTGTGCCATAATCGTCAACATTAAATACATGCTATAAGTGTAAAAAAGTGTGTTTTTGTAAAATATACATCACATTTGTGTGGTTTTGGAGGCTGTGTGAACACAGGAAATGCGCAAGGTGCTAAGAATGCGTGGCGGCAAACGGTTGCAAGAGTAGTGAAATCCGAAATGTCTGTGCGCGGCGTGAAATATCAAGCGTTAAGCCAAAGGCTAGAAGAGATTGGCGTGGAGCAAAGCGCAGATAATCTCAGAAATAAGGTCAATAAAGGTATTATGGGCGCCGATCTACTTCTACAAATATTGTACGTGTTAAAGGCGCGTCCATTAGATGCTGCGCTTTTAGAAGAAATCTTAACTGATCTTCAGTGATAAACAGCGTAAAATACCGACGTTTATAAGATATCGATATTCAACTTACCTGTCGCGCAGAGGAATCGGAGCTTCGCAATAACGTGGCGATGAGTGAAGGCAGGCAGGGAAAACAAGCAGATAAAAAAATACCCAGCAAGTGCTGGGT
Source organism: Alteromonas sp. 5NW40-0090 (assembly GCF_057552975.1). Taxonomy (NCBI): domain Bacteria; kingdom Pseudomonadati; phylum Pseudomonadota; class Gammaproteobacteria; order Alteromonadales; family Alteromonadaceae; genus Alteromonas; species Alteromonas sp. 5NW40-0090. Next base: position 189,442 of record NZ_BAAJLT010000004.1, read on the forward strand.
ACGAATGATAAGGAATGTTTATGGGAGAACATCATCACTATCTGTTGGTATCTTAACCGTTTAAGGTTTTGAGTGCTATTTAATAAATTGAATTGTGCGTATATTGTTCAATATAAAGTTATTTTATAACATACGTTAATTTTTAATTTGTTGATAAATAAGTTTTTTTGTTTTTATTTTGACTCTGGCTTAATCTATAAATCTATTTTTATTAGCTTTAAGTTGCAACTTAAATAGTACTTAATGCTCTACTTTTGTCTAACTTTTATGCCGTAACTCAGTCGTATTTATGAAACTATCAGATTTTAGCTTCGAGCTACCCGAAAAACTCATCGCCAAATACCCAACTCAGCAACGCACAGCGAGCCGCTTGTTACATTTAGACGGGAAGACAGGCATTGTGGCGCATACGATGTTCGCTGACATGCTGAAATTTGTAGAGCCAGGCGACCTCTTGGTGTTCAACAATACGCGGGTTATTCCTGCGCGTTTACTGGGCAAAAAGGAAACAGGCGGTCAGGTTGAGGTGCTGATCGAGCGCATCACGTCGGACAATACTGCGTTGGCCCATGTTCGCGCGAGCAAGGCGCCTAAACCCGGAGCTAAGCTGATTCTTGAAGAAAAAGTGAATGTCACGGTGACAGGGCGGGACGATGCGCTATTTATCTTGCAGTTTGACCACGATGAGACCGTATTAACGCTGCTGGAAGCTCATGGCCATATGCCGCTACCGCCTTACATCGACCGTCCCGATGAAAACTCTGATAAAGAGCGCTATCAAACCGTTTACAACCAAAAGCCAGGCGCGGTTGCGGCGCCTACTGCAGGACTACACTTTGACGATGCAATACTGGCTGCGTTAAAAGAAAAAGGCGTGAATTTGGCCTTTGTAACTTTGCACGTTGGCGCGGGTACGTTTCAGCCTGTGCGCGTTGACAATATTCAAGAGCACAAGATGCACGCGGAGTTCGCCGAAGTACCGCAAGACGTCGTTGACGCTGTTCTTACCACAAAGGCCAACGGTAAACGCGTTATTGCAGTGGGTACAACCTCTGTACGCTCTTTGGAGTCAGCGGCAAAGGCAAGTGCAGAGCGCGGTGACGAGGAAGTTATTGCGCCATTTAACGAAGATACTGAGATTTTTATCTACCCTGGTTTTGAGTTTAAAGTGGTAGACGCAATGTTCACTAACTTTCACCTTCCAGAGTCCACGCTAATGATGTTAATTAGCGCATTCGCAGGCAAAGAGAATGTCATGAAGGCGTATCAAGAAGCGATAGAGAAAGAATATCGATTCTTTAGCTACGGTGATTCTATGTTTATTGAACGCGCCTAAGCACATTCGCCCAAGGACATTAGGCGTTTAAATCGGTGTTTTGCAGGCCTTTATAGCTTAGTTACAGATAAACATAGATACGGGGCATGATCTCAGCCGAATTACTGGTATAATCGCCGCCAATTTATTTTTATACCCAGCGCAAAAGCGCACCAAAGTGGGAATGCTTTCACATGCAATTTGAGTTGTTAAAAACCGAAGGCCGAGCACGACGCGGTCGTTTGGTGTTTGAACGCGGTGTTGTTGAAACCCCAGCGTTCATGCCCGTAGGTACATACGGTACTGTTAAGGGAATGACCCCTGAAGAATTAAAAGACAGCGGTGCACACATCTGTCTTGGAAACACGTTTCACCTAATGCTTCGTCCTGGTACAGGCATTATTCGCCAGCATGGCGACCTGCACGACTTCATGAATTGGGACAAGCCAATCCTTACGGATTCGGGCGGCTTCCAAGTGTTTAGCTTGGGTGATTTGCGTAAAATTACCGAAGAAGGTGTAACATTCCGCTCTCCGATAAACGGCGAAAAGATCTTACTTACGCCTGAAAAATCGATGGAAGTTCAGCGCGATTTGGGCTCTGACATCGTGATGATTTTTGATGAGTGTACGCCGTACCCCGCTACTGAACAAGAAGCACGCGTTTCAATGGAAATGTCGCTGCGTTGGGCCAAACGTAGTAAAGAAGCCCACGGTGATAACCCAGCGGCACTGTTTGGTATCATTCAAGGCGGTATGTACGAAGGTCTGCGCGACGTTTCACTTGCTGGCCTTGAAGCTATTGGCTTCGACGGCTACGCCATTGGTGGTCTTTCAGTAGGTGAGCCGAAAGAAGATATGATCCGCATTATCGATCATACCGCGCCTAAAATTCCGGAAGATAAACCTCGCTATTTAATGGGCGTGGGTAAACCTGAAGATTTGGTAGAGTCTGTGCGTCGCGGCATTGATATGTTTGACTGTGTAATGCCCACGCGTAACGCCCGAAACGGTCACCTGTTTGTGACTGAAGGCGTAGTGAAGATTCGCAATGCGAAACACAGAAACGACACCTCGCCATTAGATGAGAATTGTGATTGCTACACTTGTAAAAACTATTCTCGCTCTTATTTACATCATTTGGACAAGTGTAACGAAATCTTGGGTGCGCGCTTAAACACCATCCATAACCTTCGCTACTATCAGCGTGTGATGCAGGGTCTTCGCGATGCGATTGACGCGGGTACGCTTGATGAGTTTGTACAAGAATTTTATGAACAAAAAGGGTTGCCGGTTCCGGCACTATAACAACGATAATATTTGGGGAATTTTATGAGCCTATTTATCTCTAACGCTTACGCACAGTCTGCTGGTGCGCCGCAAGGTGGCGGCATGGAAATGATCATCATGCTAGCTGTATTTGGTTTAATCTTTTACTTCTTGCTTTACCGCCCACAAGCTAAGCGCGTAAAAGAGCATAAAAACCTAGTATCTTCACTTAGCAAAGGTGATGAAGTGCTAACACAAGGTGGTTTGGTAGGCAAAATCACTAAAGTGTCAGATGAAAAAGACTTCATTGAAGTTGCACTTAACGATTCAAACAACATCGTTGTTCAGAAGTCTTCAGTAACTGCTGTGCTGCCTAAAGGCACGATGAAGTCACTGTAAGTAACAATCGCCGGGGCCGGGACGCTTCCCGGTACTGGCACGAAAGGATTATCCAGTGCTAAACAAAAACTCTATTTGGAAAGTACTGAGTGCACTCATTGTGGTTGCAATGTGTGCACTTTATGCGCTTCCTAACATTTACGGTGAAGATCACGCCGTACAAATCTCAGCAGGCCGTGACGCTGTGGTAACAGACGCCACTGTGGAACAAGTAAAAGCCGCGCTAAAAGAAAAAAATATCTCCGCAAAACGCGTTGAGTTTGAGAACGAACAAATATTAGTTCGCGTTTCGGATTCTGATACTCAGCTTGTTACGCGCGAAACGCTTGAAAAGGCGCTTGGTGATGACTACTACGTGGCTATGAACCTTGCCCCTGACACGCCAGAATGGCTTGAAGGCCTAGGTGGCGCGCCAATGAAGCTAGGTCTTGACCTTCGCGGTGGTGTTCACTTCTTGATGGAAGTGGATATGACCGAAGTGATTGCTAAATCTCTTGAAGATGCAGAAAGCGGCTTCCGTACTTCACTGCGTGAAGAAGGTATTCGCTATCGTGGTGTGAAGCAGGTTGACGACCATATCGACATTACTTTCCGTGATGAAGATGCGCTAGACAAGGCAGAGTTCTTTTTGCGCAACCAAAGTCGCGACCTTACTTTTAACCAGGTGGATGACTTAACACTTCGCGCTATTTTTGCTGAAAGCAAGCTTCAAGAAATTCGCGACAACGCGGTTAAGCAAAATATTACCATTATTCGTAATCGTGTAAACCAACTTGGTGTGGCTGAGCCGCTTGTACAAAAGCAAGGTGCTGACCGCATTGTTGTGCAGCTTCCGGGTATTCAAGACACCGCTCGTGCGAAAGAAATTCTTAATGCTACAGCAACACTAGAATTTCGCATGGTAGATCAGAAGAACGACATCCGTGATGCATTGAACGGCCGCGTTCCTCCTGGCTCTCAAGTAATTGAAGATCAGCAAGGCATTCCACAGCTGCTTGAAAAGCGTATTATGCTTACCGGTAGCCATATTATTGATGCGAATAGCGGTGTTGATGAGTATGGGCTTCCGAACGTAAACATCTCGCTTGATTCTGAAGGCGGTAACAAAATGTCTCGCTCGACCCGTGGCAACATTGGTAAACCAATGGCTACGGTGTTTATCGAATACAAGTCGACCGGCGAACGTAACAAAGAAGGCAAGCTAGTGTTTGAAAAACACGAGCAAGTTATCTCGGTTGCGACTATTCGTGCACAACTGGGTAGCAAGTTCCAAATCACAGGTCTTGATTCACCAAAAGAAGCCCGTGACCTAGCTTTGCTACTTCGCGCTGGTGCACTGATTGCGCCAATTCAAATTGTTGAAGAGCGTACGGTTGGACCAAGCTTAGGTAAAGAAAACATTGAGCTGGGCATGCAGGCTATTATGTATGGTCTGGCAGCGGTACTTGTTTTCATGTTGATTTACTACAAAGCGTTTGGTGTGGTAGCGAACATCGCTCTGATTACAAACTTAGTTATGATTGTGGGCATTATGTCGATGATCCCTGGTGCAACGCTTACGCTACCGGGTATGGCAGGTATTGTACTGACCGTTGGTATGGCGGTAGATGCAAACGTTCTTATCTATGAACGTATTCGAGAAGAGATACGCGACGGCCGCAGCCCTCAGCAGGCCATCCACCAAGGTTACGACAGTGCATTTTCTACCATTCTAGATGCTAACATTACCACTTTCATTGCAGGCTTAATTCTATTTGCCGTGGGCACAGGCCCAATTAAAGGCTTCTCGATTACGCTGATGATCGGTATAGCAACCTCGATGTTTACCGCAATCCTTGTTACGCGCGTTATTGTTAACGCAGTATGGGGCGGTCGACGCGTAGAGAAATTGGCGATTTAAGGAAGTAACATGCAATTATTAAAACTATCCAATACCGTCAATTTTATGCGCCTTCGCATTCCTGCGATGGTGTTATCAACGGTACTCATTTTAGGTTCGTTTGTGTCGCTAGGCGTTAATAGCCTTAACTGGGGACTAGACTTCACTGGCGGTACGCTCATTGAGGTTGGCTATGAAGATGCCGCTAATTTAGAAGGTATTCGCGCCCAGCTAAACGAAGCAAACTTCGAAGATGCTATCGTACAAAACTTTGGAAGTAGCCAAGACGTACTTATCCGCATTGCTCCTCGTGATGGCGTTAAAGCCGTGACTATTGGCGAGCAGGTGCTGGCTGCGCTGCGCGCTGATGGTACTGAGGTTGATATGCGTCGTATCGAGTTCGTAGGTCCTAACGTAGGTGAAGAGCTTACCGAGCAGGGCGGCCTTGCGATGCTAGTCGCACTCCTGTGTATTCTGGTTTATGTCGCGATGCGATTTGAATGGCGATTCGCCCTAGGGTCAGTGTCGGCACTAGCTCACGACGTTATACTCACGCTAGGTTTGTTTTCGGTACTTCAAATCGAATTTGACCTTACGGTACTTGCAGCGGTACTAGCGGTAATTGGTTATTCACTTAACGATACCATCGTTGTGTGTGACCGTATTCGTGAGAACTTCCGCAAAATTCGTAAAGGTGAGCCTGTTGAGATTATCAATATCTCGCTAACGCAAACCCTAAACCGTACTATCATCACCTCATTAACCACGGTGTTAGTATTGGTCGCGTTATTCTACAAAGGTGGTGCGCTTATTCACGGATTTGCAACAGCATTGCTGTTTGGTGTAGTGGTAGGTACTTACTCATCGGTGTATATCGCAAGTTCAGTGGCACTTGCATTGGGTATTAGTAAAGAAGATCTAATGCCGCCGCAAGTGGAAAAGGAAGGCGCAGATTTAGATCCTATGCCTTAGTTTTACACCCGTGAAACGTACAAAAAGCCGCATCTATGATGCGGTTTTTTTATGCCAAATGGCCACAAAAAAAGGCGCCGTTAATAGCGCCTTTATTCAATAATTTAGCGAGGGTTTAGCCTCTATTTGTCCAGCTATGTAAGGTGTTTAGCTTACCTAAGATGTTTCTTACTTAACGTGCTTCTTACTTAAGATGCTTCTTACTTAAGATGCTTAACTAGGCCTTGAACAACCTTCACGCTACCAGCAACAATTTCGCCTTTGTGAAGCGGGTCGTTTCCGCCTTTAAAGTCTGTTACCAATCCGCCAGCTTCACGAACAATAAGCTCACCTGCTGCGATATCCCAAGATTTAATGCCTCGCTCCCAGTAACCGTCGTGGCGGCCAGCTGCAACGTAAGCAAGGTCTAGCGCTGCACTACCTGCGCGGCGAATGTCGCCTACTTCGTGGAAAATTTTGTTAAGGCTTAGTGCATACTCGCCAAATTGAGACTTGTTCTTAAACGGTAAGCCAGTAGCAATAATGGTTTCAGAAAGGTCACGAGGCTTAGAAGCACGAATACGATAACCGTTAAGCTGCGCGCCTTGACCTCGGCTCGCGGTGAATAGTTCGCTGCGAATTGGGTCGAAAACAACCGCTTGATCTAAGCGACCTTTGTGAAGAAGTGCAATTGAAACGGCAAAGTGAGGAATGCCTTTTACAAAGTTAGTGGTGCCATCTAGAGGATCGATGATCCACTGATAATCAGTTTCTGTGCCCAAAACTTCACCCGATTCTTCGCCTAGGAAGCAATGGTTCGGATAAGACTGCTGAATTTTGGCAATAATTGCTTGCTCTGCTTCTTTATCAACTTGAGTAACGAAGTCGTTTAAGCCTTTTGACTCTGTTGCTACTTCATTATGTTTTTCAAAACCACGAACAATAACTGTTCCAGCCGCACGCGCAGCGCGCACCGCAATATTCAGCATAGGATGCATAGATAAACCACCAATTGTAAAAGACCAATGAAACAAACTAACTGTACAAAAAATAGCTAGTTGTTTTCGAAAACGGGCGGAGTCTACCAGAATCTATGCGCGATGCAAATGAATTCCCAGCACAATAGCGTGCATAGCCATCTATACTGCCGCTGTGTTAAACTTAACGCTATTAAGGTCTGTAAGATAGTACGTCAAAAGCGCGTAATATCGAATTAAAGACGCTATCCAAATAAGTACGTAGGTATTACACGCATGCTCGAGAATATTCGCATTATTTTAGTTAACACGTCTCACACGGGAAACATCGGTTCGACAGCAAGAGCTATGAAAACCATGGGACTGAGCAGCTTATATCTTGTCGACCCAGTAAATGAGCCAGACGGCCAAGCCAGTGCTTTGGCGGCAGGGGCTGGTGATGTGCTTGCTAACGCGAAAATTGTAAGCACGCTGGAAGAGGCAGTTAAAGACTGTGGCTTGGTAGTAGGGACGTCTGCACGCTCTCGCACTCATTCATGGCCTATGTTAGGCCCGCGCGACTGTGGCGAGAAGCTGGTTCAAGAAGTAGAAAAATACCCGGTAGCTTTGGTGTTTGGGCGTGAGAACAGTGGTTTAACTAATGAAGAGCTGCAGCAGTGTCACTTCCATATGTGTATTCCAGCTAACCCTGAATACAGCTCACTTAATTTAGCAGCAGCAGTGCAAACCCTTTGTTATGAGATTCGCATAGCCTATCTAAATCGCGAAACCTATCCAAGCGTTGAGGAAGAATATCCACTGAATGACGATTTAGAGCGTTTTTATACGCATTTGGAAACCACGCTGGAAGGCACGTCGTTCATTCGCAAAAGTCACCCAGGTGTGGTTATGACTAAGCTGCGCCGCTTGTTTAACCGAGCGCGCCCTGAGTCTCAAGAGCTTAATATATTACGCGGTATATTGGCGTCTATCGATAAATCGGTGAAGAATGCTAACTCAGGCGATGCAGACCCTGCACCAGCGATAGAAGAAAAAGAGTAAACACTATGTTCACCCGTATAAAAGATGATATCCAAGGTGTATTTCATCGCGACCCAGCGGCCAGAAACACCTTTGAAGTGCTAACTAACTATCCTGGCCTCCATGCAGTGTGGCTGCATCGCATTAGTCACAAATTATGGAAGGCTGAATGGAAATGGTTAGCACGCAGTTTATCAACCTTTAGCCGTTGGCTTACGGGGATTGAAATTCATCCTGGTGCCACGTTAGGACGTCGCGTGTTTATCGACCACGGTATGGGTGTGGTCATTGGTGAAACAGCAGAAATTGGCGATGATGTCACCCTTTACCACGGCGTTACTCTTGGAGGCACTAGCTGGAGAGCAGGTAAGCGCCACCCAACCCTTAAAAAAGGCGCTGTAGTTGGCGCTGGTGCCAAAGTGTTAGGGCCTATTATTATAGGTGAAAACGCTAAAGTAGGGTCTAACTCTGTGGTCGTAAAAGATATTCCTGATGGCGCTACGGCGGTGGGGATCCCCGGCCGTATCATTATTTCGAAGCAAAAAGAGATGAATGCGTCGGTAAACCCTGAGCGAGATAAAATTGCCCAGAAATATGGTTTTGATGCCTATGCTGTCGCGCCAGATAACCCTGATCCGGTGGCCAATGCGATGGGCATAATGCTAGAGCACATGCACCAAATGGACACCAAAGTGGAAGAGATGTGCAAGGTCATACAGTCGCTAGGTGGCGATGTGTGTACCGATAATTTACACAATATTAGCGCTGAAGACTTCGCAGAAACGGGGTTCGACCTAACGGAAACTCAAGAGCGAGAGAAGGCTCATTCTTCTTTCGACCCCGCTATTTAACTCTAATTCCGCATACTATTTTCGGGTGCTAAGGCCGAGAACCTTCACCCTTGTATAGTAAAAATTCACAAAGGCTTGTTTTTACAAAACATTAACAAGCACATTGACTCATGCATAACTCCAACATACATTGAGATGAAAGGTTGAACATCACTTTTCAGGGACGTTATGCAAGAAACAGCGCAATTACTCGACGTACTAATTGTTGGAGCCGGAATTTCGGGTATCGGCTGCGCCTACCACATTCAAAAAAAATGTCCTGATCTTTCATATTCTATTATAGAAGCCCGCGGTGATTTGGGCGGCACATGGGATTTATTTAAATACCCGGGAATACGCTCAGATTCTGATTTATTCACCTTTGGCTACGAATTCAAACCTTGGAAAGAGAAAAAAGCCATTGCTGATGGTCGTTCAATAAAGGCTTACGTCGAAGAAACCGCGGCTGAAAACGGTATTAAAGAGCGCATACGTTTTTTAACTCGTGTGTTAGATATAGACTGGCAAAGCGATAAAAACTATTGGCGGGTTACGTTAAAGTCAGAAGAGAGTGGGCAGCATGAGCACATTGCCGCCAGATGGATATTTAACGCTTCGGGTTATTATCGATACGATAAAGGTTACGCACCACATTTCAAAGGGCAATCACAATTTAACGGCCAGATTGTACATCCACAGCATTGGCCTGAAGATCTGGAATACGAAAATAAACGCGTAGTGGTAATCGGAAGTGGTGCAACGGCGGTAACGCTGGTTCCCGCATTAGCGAAAAGCGCATCGCACGTGACTATGCTGCAAAGAACGCCATCCTACGTATTGCCTGTTCCCGTAGATGATCCAATCGCAAAACATTTACGCGCGTGGTTTAGCGAGGATACAGCGTTTAAATCTGCGCGTTGGTTTAACATAGTGAAACAGCGTTGGGTATACGCATTTTGCCAGCGCTTTCCACATCGTGCGCGCAAAATAATACGCAGTCTTAATGCAAAAATGTTACCCGAAGGGTATCCAGTAGATATACATTTTAACCCTCCTTACAATCCTTGGGAGCAGCGACTGTGTGCGGTTCCGGGTGGAGATTTATTCGAGTCAATTTCGAAAGGTAAGGCGTCGGTTGCAACAGATACTATAGATACGTTTACTGAAACGGGCATTAAACTTGATTCGGGCCAGCATATTGAAGCAGATATTATAGTAACAGCCACTGGATTAAACCTTCTGCCTTTAGGAGGGATAGTGCCAAAAATTGATGGTGAAGCTGTTTCGCTTCCAGAATGTGTTACGTATAAAGGTATGTTACTCAGTGACGTGCCTAATTTTGCTATTGCGGTGGGCTATACAGCTTCATCGTGGACACTAAAAATTGGCCTTCTATGTGAACATTTCACGCGATTGCTCAATCATATGGAAGAGCACGGCTTTACACAGTGTACACCTATAGCAGACCCAAATATGGAAACACAACCGTTGCTAAACTTTGGCGCTGGCTACATCCAACGCTCTTTAGAACAATTGCCACGTCAAGGCATGCAGTTTCCTTGGTCTATGTCGTTCAATTATGCACAAGACGTGAAAATTTTTCGGAAAGGCCGTGTAGACGATCCAGCTCTTAAGTTTGAATAGAAATTTTAATAGACGCACACTTACTTTTTTTAAATCACGAGAGCTTTAAATGAGTTTAGCCCAGCATCATGAGCAATACGTAACGCTTAAAAGCGGTGATAGGTTTTGCTATGCCGAACATGGTGTCGGAAATACCGATACCATTGTACTTATTGTGGGTTTAGGTCTTCAGTTGGTTTATTGGCCAAACGCGCTTATTGAGCGTTTAGTTGCTAGTGGATTTCGCGTTATTTGCTTTGACAATCGTGATGCAGGAAGGTCAGTACGCAGCGACACGCCGCATCCCAGCCTATTACAGCAGTTAAGAGGAAGGTCGCCGAAAGGTGCATATGGACTTGAGCGGATGGCTGAAGATACTGCACAGTTGTTAGAGGCGCTAAATATATCAAGCGCACATATCGCAGGAATGTCTATGGGAGGGATGATTGCACAGACCCTTGCAAGTATGCATCCTGAAAAAGTGATATCTATGACGTCTATTTTTTCGACGACAGGAAATCGCCGCGTAGGGCAACCCTCTTATTCAACGCTATGGCGAATGGCAAGAGCTAAAGCGCCAATGAACGAAAATGACGCAGTAAAAAACTATCAGGCAATGATGACGCATATTGGCGATGTAGCTGCAAACGGAGCCGTAAACCAATGGCATCAGTACGCGCGTTTGGCATGGCAGCGCAATGGTGGCAAAAGTGATGCAAAAGCGATGTTCCGGCAAATCGGTGCTATTATGAAATCCGGGGACCGAACGCCAATGCTTCAAAATGTCAAAGCTCCAACATTAGTGATTCACGGAGATGTTGATCACATGGTGCATCCCAGTGGCGGTGTCGCAACAGCCAGAGCTATATCAGGTGCTAAACATCAAGTATTGCGTGGGTTGCGCCATCAAATAGATACCGTTCAATCACATCGGATAGCAGACAGTATTCTTGCTCATATTCACTTAAATGCAAACAAATAGCGCTTATGGTCGACGTTATCATTCATTTGCAGAATAAACGATTTCTTGGCATTTAGCGTAGAAGTAACCACGCAAATTTGCCACCTATTAGCGTCTATTAGTGCTTATTTGGATCGGGCTAAAATGAAACGAAAGCCTTGATGTACAAAAGCGATTACTCGAATCAATAATACCTGACTAATTTACTGGGTCTTATACTTGACCATTTTAGTCGGGTATGTGAAAATTCCTGCACTACAAAACGGCGGGAGAATCCAATGAAACTCACTTCGAAAGGGCGCTATGCGGTTACCGCAATGCTTGATGTCGCTTTGCATTCAAAGCGTGGTCCAGTGCCTCTTGCCGACATTTCAGAACGACAAGAAATTTCTTTATCTTACCTTGAACAGCTTTTTTCTCGATTGCGTAAAGAGCAATTGGTAGACAGCGTCCGCGGGCCTGGCGGCGGCTATTTATTAGGCCGTGAAGCAAGCAAAATTGCGATAGGCGAAGTCATTCGCGCCGTCGATGAGTCCATTGATGCGACACGTTGCCAAGGACAAGCAGACTGTCAAGGCGGCGATCGCTGCCTAACGCACAGCTTGTGGCAAGACCTAAGTGATCGCATAGCGGCGTTTTTGAATTCAATTACGTTGGGCGAGTTAATGGCAAAGCGTGATGTGCAAGAGGTAGCCGACCGTCAAGACGGTAATGCCTCACTTCGTCATATCACCAAAGATATTGAAGTTAGTATCCAACTTTAAATTGGTATTGAGTAACGCATGGCTTTATCAACACCCATTTATTTAGATTACGCAGCAACAACACCGGTTGACCCAAGTGTGGCCGAGGCAATGGCAAAATGCCTAACGCTGGATGGCAACTTTGGTAACCCAGCTTCTCGTAGTTATCGCTTCGGCTGGATGGCAGAAGAAGCGGTTGATGTTGCTAGAAATCAAATCAGCGACGCGCTTAATTGCGACCCTAGAGAAATTGTTTTTACTTCGGGGGCCACTGAATCGAACAACCTTGCAATAAAAGGCGTTGCCCAAGGTTATGCCAATAAAGGCAAACATATCATTACCGTTAATACCGAACACAAAGCTGTGTTAGATACCTGTGAGTACTTACAAAGCCAAGGTTTTGAGGTTACGTATCTTGAAGTACAGCCGAACGGGTTAATTGATTTATATGCGCTTGAAAATGCGTTGCGCGACGACACTATTTTGGTGTCGGTGATGCACGTTAACAATGAACTAGGGGTTATCCAAGACATTCAAGCTATTGGCCAGCTTTGTCGTGACAAAGGCATTCTTTTTCATGTGGATGGTGCGCAAAGTGTGGGCAAAATTGCCATTGATTTAGCTGAGCTCCCAGTAGATATGCTGTCTATTTCGGCGCACAAGGTGTACGGCCCGAAAGGTATGGGGGCGCTATATGTGCGTCGCCGTCCCAAAATCAATCTGGTGGCACAAATCCATGGCGGTGGCCACGAACGCGGCATGCGGTCGGGTACATTAGCCACCCACCAAATTGTTGGAATAGGTGAAGCTATCGCGCTAGCCTCTTCAAAAATGGAAGAGGATAGTGCGCGCATATTAGCACTGCGTGAATCGCTGTGGCAGGGCCTTCAACAGCTCGACGATATCTATTTAAACGGCCACGCAACACAGCGTATCCCAGGCATTCTAAATGTGAGTTTTGCGGGTGTAGACGGCGAAAGCTTGATGATGGGCTTAAATGATATCGCCGTATCTTCAGGGTCGGCATGTACGTCAGCGAGTTTAGAGCCTTCGTATGTGCTAAAAGCGATTGGCCGCAGTAATGAATTGGCGCATGCAGGTATTAGATTTAGCGTAGGGCGCTTTACGACCCAAGAAGACATCGATTACGTAGTAAAAAAAGTAGTGGATGTAACAACGCGACTGCGCCAAGCGGTTTCAGCATAGCCGCCTATACCGTCGTTGAGCGCGGGTTTTTGTAGTAGGCAAAGCGTAGTTAGTGTTAGCGCATTCTTTTTTATTTTAGTGAATCTGGAAGAAAATTAATGCGCGTTTGAAGGAAATTGACCTTTAAGCAGCGTTTAAAACGCGTAAGTGGCCATAAATTAATGGCTGAATATTTGAGTGAAATAGTCGGGTATTATATACTACGGCACCAAAATTTTAGGCTGTCCGCAATGTAACTGGCAGTTTCGACAATGCTGTTGGGGAATTACCCAAATAAATTAAGTTGTTGAAGTTGAAAGTCTATATAAATTACCAAGACCGTGGGGTGATTTATTTGCCAGTTAAGTAGAAAGGTTAGTGGCAGCAAATGCAGGCAAACAAGTGAGATCCCAACATGAGTGAACAGATCGAACAGGCGTTAGAAAGAAAGTACGATGCGGGTTTCTATTCAGAAATCGAATCGGAAACGTTTGAAAGCGGCCTGGACGAGTCGGTTATCCGCCGCATATCAGCAATGAAAAACGAGCCTGAATGGATGCTTGAATGGCGTTTGAAGTCTTATCATGCATGGCTAGAAATGGAAGAGCCAGATTGGGCGCATGTCGACTATCCGAAAATCGATTATCAGGCCATTTCTTATTACTCGGCACCAAAGAGTATGAAAGATAAGCCTAAGTCGCTAGATGAAGTTGATCCTGAGCTACTTCGCACCTATGAAAAGCTGGGCATTCCTCTACACGAGCAGGAAATGCTGGCAGGTGTTGCGGTAGATGCGGTATTCGACTCGGTATCGGTTGTTACGACGTTCCGCGATAAGCTTGAAGAAGCGGGCGTGATCTTTTGCCCAATTTCTGAAGCGCTTCAGAAGTACCCAGACCTTGTAAAGAAATACATTGGTTCGGTAGTGCCGCGCACAGATAACTACTTTGCTGCGCTTAACAGCGCTGTATTTACTGACGGTTCATTTGTTTATATTCCAAAAGGCACACGTTGCCCAATGGAGCTTTCTACTTATTTCCGTATTAACGAAATGAACACCGGTCAGTTCGAGCGTACCTTGATTGTTGCTGATGAAGGCAGCTATGTAAGCTACCTTGAAGGTTGTACCGCTCCACAGCGCGATGAAAACCAGCTGCATGCGGCAGTGGTTGAGCTAGTGGCAATGGACGATGCGCAAATTAAATACTCAACGGTACAGAACTGGTACCCAGGTGACGAGAACGGTAAAGGCGGTATCTACAACTTCGTGACAAAACGTGGTGTAGCGCATACTAATGCCAAAATCTCGTGGACGCAGGTTGAAACGGGCTCTGCGGTTACGTGGAAGTACCCAAGCTGTGTACTTAAAGGCGACAATAGTGTAGGTGAATTCTACTCAGTAGCGCTAACTCGCGGTCGCCAGCAGGCTGATACCGGTACTAAGATGATCCACGTGGGTAAAAACACCAAGTCGACCATCATCTCTAAAGGTATCTCAGCGGGTCACAGCAATAACGCCTATCGCGGGCTGGTTCAAATGGGCCCTCGCGCAGACGGTGCACGTAACTTCACCGAGTGTGACTCTCTACTTATCGGTGACAAATGTGGCGCGCACACGTTCCCGTATATCGAAAGCCGCAACCCTTCTGCGATTGTTGAACACGAAGCAACAACATCGAAGGTGAGCGACGAACAATTATTCCTGTGTCAGCAGCGTGGCTTAGACACAGAGAAGGCCGTTTCTATGATTGTTAACGGTTTCTGTAAAGAAGTATTCAAAGAGCTGCCAATGGAATTTGCCGTAGAAGCCGGCAAGCTGCTCGAAATTAGTCTTGAAGGTTCAGTGGGGTAATCAATGCTTAGTATCAAGAATTTACATGCCAGCGTGGAAGAGAAGAACATCATTAAAGGTCTTAACCTTGAAGTTAAACCTGGTGAAGTACACGCTATCATGGGCCCCAACGGTGCCGGTAAAAGTACACTAGGCTACGTCCTATCTGGTCGTGATGGTTACGAAGTAAGCGAAGGCGAAGCAACGCTTAACGGTAAAGATCTACTAGAGCTTGAAGTAGAAGAGCGTGCCCGCGAAGGCCTTTTCCTTGCGTTCCAATACCCCGTTGAGATTCCTGGCGTAAGCAATATGGAATTCATGAAAGAGTCAGTTAACGCTATGCGCGAACAGCGCGGCGAAGCGCCATTAACTGCTGCTGAGTTTTTAAAGAAAGCAAAAGAAGCGTGTAAGCAAGTACAGCTTCCATTAGATTTCTTGAAGCGCGGTGTGAACGAAGGTTTCTCTGGTGGTGAGAAGAAGCGTAACGAAATCATGCAAATGATTTTGCTAGAGCCAAAACTTTGTATTCTTGATGAATCAGACTCTGGCCTTGACGTTGACGCACTTCAGGTTGTTGCCGATGGCGTTAACAGCCAGCGCGACGGTGAGCGTAGCTTCATTGTTGTTACCCACTACCAGCGTCTTCTAGACTACATCAAACCTGACTTTGTTCATATTCTTGCCGACGGCAAAATTGTGAAAAGCGGTGATGCGTCATTAGCGCTAGAAGTAGAGAAGAGCGGATACGCATTCCTAGGTAAAGCGTACGAGGAGGCGGAAGCATGAGTCAATGGCTAGAACAGGTCATTGATGCGGCGCAAATCTCCGATTACTTAGCGCCCGTGCGTCAGCAGGCCTTAGAAAAGTTAAAAGCCGATGGTTGGCCAGCCCGTAGAAACGAAAGCTGGCGTTTTACGCCGCTAACACCCGTTGAAAAGCGTGAAGCTAAGCAAGCGGTTCAGGCAGACAGTTTACCGGTACCCGCTATCGATAACCTAAATGCTATCGACCTTGTATTTGTAGACGGTGTCTTGGTCACGCAGGTTAACACGCTAAATGTGCCAGCGGGCATGAGCATCACGTCACTTAATAATGATGATACTGCCACGCAGCAAGCAATCAGCAGTGTATACGGTCAGGTTAAACCAACCCGTCATATGTTTGGCCTAGTTAACGATGCGCTGTGCCAACACGGTATATTTATTAATGTTGAAGCAGGCGTGAAAATCGACACGCCAGTGCGCATTGTGAACATGGCGTCGCAAAATGTTGATGCTCATACGCGTGTGGTGGTGAAGGTCGCTGAAGGCGCGAGCGCCACGGTTATCGAGCAAGGTTTTGGCGATACGGAAAGCTTAACCACAGCGTTTGCTGAATATGACCTAGCTGATGATGCACATCTAGAACACTATCGTTTTGCTATGTTTACTGGCAAAGCTAAGCAATTAGGCGGCAGCCACTTTAAGCTACATAACCGTACTACGCTTAACAGCACCATGGTGGGCTATGGAAGCGAGCTTTCCCGTTTAGATGTAGATATTCATCACGCCGGCGAATTTGCCGATGCGAAAATGAATGCCATTTATCTTCTGGCGGAAGGCGAGTTATTTGACCTTCACTCCACCATTGAGCACGCGATGCCTAATGGCACAACAGAAGAAAACGCGCGTGGGATTGTAGGCGATAAAGCACGTGCCGTGTTTAATGGTCGCATTCATATTCATCGTGACGCGCAAAAGACATTGGCTGAACTTAACAACCGCAACTTGTTGCTATCTCGCCGCGGCGTTATCAACACCAAGCCTGAGCTTGAAATTTATGCTGATGACGTAAAATGTGCTCACGGTGCAACGGTTGC
Organism: Alteromonas sp. 5NW40-0090; assembly: GCF_057552975.1. Classification (NCBI taxonomy): domain Bacteria; kingdom Pseudomonadati; phylum Pseudomonadota; class Gammaproteobacteria; order Alteromonadales; family Alteromonadaceae; genus Alteromonas; species Alteromonas sp. 5NW40-0090. The sequence continues at coordinate 206,282 of NZ_BAAJLT010000004.1, forward strand.
TGAAATTGAAGAAGAAGCCTTGTATTACATGCTAACCCGCGGCGTTTCTCGCAGTAAAGCACTGGTAATGCTCAACTTTGGCTTTATTCAAGAGCTTATAAATGATGTGCCTAATACGGCAGTCCGTGAATGGCTAGCACCAATTTTAAGTGAGCGCTTCGCCCAAATGGAGGTGAAATGAGCTTAGACGTTGCAGCACTTCGTGCCCAGTTTCCTATTTTATCTAAAACGGTAGACGGCAAGCCGCTGGTCTACCTAGATAACGCGGCAACAACACAAAAACCTCAGGCCGTTATCGACGCCTTAGTCGATTTTTACACGGGGACGAATGCAAACGTGCACCGCGGTGCGCACCATTTATCGGATGAAGCCACGCGCCGTTACGAAAATGCACGTACCAGCGTTGCAAAGTTCATTAATGCGAAAGCGCGTGAAGAAGTTATCTGGACATCCGGCACCACTGAAGCCATCAATATAGTCGCCAATGGTCTTGGACAGCTACTAAGCGAAGGTGACGAAGTGATGGTGACTGAGCTTGAGCACCACGCAAACTTGGTGACTTGGCAACAAGCGTGTCGCCGCTCTGGTGCAACGCTCAATGTGGTGCCTATCTTTGACAGCGGAGAGTTAGACGTAGACGCTTTCGATAGACTGCTGTCTGAAAACACTAAGCTAGTGGCGTTTCCTCACGTATCGAATGCATTAGGAACGGTTAACCCAATTAAACTGCTTACTGAAAAAGCGAAAGCGGTTGGCGCATGGGTGCTGGTTGATGGTGCACAAGGCATTGCTCACGGCGGTGTTGACGTACAAGACATTGGCTGTGATTTTTACGCATTTTCAGGACACAAGCTATTCGGTCCAACAGGCATTGGCTGCTTGTGGGGCAAAAAAGAGGTGCTAGAAACCTGGCCTGTTTGGCAGGTAGGCGGCGAGATGATCAAAGATGTGACCTACCATGAAGCCACATGGGGTGCGTTGCCAAATCGCTTAGAAGCCGGTACGCCAAACATCGCAGGTGCCATTGGTATGGGCGCTGCAGTAGATTGGTTTAGTGCCCTTGATGTCAATGCTTTGCATGAACATGAACAAAAGCTGCTTGCCTATGCTACCGAGCAGGCCGAAGCGTTTGACGGTATGCGGATAATCGGTACAGCACCTAACAAGGTAGGCGTGCTGAGCTTTCTTCTGGAAGGTGCGCACCCGGCGGACGTGGGCTTCATTCTCGATAGACAAGGCGTTGCGATCCGTACCGGTGATAACTGTGCACAGCCGCTAATGAAGCGCTTTGGTATTCCGGGTACTGCCCGTGCGTCGTTCTCAATTTACAATACGCTTGAAGAAGTCGACAGCTTATTTGCTGCGCTTAAAAAAGCAAAAATGATGTTGGCCTAAGGAGGCATTATGAGTGTTGAAACTTTCGTACCTAGTACAAAACTCATTTCGCTAACTGACAGTGCCGTTAAGCATTTCGAAAGTAAGCTTAAAGACAAGCCTGGTCAGTTAATTCGTTTATCGACAAAAGTAAGCGGCTGTACAGGTTACGCCTATGTGCTTGATTTCGCAGATAGTGCGCAAGCCGATGACGAAATTGTTGAAATTTCGCCAGTACTTAACGTAGCCGTGGCTGCAGATGCCACCGACCTACTGCGTAATACTGAAATTGATTACGTTACAGAAGGTGTTAACGGCGTCATTAAATACAACAACCCGAACGTGGTTGATGAGTGCGGATGCGGTGAAAGCTTTAACGTAGGCTAATTGCCACGTCAAAGGCCATCAGTGGTAGAACAAAGAGTACTAAGTAGTTTATGAAGCAAAAAATGGTGACCACCGAGCGCGATTGTAAAGCGCGCTTAGTTCCAGCGGGCAATCCTACCGTGATCCCTGAAGGCGAGTTTGTGAATATCACCCAAGAGCTCGGTGGTAACTATACGGTAACGTGGCGCGGCAACATGTACCGCATCGACGGTACTGATGCAGGTGCTATTGGCCGTAAGGCGATGACATTAAGCTTTGACGCGCCAGAAGATGGCAACATTAGCGAACAGCAAGTGTGGGACGCGTTAGAAACTATCTTTGACCCTGAGATCCCTATCAACCTTGTATCCCTTGGTCTTATCTACAAAGTTGAAATTGACCAAGGCACAGGCAGCGTTAATATTGATATGACCCTGACGGCACCAGGCTGTGGTATGGGCCCAGTATTGGTTGGTGATGTTGAATACCGCGTTGCCATGGTTCCCCATGTTAAAAACGTCAACGTAGAGCTTGTATTCGACCCTGCATGGTCCCGTGATATGATGAGTGAAGAAGCACAGCTTGAAGCAGGTCTGTTCTTCTAGTCATCCACGCAGTGAAATTTAATCACACAACTTTTCAAACAAATTAAGCGGAAATAGCAATGCAACTACCTAGCAGTGACGAAATTGTTGATGATTTAGCGTTCTTCGACGATTGGGAACAGCGTTATCAGTACATCATTGATTTAGGGAAATCTATTCCAGGCTTGCCTGAAGATGCTAAAACCCCCGAGCGTTTGGTTAAAGGTTGTCAGAGCAGCGTTTGGTTGGTTGAGTCTTACGACGGCAATAAAATTAACTTTGACGTGGACAGCGATGCAGTTATTGTTCAAGGACTGCTTGCGTTAGTACTTGCCGCTTATAACGACAAAACGCCAACAGATATTTTGGCGTTTGATATCGACGGCTATTTTGAAGCACTAGACCTAGAGCGTCATATAACGCCAACCCGCGGTAATGGCTTACGCGCCATTGTGGGTAAAATTCAAGAATTAGCAAAAGCCAACGCTTAATTTTTTAAGCGTTGGTTTCTTTACGCCGTTTTAGTGTCTCATAGAAAAGGCAAGGTGTAGATACAGTTGCCGGTAACCACGTACTGCGCAAAATATTCTGTACGCTGTCATCATATTGTCATCGTTAACAGCCTATCCTTTCTCTACATTTACGCATAAAAACAGTACTTTATATCTGATTTGATAAAGGCTCTGGTCAAGCTGCTATTTATTGCCTATAATTCGCGGCCAAAATTTTAAAGATACATACACTATTTGTTTGGAGAGAGAACATGGCTCTTGAGCGTACTTTTTCGATTATCAAGCCTGATGCGGTAGCTAAAAACGTAATCGGTGCAATTTACAACCGTTTCGAATCTGCAGGTCTTCGCATCGTGGCATCTAAGATGATCCACATGAGCAAAGAGCAAGCAGAAGGCTTCTATGCAGAACACAAAGAGCGTCCTTTCTTCGGCGCACTTGTAGACTTCATGACGTCTGGTCCGGTTATGGTTCAAGTACTAGAAGGCGAAAACGCAGTTCTAGCTAACCGTGAAATCATGGGCGCAACTAACCCAGCTGATGCAGCTGCAGGTACACTACGCTCAGACTACGCTGCGTCAATCGACGAAAACGCAGTTCACGGTTCTGACGCACCTGAATCAGCAGCACGTGAAATTGCTTACTTCTTCTCTGAAGAAGAAATCTGCCCACGTACTCGCTAAGCGAAGACTGGTAGTTTGAAAAACGGGGCCCTAGGGCCCCGTTTTTGTTTGTAAGTGTCTGAGCACGCTTTATGCTGCTTTGCTCGGTGCTTATTTAGGAGCACTAAACCACGCTTCTCGCGCATCGCTAAAGTTAACGTTTCTCTGCGTTAAATCGGCTTTTTCTCAAATCTCATTTGTGGTACTATCCGCGCAAATTTTAATCAGCGTTTTTCTTTTTCTTAAATGTCGCTCAAGACATAGTCGAATCGCTGGTTTTTACACCGTATTCAGTAGTAAGAGGGGCATCCCTCGAAGGTAAAAGGGTCATCTTATTCATGGCAAAAACTAACTTATTAAACTTAAATCGCGAAGGCTTGCGCAATTTCTTCAAAGAAATGGGCGAGAAACCGTTTCGTGCCGATCAGGTGATGAAATGGATTTACCAGCACGGTATTAGCGATTTCGAGGAAATGAGTAACCTCAATAAAAACCTTCGCGCGATGCTCATTGAAAATTGCGAAATTAAAGCGCCTGAAATTGCATACTTTCAAGAAGCGAGCGACGGCACTATTAAGTTTGCACTTACCCTTGAAGGTGGTCAGGAAGTTGAATCTGTTTGGATCCCAGAAACTGATCGTGCAACGCTTTGCGTGTCATCACAGGTAGGTTGCGCGCTAGAGTGTACTTTCTGTTCAACCGCGCAACAGGGGTTCAACCGTAACCTAAGCGTGAGTGAAATTATTGGTCAGGTATGGCGTGTAGCTACTTTCCTTGGTCTTTCAAAAGACTCAAGCAAACGCCCTATCACTAACGTAGTAATGATGGGCATGGGTGAGCCACTGCTTAACCTTAAAAACGTTGTACCAGCCATGGATATTATGCTGGACGATTTCGGTTTCGGCCTGTCTAAACGCCGCGTTACGCTAAGTACATCTGGTGTAGTACCTGCGCTAGATATGTTGGGTGACCAAATAGACGTAGCGTTAGCTATTTCATTACACGCACCCACCGATGACTTGCGCAACGAGATCGTGCCTATCAATAAGAAGTACAATATCGAAGCCTTCTTAGCAGGCGTACGTCGTTATCTGGCCAAATCTAAAGCGAACCAAGGCCGCGTGACGGTAGAATACGTTATGCTTTCAAACATTAATGACAGCACAGAGCAAGCGCATCAGCTGGCTAAGGTATTGAAAGACACCCCTAGTAAAATAAATTTAATACCTTTTAATCCATACCCAGGTTCACCTTACACATGTTCAAGCAATTCGCGTATAGATAGATTCGCAAAAGTGCTTATGGAATATGGGTTTACCACCGTCGTACGTAAAACGCGAGGCGATGATATCGACGCAGCATGCGGTCAATTAGTGGGCGATGTAGTAGACAGAACGAAAAGAATGTTAAAAAAACAGGTGAAGGGCGAAGCAATTTCAGTAAAAATGGCCCAATAATCATTAAGATATTAGGGTAAGACTATGGCTGCTGGATTGCGAACTTCACTTAAAATCGGCGTGTTAAGTGCGATTGTTTTTACTTATGGCTGTGTTAGTAATAGCCAGTCAGGGTTGTATGGCGGTAACTTCGATCATGAAGAAGCTGCCAAAACACGCATGTCACTTGGTCTTACCTATCTACAAAATAACAATTACACCCAAGCTAAAAAGAACCTTGATAAGGCGCTTGCGTTCAACCCACGTTCTGCAGATGTGCAGTTCGCTATGGCGTATTATTATCAGCTGGTTGGAGATAACCTTCGAGCGGAAGAGTACTATGAAACTGCTATCGACCTTGCGCCTAACAATGGCGATATTGCCAACAGTTATGGCGCGTTTAAGTGCCAAAACGGCGAATACGAAAAAGCCAAAGCGTATTTCTTTGATGCTATAAATAACAGGCTTTACGCTAACGCAGCGCAAACCTACGAGAACTTGGCTTTGTGCGCGCAAAGTCAAGGTAAGCTAGATGAAGCGATCGGCTATTTTCAAGACGCATTAAAACATCAGCCTGCCAGGGGCAAGAGCCTGTTCTTACTCAGTGAACTTTACACGGTTTCAGAGCAATGGGAACTTGCTGAATCTACGTTACGAAAATACGAACGTGTTGCCAAAGTTACGCCTGATTCATTGTGGTTAGCTTATGAAATAGCCAAAGGGAAAGGGGATCTAGAGACTGCAAAGGGTTATGGCGAAATGATGATGTCATTGTTCCCTGAAAGTGAGCTTACTAAACGTTACTTAGTGCAACGTGAAAGTATGCAAAACAGAGTGGTTAAAACCGTCAAATCTACACAGCCAAACGATTCTGAAACAGAAATAAGCGAAAACCAAACAAATACCGACGGGCTTGCACAAACATCATCAAACGATAAAGAAAATGTAAAGAGCGTCGACCAAGACGGTGAAGCTCAGCGTCAATCTCAGAGCAATAACACCGACAACGCTCCTACAGCCACAGGTAACACACTGGAAAAAGCACAAAATACTGAATTATCTGTGCAAAGTGATAAATTCCATGTAGTAAAAGAAGGTGAAAACTTATATCGTATTTCTTTATTGCACAATATCAAAATGGCAACACTGCAAGAGTGGAATAACCTTGAAAATACTGGCGCTATTATTGCTGGTCAGACGCTTTGGTTAGTACCACCGAGTATGCAGGAGGAATAAGGTTTAATGGTGTCGGAAGAAAAAGCGAATCAAGAAGTTACTTCGCAACAACAAGAAAACACGCCAAGTCCAGGGGCAATGCTAAAAGCGCGCCGTGAAACGCTAGGTTTGTCTCAACAAGATATTGCTGATAAATTATTTTTGAAAGCTAAACAAATCAATGATTTAGAAAATGATGTCATTGATGAAAAGTCTTCGGTGACTTTTACAAAAGGATACGTGAGAAATTATGCCAAGCAATTAGGCATGAATTCTCAAGAAGTTATTGAGGCATTCGAACGCTTCCACAATCAAACATCTGTACCATCTTCCGAGAAATTACAGAGCTTTTCAAAACGTGTCGCAAAACAGACACACGATGACCGTTGGATGATGGTCACCTACGTAATCTTACTTCTCATCATTGCTGGTGTAGTGGTGTGGTGGTACCAACAGCCAAGTGACGATGCTGTTTCTGACCCGCCATTAAATGAAGCCGTCAAGAGAGAGGCCGCTAATACGCCTGTCCCATCGGCGGGCACATATACCGACAATGTTACTACTGACGCCTCGTCGTCGCAGGGTGATACGGCTGGAAACAATCAGCTAGACACGGGCGTGAGCGATAGTACAAGCTCAGAAAGCAGCGGTGCGTTCAGCGACCAAGATAGCGGTTTTAACCAAGACGGTAGCTTGAATGATGGAGCAATCTCAGCACCCGATACAGAGGTAAATGATAGCAATAACCTAACCGCTCTGGTTAATTCTGCGAGTAGTAACGAACCCCAACCCAATCTTAATGTGAATAGTCAGTCTGATACAGCGCCAATTACTATGGTTTTCACTTTCGACGATGACTGTTGGGTGAATATAAAAGACGCGTCTGGAGAAGCTATTGCCTATGGGGTAAAGCTAAAAGGACGAGTTATGGAAATTCAAGGCGTTCCTCCTGTTGAAGTTACGCTCGGTGCACCGGATAATGTGCGCATATCAGTTAACGGCGAGTCTGTTGATATTTCTTCATACCAAAACGGTAAAACAGCTCGCTTCGCACTTCCTTTATAGGTAATTAGATGTTTGCAGAAAGTCCTATTAAACGCAGAAAGTCTACGCGTATTAATGTAGGTAACGTCCCCATTGGTGATGGCGCTCCCATTGCTGTTCAATCTATGACGAATACGCGGACCACTGATGTGGCAGCGACCGTCGATCAAATAAACCGTATTGTTGCAGTGGGTGGCGAGATCGTTCGAGTATCTGTGCCCACGATGGAAGCGGCTGAAGCATTCAAAGAAATTAAAAAGCAGGTGAGTGTGCCACTCGTTGCAGACATTCACTTTGACTACCGTATCGCACTTAAGGTTGCTGAATACGGCGTAGATTGTCTGCGCATTAACCCAGGTAACATAGGTAATATGGAGCGTGTGCGCTCTGTGGTCGATTGTGCAAAAGATAAAAATATTCCTATCCGCATTGGTGTGAACGGTGGCTCGTTAGAAAAAGACTTACAAGAGAAGTACGGTGAGCCCACGCCAGAAGCGCTGGTTGAATCCGCAATGCGTCATGTGGATATCCTCGACAAGCTTAACTTTGATCAATTCAAAGTCAGCGTTAAAGCGTCAGATGTTTTCTTAGCTGTTGGCGCCTATCGTTTATTGGCACAAAAAATAGACCAGCCGCTTCACTTAGGTATTACTGAAGCAGGTGGCCAACGTGCTGGTGCTGTCAAAAGTGCAGTGGGTCTAGGTATGCTTCTGGCTGAAGGTATAGGCGATACGCTTCGTGTTTCACTAGCGGCCGATCCAGTAGAAGAAATTAAAGTAGGCTTTGATATCTTGAAGTCACTGCGCATTCGCTCGCGTGGTATAAATTTTATCGCTTGCCCAAGTTGCTCTCGACAAGAGTTTGACGTTATTGGTACGGTTAACGCATTAGAACAGCGTTTAGAAGATATCCTTACGCCAATGGATGTGTCTATTATCGGGTGTGTGGTTAATGGCCCCGGCGAAGCAGAAGTGTCTGATTTAGGCCTAACTGGCGCACGCAACATGAGTGGCCTATACGAAGACGGCAAACGGGTTAAAGAGCGACTTCCTAATGACGATTTGGTCGACAAGTTGGAGGCCAGGATCCGCGCCAAGGCCTCTCGCATGAGTGAACAAAATAAAATTCAGGTATCAGTTAAAGACTGAGACATTTTTTGTTCATTGTTGTTTACTCCCAAAGCCCCTATAATGCGGGGCTTTTCACTATTTAGCAGTATGAGAATTTCACGTGGCTAAGACTATTCAGGCAATTCGAGGCATGAATGACTGCCTACCGGAGATTTCCGGTACATGGCAGAAGGTAGAATCTGTACTTCGTCAGGTTGTGGCGAGTTATGGTTACCAAGAAATACGTACTCCCATCGTTGAAAGCACCGACTTGTTCAAGCGCTCTATCGGTGAAGTTACCGATATCGTTGAAAAAGAAATGTATACCTTCGAAGATAGAAATGGCGACAGCTTAACGCTGCGTCCAGAAGGTACGGCAAGTTGCGTGCGCGCAGGAAACGAACACGGCTTATTGTACAACCAGCAGCAACGCCTGTGGTACATGGGGCCAATGTTCCGTCATGAACGTCCACAAAAAGGGCGTTATCGCCAGTTCCATCAGTTCGGTGTAGAGACCTACGGTATGGACGGCCCTGACATCGACTTAGAAGTTATTCTTCTTAGTGCACGTTTTTGGAAAGCTTTTGGTATTGAGCAGCACGTAAAACTTCAAATAAATACCTTAGGTTCAAACGAAGCTCGCGCTGCATATCGCGATACGCTGGTTGAATTCTTAAAACAGCGTGCAGACCAGCTCGATGAAGATTCCCTGCGTCGACTTGAAACGAATCCACTTCGCGTACTCGATTCAAAGAACTCTGATGTTCAAGCTGCTATTGCCGATGCGCCAGCGCTAATCGATCATCTTGATGAAGAATCCAAAGTACACTTTGAAACCTTGTGTTCGCGCTTAACGCAAGCAGGTATTGAGTTTGAAATAAATCCTCGACTAGTGCGCGGATTAGATTACTACAACCGTACCGTGTTTGAGTGGGTGACAGATAGCCTGGGAGCCCAAGGTACAGTGTGTGCTGGAGGCCGTTACGATGGCTTGGTAGAGCAGCTGGGTGGCAAAGCAACGCCTGCGGTTGGTTTTGCTATGGGCATTGAACGTTTGGTACTGTTGCTAACCACGTTAACCGAAGAAGGTCAGGACTCGAGCTTCGCAGATGTTTACGTAACGGCGATGGGCGAAGAGGCACAATCTTACGCCATTGAAGTAGCAGAACATCTTCGAAATACGCTTCCTAATACACGCATAATGATGCACTGTGGCGGCGGCAACTTCAAAAAACAACTAAAGCGTGCAGATAAAACAGGTGCACGTTTAGCGCTGCTTTTAGGTAATGACGAAATGCAGTCTCGCGAAGTAGGTGTTAAGCCACTACGCGATGGTCAAGAACAAGTTACAGTCAGCTTCGATACCTTATCTGATAAGGTTGCAGAGTTGCTGAGCGCAAAATAAAAAGAGGACATCATGGAACAGTTCGCAACAGAAGAACAACAAGTAGAAGCGATTAAACGTTTTTGGAAAGAGCACGGTACTGCAATTATTGTGGGTGCGGCGCTTGGTCTAGGTGGCCTTTGGGGCTGGAGAGCGTATTCAGAAGCGCAAATTGAAAATAAAGAAGCAGCATCGGTAGCGTATCAAAATGCCGTTGAAACATTTGGTACAGAAGATAGTGAAGCAAAGGTTAAGGCCTTCATAGAAGAGAACAAAGACAGCGGCTATGCAAGCATTGCGAGTCTTCTTGCGGCTAAGCAAGCGGTAGATGCCGGTGATTTAGACGCTGCAGCTTCTCACCTAAATAGCGTTGTAACCTTTGCCGAAAATGATGAATTGAAAGTGCTTGCCTCACTTCGTTTATCGCGTGTTCAAATTGAAATGAACCAGCTGGACGCGGCGTTGTCTACGCTTAGCAATGTAACAAATGACGCATTTTCAGCAGAAGTTTCTGAATTAAAAGGCGATGTGTATCAAAAACAAGGCAAGTTTGACGATGCTCGCTTAGCTTATTCAAATGCGTTAGAAAAAAATGCCAATAATCCGCTTTTACAAATGAAGCTAGATAACCTTTCGGTATCTGCTGCGCAGTAAGCGATGGCCTTTGGGCTGGTATAAATAATAAAGAGGTACGCAATTTGTTTCACAACACGTGTGGCCGTAAAGGTCGATTCGCTCGCACGATAGGTATAGCACTCGCAGTGTCTATCACAATGTCTGGCTGCTCTACTATTTCAGACTGGTTTGCAGATGACGAGGAATTGGAAATTCGTCGTTTAAAGCCTATTGAGGCTAAGTTTACGCCTGAAATGGTGTGGGACCGTGACATTGGTGATGGCGTTGACCGCTACTTCTCTCGCCTTCGTCCTGTGTATGCCTACAATAAGCTTTTCGCCGCCGACCGCCACGGTGTGGTTGTTGCGATGGAGCCGGAAACAGGAAAATTATTGTGGGAAAAAGATTTCGCACAGTTTCGTTCAGAAGGCATGTTAAGTTCGGTAACTAAACTTTGGCGTAGTGGTGAAACCGCGCGTATTGGCGGTATTTCTGTCGCAGATAGACACGTATTTATTGGTACAGAAAACGGATACGTTGCTGCAATGGACGCCGAAACCGGCGAGCTTGTGTGGGAAGCGACGGTACCTGGAGAAATTTTAGCCGCGCCGGCTGCAGATGAAGGTATTCTTGTTGTTAATACTGGTGCAGGCAGCTTGTTTGGTTTCAATACCCGTACCGGAGAGCAAATGTGGCGACACGAGGGTGACACGCCCCCGCTAACACTACGCGGCATCTCTGGCCCAATTGCGTCTAATGGTGGCGCTATAGTGGGTACCCCGACAGGTAAGATTCAAGTAAACCTTATCGAAACCGGCGTACTTGCATGGGAAACAGTAATTGCAACGCCTTCTGGTGCAACAGAGCTAGAGCGTATTGTTGATATCGATACTACGCCAGTGCTTTATGGCGGTACGATTTATACAGTCTCATATAATGGAACCTTGGCAGCAGTAGAGCTTCGTTCAGGTCGCGTTATTTGGAAACGTGAATACGCATCGTTTCGCAATCTGAATATTGATGGAAACAAAATTTTTGTCGTAGACAACAATTCAAACATATATGCCCTTGATAGACGTAACGGCGTAGAATTGTGGTCTCAAGGCTTACTTAAAAAACGTTCGCTAACAGCTGCTACTCCGGTGGGAGAGTACATTGTTGTGGGCGATAATTGGGGCTTTTTACACTGGATTGAGCAAGAATCTGGAAAAGTCGTCGCTCGGTTAGACGTAGGTGGTGATGATGAAGATGATGCCATTTTTGCAGCACCAGTTAACGTTGACGGTAATGTCATTGCAGTGACTAGAAATGGCGAAATAGTGTCAGTACGTATACCGAATTAGTTGTATAACGACATTTCAATTTCCAAAAGGCGTTACAAGTAGAATTTGTAACGCCTTTTTTATAACTTGTTTCACTTATCGTTGGGCATAATATCGCAACGAAATATGTTCATTTTTCGTCGAACTGAACTCATTGGTATTAGGTAGTGAACAAGGTATAATGCGCCTATTCTCAAGAGCCTCATAACTAATCACCTATCGTTAGAGAAAGAATTTTCCAGACGTAATTTGTAGTACATGGTGTATGTGGCTTGTGCTTTTTTCGCTTTCATGACCCCTAGGATCTGATAAATGTTACCCGTTGTTGCTTTGGTTGGCCGCCCTAATGTTGGCAAATCAACCTTGTTTAATCGCCTTACCAATACCCGAGATGCACTAGTTGCAGACTACCCAGGGTTAACTCGCGACCGTAAATACGGCCAAGCGAAGTTCGAAAAGCGCCAGTTTATTGTTGTTGATACCGGCGGTATTACAGGTGATGAAGAGGGGATTGATGCTGAAATGGCGCAACAGTCTTTGTTGGCGATAGAAGAGGCTGATGTCGTTTTGTTCTTGGTTGACGCTAGAGCAGGTATGTTGCCGGCTGATCAGGGCATTGCTGATCACTTAAGACGCATAAACAAAAAGGTATTTGTGGTTGCGAACAAGGTTGACGGCATTGATGGCGATAGCGAAAGCGCAGAATTTTACTCGTTAGGTTTAGGTGAAATAAAGCAAATTGCAGCGGCCCATGGTCGCGGCGTTAGTCAGTTGCTACAAGATGCCCTAAAACCACTCGAAACTGACTTTCCTGACATGGAGATTGTCGACGAGGAACCCGAGGAAGAAGAGGATGCTGAAACGCAGCGTCAGCGCCTACAAGCGTTGCCTATCAAACTTGCTATCGTAGGTAAACCCAACGTAGGTAAGTCGACACTCACGAACCGCATTCTTGGTGAAGAGCGCGTAGTGGTATTCGACATGCCTGGCACCACCCGAGACAGCGTGTACATTCCAATGGAAAGGGATGAGCGAGAATATATCCTGATTGATACCGCGGGTGTAAGAAAACGCAGAAAGATCAGTGAAGCGGTAGAGAAGTTTTCTATTGTTAAAACCCTTCAGGCCATTGAAGAAGCTAATGTAGTGCTATTGGTTATTGATGCCAGAGAAGGTATTACCGATCAAGATTTGAGTTTACTCGGGTTTGTCCTCAATTCAGGGCGCTCTTTGGTCGTGGCCGTAAACAAATGGGATGGGTTGAGCACAGATGTTAAGGATGATATCAAGCGAGAGATGGACCGCCGTCTAGGCTTTATAGATTTCGCAAGAATTCACTTTATATCCGCGCTTCATGGCTCTGGTGTGGGCAATCTATTTGAGTCTGTGCAAGAAGCGTATATGAGTGCGACTAAGCGTATTAATACTGCTCTGCTTACACAAATTATGGAAATGGCGCAGGATGACCATCAGCCGCCACTTGTACGCGGTCGTCGAGTGAAAATGAAATATGCCCACGCAGGTGGTTATAACCCACCGGTTATCGTTATTCACGGTAATCAAGTGGATGACTTACCAAGCTCGTACAAACGTTTCTTGATGAATTATTTCAGAAAAGCACTAGAAATTATGGGTACGCCTATCAAAATAGAGTTCAGAGAAGGCAACAACCCGTTTGAAGGTAAAAAGGCTAATTTAACCTTAGCGCAGCAGCGCAAGCGCCGCCGTATGATGTCTTACTACAAAGATAAAAAGTAGGCGCTAAACTTTCGAAAGTACTATCGACGCTATTTCCAATTCAACCGAAATAGCGTCATATCCTTTTTATTAAGACCAAATTAACGCTCTCTACAGGTCAAGAGGCAAAGCCTCGACTCTATTCTGACGCTACTCTCCATTATCAGTTTAAATCTTAGCTATGCGATCTTGTTTAACGGTTGCTTCACCTATCAATTTACTGTTTTCTAAAGTAAAACCAGCTGGGTCATAATTACACGTAAGTTGTAGTTTTTGCCCTGCGCAGCGGGTTCGTACAAACACATTGCCTCTCAACACTGCCTGCTACCCGTTTAAAAATCGCGGATTATCTAAATTCAACTCTTGGAACTTTCTTTGCAAACGCTGAGGGTTTAGCAAACTACAAGCAGCATTTTGGAGTTACCTTGTCAGTAGAAAAATTGTTTAATAACGCTTCACCATTACAAAAAAACCAAATGTACAATTGGTTCGATAGGTATAAGCCACAAGACAAGCAAAAGGTGTATATTCTTAGCAGTGATATAGAGAAAAGGTTCAAATTGAACTTATCGTTGGTTAAACGACGTAAGGTGCAGAAAGCTTAGCGCTGACCTTCTAATAGTAACATGCGCACTTTCTTCATCATTTCAGACTCTTGTGGTACTTCGACGTTAACGATTAATTGATTGACGATAGTGTCAGAAAACTCAGGTGGAAAGGTGGTAGATATTTTTATAACCTTATCTTGTTGTCTGAATACATAGGTTGTTGCATAGATTGTAGGGGACGTTTCTGAAGCTGCGCTTAAGCCTAATCTCCATCCAGAAAGTTTTTCGTTCACAGAGTAAGGTGATGCAGGGCTAACTTGAGATAAAGTTAATTGTTGCACTTTTGCAGTAACTGAAGCCTTTTGTAAATCGCTCTCTAGCTGCTTTGGTAAAAGCTCGCTTTCATCCATAGAGAGCTGAGCTAAAAATGGGTAAACAGTGACATCAACTAAAGCATCTTCAAAATCTGAGTGGTTGTAGCGGGTGATTGCACCGCTAAATGGGTCTGAAAAGAGCTGAGTGTCTAACTTAACAAAGTCACCAACTCGATCTGGGACCTGAAGTGCAATGTTATAGTCACTTGCTTCAAGCGCACTAAATAAAAACTGACTGGTAAATATTTTTGTCTGTTTTACATGCTCAAGCCAACGAGAAACCAACGCCTGTGCTTCTTTTTCTTCTGTGTGTAATTCTGGGCTTTTGACACTACTAATTTCTGCATCTACATCATAAGCCGACGAATCAATCTCAATGCCTCGCCATTGTAGCGTAAATTCCGCAAACTGCTTTGTATGTTGCTGATGCTCACCCGGCGTTGAGCCAACGTTAGCAATAAGTAGTTCGTAGTCATTGCCTTCGCCATACGGCAAAAGATTGTTAAATTCACCAGACTCGCTGAGTTCTTTAATAAAACTTTCCGGAGAAATAGCATCTTCTAAGCATAAATTAGCCAACCCTTTGTGAGCGAGAGCAAGTTCATTCGATGCTTTTTGTTCATTGCAGGCTTTAAGCAAACTATCGCTCGGGTAGGTGGAAAAAACTGAAACACCTTGACTGACTGAAGACGCCCAAACGTCGTTAGAAAAACCTGCGGAGCTGGAACAAAGAAAAAGAAACACCGGTCCGGACTTTGCCACGGTGCGAATGACATTATACAAAAACGCACCAGCCCGCAGCTGCAAACGGTAAAAGAATAAATTTT
Source organism: Alteromonas sp. 5NW40-0090 (assembly GCF_057552975.1). Taxonomy (NCBI): domain Bacteria; kingdom Pseudomonadati; phylum Pseudomonadota; class Gammaproteobacteria; order Alteromonadales; family Alteromonadaceae; genus Alteromonas; species Alteromonas sp. 5NW40-0090. The sequence continues at coordinate 221,391 of NZ_BAAJLT010000004.1, forward strand.
TTGCTTGAACGGGCATATATAATACTAATGGCTAATTACTGGCGATGAATGTTTGTCACTGTACTGGTTATTTCACCGTCAGTCACCCGAGATTTTATCTCATCACCTACATTTACTTTATTCACGCTATTAATAGCTGTTTTGTCGGACAAAGTAATGCTGTAACCACGGGCGAGCGTTGAAAGAGGACTTACAGATTGTAAGAGGCTGACCTTACCGCCAAGTTCATTTTTTTTGCTTCCAATAAGTGTATTCATGCTTGATAAGAGCTTAGTTCTCGCATAATTCAATTTGTCTTTTGAACGCGCCACATTTGCCGATGGCGATTGATGGCTTAATCTAGACGCTAACGTATGCAGTTGCTTTTCTGCTTTTGCTAAATCACTTTGCATTTTATGCGTTAAACGAAGCTGCAGTCTGTCTAAGGTTTGCCACTGAGACTGAATACGGCTTTGTGGATGTAATGCATTTAAACGTTGTTTCTTTAAAGTGAGCTGCTGCTTGCTGGTTTGAATATGCTGCTGCATTGCTCTTGCCAAGCGTTGTTTTTGCTGACTCAAGGTTTGATAAAGCGCGGTCGAATCCTGACTTAAGACTTCTGCAGCTGCAGATGGGGTGGGGGCGCGAACATCAGCGACGAAGTCACTAATGGTGAAGTCTACCTCATGGCCTACGGCGCTAACTATAGGCAAAGCACTTGCAGCGACTTCTATTGCCAAGCTTTCATCATTAAAACACCACAAGTCTTCTAATGAACCTCCGCCTCGCGTAAGTAACAGCACATCCACTTCTGCGCGGCGGTTAGCCGTTCTTAACGCATTAATTAACTGTAAAGGTGCGGTTTCACCTTGGACCATTGATGGATACACGATGACTTCAGTTTGTGGGCTCCTGCGCTTTAGTACGCTCAATACGTCGTGAAGTGCTGCACCGCTTGATGAGGTTATTACGCCGATGCGATTAATGCGTTCAGGTAGCGCACGTTTGTTAGCAGTATCAAACAAGCCTTCATTGTTGAGTTTGAACTTTAAGGCTTCGAACGCTTGCTTAAGTGCACCTTCGCCATCGCTTTCCATATGTTCAACGACGAGTTGATAGTCACCGCGAGCCTCGTAAAGCCCTACTGATGCGCGCACTAAAATTTTGTCGCCTTCTTTAGGGCGAATGCGAACATTGCGGTTTGACCCCTTGAACATGGCTGCGCGGACTTGGGCTTTGTTGTCTTTCAGCGTGAAATACCAATGCCCTGATGCGGCTGCCACAAAGTTCGATATTTCAGCCGATAGCCAAATAAGGCCAATCTCGCCTTCCAATACGGTTCTGGCTAAGCGATTTAGCTTGGTAACTGTTAAAATTTGTCGAGAGGTAGATGGCGAATTTGTAAACATAAAAAAAATCACTGGGTTTAATACATTTAGAGTTTACCTGAAAACTAAAAAACACTACAATTGCGCCGCAATTAACCCTCAACTGAATAGGTGTTGTTGCATGCTACGTATCATCCAAGAAGCCCTGACGTTCGACGATGTGTTGCTGGTTCCCGGCCACTCGACCGTCCTCCCTCACACAGCCAACTTACAAACACGCCTTACGCGTGGCGTAACGTTAAATATTCCAATGGTTTCTGCTGCCATGGACACGGTTTCTGAAGCCCGTCTAGCTATTGCGTTAGCTCAAGAGGGTGGTATTGGTTTCATTCATAAAAACATGAAGCCTGAAGAGCAAGCTAAACACGTACGTGAAGTTAAGAAATACGAAAGTGGTGTGGTATCTGACCCAGTAACGGTAGAAGAGAGCGCGACCATTGGTGAAGTTATCGCGCTTTCTAAGCGCTTAGGCTACTCTGGCTTCCCGGTAACTGACAAAGACAATAACCTAATTGGTATTGTGACCGGCCGTGACCTTCGCTTTGAAAAACGCTTAAACCTCCCTATTAGCAACGTGATGACCGGTAAGGATGATCTGGTTACCGTAAAAGAAGGCGCAAGTTCTGACGTTGTATTAGATTTAATGCACGAACATCGCATTGAAAAAATTCTTGTTGTTGACGATGCGTTCAAGCTTACAGGCCTTATCACCGTTAAAGACTTCCAAAAAGCAGAAAATAAGCCTAATGCGTGTAAAGACTCGCTAGGTCGTCTTCGCGTAGGGGCGGCAGTTAGCGTAGGTGCAGGCACTGATGAGCGCATCGCATTATTGGTTGATGCAGGTGTAGATGTTTTACTAATTGACACTTCTCACGGTCATTCACAAGGCGTTATAGACCGAGTTAAGAAGGTACGAGCTGACTATCCTGATGTACAAATTATTGCGGGTAACGTTGCAACGGGCGATGGCGCGAAAGCACTTGCCGATGCCGGCGTAGATGCTGTTAAAGTGGGTATTGGTCCTGGTTCAATTTGTACTACCCGTATCGTAACCGGTTGCGGTGTGCCTCAAATTACTGCGGTATCAGATGCAGTAGAAGCGCTTAAAGATACTGACATTCCAGTAATCGCTGACGGCGGTATTCGTTTTTCGGGTGACATTGCTAAAGCGTTGGCCGCTGGCGCAAGCTGCGTAATGGTTGGCAGCATGTTAGCAGGTACTGAAGAAGCGCCAGGGGAAGTAGAACTTTTCCAAGGCCGTTATTACAAGTCATATCGCGGTATGGGTTCACTAGGCGCTATGGATCAAAGCCACGGTTCGTCAGACCGTTACTTCCAAGATTCTGATAACGCTGAAAAACTCGTACCGGAAGGTATTGAAGGTCGCGTAGCGTACAAAGGTCCAATTGCTAATATTATCCATCAGCAAATGGGTGGCTTGCGCTCAGCTATGGGCTTAACGGGCTGCGCAACGATTGAAGAGCTCAATACCAAGGCACAATTTGTGCGCGTAACTTCAGCCGGAATGGGCGAGAGCCACGTTCACGATGTAAGCATTACCAAAGAAGCGCCAAACTACCGTTTAGGTTAAGGCGACCGACGACTGCGAGGCTGGTACTACACCAGCCTTTGTTCTTTTATTTAACGGGTAAAAATAAAACATGACCACAAATATCCACGACCAACGCATACTTATTTTGGATTTTGGCTCGCAATACACGCAGTTGATAGCACGTCGTGTTCGAGAAATTGGCGTTTACTGTGAGCTTTGGGCTTGGGATGTGACTGAAGAGCAAATCCGCGAATTTAATCCTCAAGGGATTATTCTGTCAGGTGGCCCAGAGTCAGTAACTGAAGAGGGCTCGCCACGCGCGCCCGAGTACGTATTTGAAGCTGGCGTGCCAGTGCTAGGCGTGTGCTATGGCATGCAAACCATGGCACAACAGCTAGGTGGTGGCGTATTGGGTTCTGACAAGCGTGAATTTGGTTATGCGCAAGTAGAAGTGATTAAGCCAAGCCCGCTGCTGGATAAAATTGAAGATGCCATAGGTGATAACGGCGCGGCGCTGCTTGACGTATGGATGAGCCACGGCGATAAAGTGGCAGCTATTCCCGAAGGTTTTGAAACCATCGCGCAAACCGCTTCATGCCCACATGCTGCAATGTATAACGAAGAGAAGCAATTCTATGGCGTGCAGTTCCACCCTGAAGTGACTCACACTCGCCAAGGCATGCGTTTATTAACTCACTTTGTGATGGACATCTGTAAGTGTGAAAAGCTGTGGACAGCTGGCGCAATTATTGACGATGCCATTGAGCGTATAAAAGAGAAAGTGGGTGATGAAGAAGTTATTCTTGGCCTTTCAGGCGGCGTAGATTCTTCAGTAACAGCCATGCTGCTTCACCGCGCGATAGGTGAAAAACTTACCTGTGTGTTTGTAGACAATGGCCTGCTTCGCTTAAATGAAGCTGATCAGGTAATGGAAATGTTTGGTGACCATTTCGGCCTTAACATTATCCGCGTAGACGCTGAAGAGCGTTTTCTTGATCGCCTAAAAGGCATTGAAGATCCTGAACTTAAACGTAAAGCTATTGGTAATGAGTTCGTTCGTGTATTTGACGAAGAAGCGGGTAAGCGTGAAAACGCGAAGTGGTTAGCGCAAGGTACTATTTACCCAGACGTTATTGAATCAGCGGGTTCTGCAACGGGTAAAGCGCACGTAATCAAATCGCACCACAACGTGGGTGGTCTTCCAGAAGATATGGAGCTAGGTCTTGTTGAGCCACTGCGTGAACTCTTTAAAGACGAAGTACGCAAAATCGGCCTTGAGCTAGGTTTACCGTACGACATGCTTTACCGTCACCCGTTCCCTGGACCGGGTCTGGGTGTTCGTGTACTTGGTGAAATTAAGAAAGAATATTGCGACTTACTACGTCGTGCTGACGCTATCTTCATTGAAGAGCTATATACAGCTGATTTATACCAAAAAGTAAGCCAAGCGTTTACCGTATTTCTTCCAGTGCGCTCAGTAGGCGTAATGGGTGATGCGCGTAAATACGACTGGGTGGTAAGTCTTCGCGCAGTAGAGACTATCGACTTCATGACGGCTCACTGGGCACATTTGCCATACGACTTCCTAGGTAAAGTGTCGAATCGCATTATCAATGAAATCGATGGCATTAGCCGCGTGGTTTACGATATTTCTGGTAAGCCGCCTGCTACGATTGAGTGGGAATAGATACTTATATAGCCCTTAAGCATGGTTATTCCAAAGCTCAGGAATAACCATGCGAATGAAAATTGCTGGGCGGCAGATGGTAAGTTTGTATTAGTAGTTACAACGTTTATAAAAGCAGCTCTTTTAAGAAGCTCGATCTTATTTTGATAATAGGAGAAGTTATAACTAAAGAATTGAAACTATTGTTTAGAAAGGGTACGTTGTTTCAAAAAAATATATATTATAAAGCGCCAGCGTAACCCAAAACTATCTAAGGCACGCACTAAATTTTTTATGCTGATGATATAAAACTTACGGTAGGTAATACTGCACATAAATAAAAACTTTTGATTGCGTTTACTTAATGTTAGGCCCTTGCGATATTAAGGTTTTTCTTCTCCCATTCTACTAACAATTAGCAAGGTTATTTGTAAAGAATTATCTCAATAACATAGTGTATCGAGATAACGAATAAAATCTTTAAAATAGGAATAGGACGTTGTCCAGCACGTTGACTTATAGACCTGAAATTGACGGGCTTAGAGCTTTGGCTGTTCTACCAGTAATTTTTTTTCATGCTGGTTTTGAACACTTCTCTGGAGGGTACATTGGTGTTGATGTTTTCTTTGTCATTAGCGGCTTCTTAATAACTTCAATTCTCCTCAATGAAATAAATAACAATAAATTTAGCCTTATAAGTTTTTATGAGCGAAGAGCGCGGAGAATCCTACCTGCTTTAGCAGTAGTCGTATTTGTTACAATGCCGTTTTCCTGGATGTACTTGAACACCTCACAATTTCAAGACTATTCACAAAGTGTTACCGCTGTAAGTTTATTCGGCTCTAATATTCTTTTTTGGTTAGAGAGTGGCTACTTTCAAGCTGCCTCGGAAGAAAAACCGTTACTGCATACTTGGAGTTTGGCGGTAGAAGAGCAATTTTATCTGTTTTTTCCTATTTTGTTACTACTACTTTACAGGCGAAGCAGGGGAGGTTTGTATACATGGCTCTTTTTAATTTCGATGATTAGTTTTATCCTTTGCGAGTATCTTGTAGTTTCAAAGCCTAGCGCGAACTTTTTTTTACTACCATCACGAATTTGGGAGTTATTCGTAGGAGCGTTTGCTGCAATTTTGATGAAGTCAGTAGATCCGAAGGCGAATGATATCTTGTCTATGGTAGGCTTGTCTTTCATAGTGTCAGGAATTTTTTTGTTTGATGAATATACGCCGTTTCCTAGCGCTTATACTTTAGCCCCAGTTATTGGCACTTTTTTAGTAATATTATTTGGCAGAAATAACACTCTAGTTAACAAGATTCTCAGTAATAGTCTATTGGTATCAATAGGACTGCTCAGTTATTCAGCTTACCTATGGCATCAGCCAATTTTTGCTTTTGTTAGAGTAAATTCGATTGAAGAACTCGACTTAAATCTCAAATGGATTATGGTGTTAAGTTCTTTGCTTATAGCATTTATAAGCTGGAAATTTATAGAGTCCCCATTTAGAAACAAAAGACATTTTACTCGTGCTCGAATCTTTAAGTTATCATTCTTTACACTGTTGTTATTTTTTCTAATAGGAAATTTAGGAAGTTGGTTTGCTAATGTAGTTAATCCAGGGCAGTTTAATGAAGCTATGTTTTTTAAATTATCAAAAAATTCAATTGGTAACGAGAAATTGAGGCTAGAGTCATGGATCAAATTGAAAGAAAAAAATGAGCATTCCCTCTGGTATGATCTAGATAAAAATATGGAGAAGGTTCTGATACTAGGGAATTCTCATTCAAAAGATATCTACAATACTTTAACGTTCTCGAAGACGAATGGTGAGGATTTCCAATTTTCAAGGTATGGCATTCAAATAAGTGAAGTACCACACAATATAAGTAAAATTCGTCGATTACCGAACTACAAATTTGCCGATACAGTGGTTTTTGCTTCGAGGTACGACCTTGCCGACATAGAAGAGTTTGAGAAAGTCATTTCTCTATTTATAGAAGATAATAAGCGATTGGTTATTATACTAAATACCTTTGAGTTTCCCGAGTATAGAACTAGAAAATGGACAATGGCTGAATATGTGGCATACAAACACAGTGTCGATGACAAGCTGTTAAATTTGGTATCTCCCAGTGACCTAGCAGACATAATCAATCAGCAATACTTCATTGCATATACTGAAAAGAAGTATGCGAGCCGGCATGACTTTAATGGCAATGTTCATGATATTAATCAAAGGTTGATAGCTTTAGCAAGAAATCATCCGGAAATTAAAATTCTAGATAGAATGGAATATCAGTGCGAAATAAAAAGTGAAGTCTGTTTTGCTGTTTCTAAAGATTTAGAAAAATATTACTATGATTATGGGCATAACTCTATCGCTGGTGCTCGCTTCTTTGCAACAAGAATTGATGAGTTAAATTGGTTTGTTAAACCAAATGAAAAAAATAAAAAGAGTAAAGAAAATTCATATTATTAGATTTCGTGTTGTTTAAACTCTAATTGCTATTGTAAAGAATTTCTGAAGTTTTCCATTCAGAATAAATGGCTGTTAAGTTTTTAAGTAATGAAGTTATCATCGTGAGCTAAATCTTAAATCAAGCTCTGAGTATCTTTTTTATACTTATTTTTCTTACCTATTTTCCTTATTTATGAAAAACTATAGCTTCTATCTCATGCAGATATTGTTGTTGATTTTTCTCGTGGGGCGTGCTAACACTAAAAATAAATTGATGTCACCTTTCGAGCGGGAATTTTATGTCTTTTGCTACAAAGTTTGAGAAGGTTAATATGGCGCTCCGCCATCCTTCACTATTTAGAAGTAAAAAAAACTATCTTTTTGTTCTTAGTCACATGAGAAGTCGCTCTTCGTTACTATCCCATCTTTTGGGAAGTCATCCAGAAATTTGTGGATATGGTGAGCTACACTATGATTATCCCACCCCCAAGTCACTAATCAAAATGCACTTAGAATTATACAAAGATTTGAACGACATTAATGAAAGTAAATACTATTTAGACAAGGTGCTCCATAATAGTTACGTCATTTCTAACAAAATTGTTAGTAACCCGAAAGTTCATATATTAGTTTTGTTCAGGGAGCCAAAGGCTACGATAAAAAGTTTGATTAAAATGGGAGAGGCAACTAATAAACCAGAATATTCAAATACAGATAAAATGCTTCAATACTATATTAGGCGTATTTCTTATTTAATAGATATTTCTAAAAAGTACTCAAAAGTACATATTGTAGAATCAGACAAAATCGTAAAAGACACGGCTCACACTCTAAAGGAGCTTAGCGATTGGTTAAATTTAGATTCTGAACTTAGTGAAAACTATCACTTGTTTAATAAGACAGGCAAGGCAGGGCACGGCGATCCGTCATCTAGCATAGCTTCAGGTAAAATCATTGAGACTAATAATAGTCAAACCATTGAACTTGACGAAAAATTGCTTGAAATAGCACTTCAGCACTATCGTAGTTTATCAATACTAGCAAATCGTTAATTTACGTTTTTGGTCGTATTTGCTTTAAACTTTATTTTGGACTGATAATTATGATGTAAATATTGCGACTCTATTCTGGGAAACTTATTTAGTCCAATTGCATAGCGAATGTTTATATATGTTGGCGTAGGAAAAAACTTAAACGTATCTTATCCTATCTTAGGTTATAAAAATTTATATATATAGTGTAACCATACCGTCATAAAAATATCATTTAATGGCCACGTCCTTCTTTAAATTTATACTAAAGGTTAAGCCGTGTTCAATTACACAAGCATCAGCCGTTTGGTGATGACGCCCGTTCTCGCTAGCTTTTTAATTCTTGTACTATTAAACGGTGCCTCAATTCTAAAGTCTTTCTCGTTACTCAATTCGTTCGATGAATTAGAAAACACGCTAGTTCAGTCTGAGCGAGACGTTAACACCACGCTAAGTACATTTAAAACCCAGGTTCAAGAGTGGAAAAACGTGTTGTTGCGTGGCCACAAAAAAGTAGACAGAGAAAAATACTGGGAGCGATTTAAACAGCGTGAAGCTGAAATCAATCGTCAATTTGACTTGATGCTATCAAGTGATGTTGTAAGTGATAGCGTGAAGTCTGATATCGAGCAATTTCAAAAAGCGCATGCATTAATGGCCGAGAAATATCGGGAAGGGTACAAGGCGTTTATAGATTCAGGGTTTGATCCCAAAGTGGGAGATAGCTTTGTCCGCGGTATTGATAGAGAACCAGCTAAGCTTCTTTCAGGTATCGCGTCGGAAATTGCAGCAGACTCAGCGAATGCGATTACTCAGCTTAAAGCCAATACGCGCACTATGCTTTGGATAATTCTATTGGCAGCTATTGCACTGTCGGTACTTTCAGTTGTGTATGTTATTGCTCGACTGCGCTCACAGGTCATTAAGCCAACTAAGCAAGTTGTAGCGTGTATATCCAACTTGGCTAACAGCTCTTATGACTACGAACTAACCTATTCAAGCGGCCATGAGTTAGGCATGCTGGCCGATTCTGCCCGCGCGTTGCAATATAAGTTGAAAGAGTCAGTTGCACAACTGCAACAGGCAGAACGAGAAATGGAAAAAGCGTTCGGCACCCTTAGTAACGTCAGCCAATCCATTATGGAGGGGGCAAATGGACAGCGAGATGCATCACGCTCACTTGATAGCAGCACAGATAAACTGAAAGAAATTGTACAGAATTTAGTGGCTATTACTGATCAAGTTGCTGTTGCGACAAATAACTCTGAAAAGAATGTGGCGAGTTGTTATGCCACATTTGAAAGTGCCAACGCAGGCTTTAAACAGCTAGCTAAAACGGTTACAGAATCGAGTAACATTGTGTCTGAACTGCAAAGCCGAAGTACCAATATTCTAAAAGTGGTAAATGTAATTAATGAAATAGCTGACCAGACAAACCTGTTAGCTTTGAATGCCGCAATCGAAGCCGCTAGGGCGGGTGAACACGGGCGAGGCTTTGCAGTCGTAGCCGATGAAGTTCGGGCTCTTGCGGCTAAAACCCAACAGTCGACTAAAGAAATTAACGATATCTTGAGCAGCTTTGAAGCGGAAGCAAAAGGCGCAGTGGCGGCTATGTCTTCTGGAAAGCACTTGTCCGAAACTAACGCTGCTGAAGCTGCCACAGCACTAGAGACATTAAACAACGTGGTTAGGGATATTCAAGAAACGGCCAGTGTAGTAGTGGCGCTAAACGAGGCGGCAGATGAGCAAGAAGCCGTGCTTCAGCAGGTGGAAGCCATTATAAGTAACGTAGTGACATCGTCAGAAAAGTATCATCAGCTAGCGCAGCGTGACGATATGTCACGTTCTATGAAAAGTATGTCAGAAAACGTTGAAAAGGTAGTGAACAGTTTGACCCGTTAACTGTGCTTTGTCAGTATTAATCCTAGTCCGCAAAGATAACAACCTACTCAGCGAGCAGTTATCTATTCGGGCTGATGTAACGCGAAAAACAAACAGAGGAGTGCATAAATAAATCGGGCTCCTTTCTTTTTTCTGTTACCGATTTCATGCGCCCATAAACTAGTACTGATAATAATGACTACACCACTCGTATTTCACCCTATTTATAGCCAATTAGAGCTGCCTGAGCGACACCGATTTCCTATTGAAAAATACGTAGGTATTCGTGACGAATTGCTTAGTCGCGGTGTTGAAGCATCGCGTTTTGTCACTCCAACTCCGGTCAATTTATCTTTTCTCTTTGCTTATTACGATCAGGACTATGTTGAGACGCTAAGTAATGGAACATTAGATAAGAAAGCGATGCGCCGCATAGGGTTTCCTTGGTCGCAACAGTTGATTGAGCGTACCCGCACAGCTGTTGCTGGTACCTGTTTAACGGCTAATCTTGCGCTAGAGCATGGGAAAGCCTTGAATTTGACAGGCGGCTATCATCACGCCTTTGCTGATTTTGGCTCGGGATTTTGTTTGTTTAACGACTTGTATTTGGCAGCGAAAACCATGCAGCAAAACTCGTCCGTTGAAAATGTACTTATTGTCGATTTAGACGTACACCAGGGGGATGGTACCGCTAAATTGGCCGAAAACGATCGAGATATCTTCACTTTATCAATCCATGGTGAAAAAAACTTCCCGCACAGAAAGCAGCGTTCCGATATTGATATAGGGCTCGATAAGGGCACCGAAGACGACGAGTATCTAACCACGCTAGAGCAAGCGCTAACTATGGTGATGAGACAATTTCACCCCGATGCCATCATCTATGACGCAGGCGTTGATGTACATGTAAACGACGATCTAGGCCACTTACATATATCCACCCAAGGTGTTTATGAAAGGGACAAGACAGTATTTGCTTTGGCTGACCGTTTAGGTGTTCCAATTGCTGCGGTTATTGGTGGAGGGTATCAAAGGGATATTGCTGCGCTGGTGGATGTACATATTCAGCTTTATCGAGCTGCCGGTGTGATTGATTAGCTGCGGCGAGTGGCGTTTTAAAAAAGCGCGCTCAAATGGGATGTTTGCAGCGCGCGTTTTGTTATTAAGCATGAAAGTTTGTTTTACAAAAAGTGCAGCTGAAACCCGATACCAATGCGCTCTTGCGAGCGGTTATAGTCGATGAGCGAATCGCCGTAACCGTTAAAGTATTGAAGGAGTACTTCATAGCGGTCGGAAATAGGATAGGTGAAATCTAGCTGAATACTGCCTCTGTTTTCGTCAAAATCCAGATTGTTTCTCAGTAACGCCAGTACCTTGAAAGCACCAATTTTTCTTCCATATCCAAATTCCATTCGGCCGTAGTAATCCTGAATGTCCGGGTTATCATCACCCGTTGGGTCCAGTGGGTCAGCTTTTTCATCTTCAGGGATACGGTACCAGGTCTTAAAGTAGTATATATCGTCGTTGTCACTAAATACTATGGACGCAAATAGACGGTTCCAGCTTCGAGAGCGCAGGCCGCTTTGGCCATTCGACATATGATTGAAACCGACCTGGAAGGTATTGAACTTGTAGCCTAGTACGGAGTAGTCAGCGGTTTCTTGCCAAAATACTTCCGGTTCATAATTGGTTTCTCGGAAAGGCTTCGATGCTTCACTATTATAAAGCTGCCAGAATGAGGTTAACGTAAAGCCGAAATAGAGTCCGTCGAAGCCAGTATCTTCTAGATATAGTGGTAACTTGGCACTTACCTGAAACTTAGCTTCTTTATTGTCTATGTTTTCTTCCGTTAACTCTTCATTACCGAATGTATTAGGATTAGAGACATAGGTGATAGGAAGTAAATAGTTTTGTCTGTGCTGGGTAATGGCAAAAACATTGTCTAGCGCTTCTTTATCACCTTCTAAGCGATTATCTAGCGCGCTCTCTGTAGTCGTATCACGTTTGATGATATCAATAACTTCAATACCGCTTTCATTCTGTGATGTTTGACCGTCCTCGTCTTCAACAGTGTCTCGTTGTTCACTATTATCGAGTTTTGACGTTTGTTCGCTCATCACTTCTTGTGATTGTTGTGCGAACACAGGTGTACAAGCAGCAAACGCTGCCAAAAATACAAAAGGCTTAAACACAGACACCTTTAATTCTCCGTAGCAAGGGGTTGTTATTATGCTTTACTGAAGTCCAGCGTTTGGCCTTCTGAAGATGCAAATACGTGTAAAGTAGACTCTGCCACTGTGACATAGTCATTACAGTGTTTCACGACATCATCTATATCGTCATCAGTGCGTTCTGGATCATGACTATATAATGCTAATTGTTTTGCATGGCTAGCCATCGCCAGTTTTACCGCTTCCTCTGCAACCGAATGACCCCAACCGTTTTTTGCCGGCATGTCAGATAACATGTACTGTGCGTCGTGAATAAGCAAGTCTGCATTATCAGCAAACCTAGCAAAATCTAGAAAATCTGTTTCTTTTTTATAAGGAGGGTAGAGCTCGTTATCGGTGATGTAAGCAATTTTGGCACCGTCAGCTCTAATACAATAGGCGCTTCCGCTGCCAGGGTGATTCATGGCCAATCGGGTAATCGTAGCGCTTCCAATAGTAAATCTATTTTGTGCTGCCGGAAGTTCAACAAGGTTAATAGCTGATTTTAACGCGCTTTTGGGGACAGGAAACAAAGAACCTTCCATTTGTTTTAAAATTTGGTCGGGCTCGTTAAGTTGGGTTAGACCCGGGTAAATGTTTATTTCCCGTGATTCTTGGTAGATGGGTGCAAAGAAAGGGAAGCCTTGAATGTGATCCCAATGGTTGTGGCTCAATAAGAGGTAGATTGGCGAATTTTTCTTAATCAAGCTGTCGCCAAGTAAGCGAATGCCTGTGCCTGAGTCGAGGATGATATCGGTACCATCCTCAAGCTCAATGTGAACGCATGCAGTGTTGCCACCATAACGAACGTAAGCGGCCCCCGGAGTGGGAATTGAGCCCCTTACGCCATAAAATGTTAACCGCATACGCCCTCTTTTTCTTATCTAATGGGCAAGTTCAGGTTTTAGAGAGCGGCTACAAAGTCTTTTGCTGCGCTAAGGTCTAATAACTGTTTCTCGCCAGTACGTCTATTCTTATATTCAACCTGTTGATTATCCAAGTTTCTTTCACCAATGACAATGCTGTGAGGTATGCCAATTAATTCCATATCATTGAACATAACACCTGGGCGTTCTTTTCTATCGTCAAACAATACTTCTACGCCAAGGGAAACAAGTTCTTCGTAAAGAGCCTCTGCTGCTTCTTTAATACGGTGAGACTTGTGCATATTCATAGGTATTAATGCAATTTTAAACGGTGCAATAGGATCTGGCCACTTTATGCCAAACTTATCGTGATTTTGCTCGATAGCTGCCGCAACAATTCGAGACACCCCAATGCCGTAACAACCCATTGTTAAGGTTTGGTGTTTACCTGATTCGCTCAGTACACCGCAGTTCATGGCTTCTGAATACTTGCTGCCAAGCTGGAATATATGACCCACTTCGATACCGCGCTTAATATCAAGGGTGCCTTTTCCGTCAGGAGACGCATCGCCAGCTACAACGTTGCGAATATCAACGCCAGTGATATCTTCAGACCAGTTCACGTTGATGTTCATTTTACCACCTGCGCCAGCGCCTGTAGTAAAGTCCGCAAGGGCCGCTGCACTTGCATCGATGTAAGCTGGAATGGGAAGGTTAGTTGCATCTGCAAAGTAGGGGACTACACCAAGCACTTCCTTAGCCTTTTCGAATGACGCTTCAACCAGCGGCGCAGCCACTGCTTGTATTTTCTCTGCCTTAACGTCGTTAAGTTCGTGATCTGCACGTAGTACCAGCGCGACCCAATTGTCTTCTTGTACTTCTTCGTCTTTCTCATTTGTTGCGTTTGCTGCTTTTACTACTACAACTTTGACTGCATTGGTGGTTTCGGTATCAATGCTCTTGAGAATTTTTTCGAAATCTTTGCCCTTGGCATCTTTGGTTTCAACGGCCGCACCCGATGCAACTGCCTTTTTAGGCGCCATAGCTTCAGCCATTTCGACGTTTGCCGCGTAATCACTATCGCTTGAAAAAGCAATATCGTCTTCACCTGATGCAGCCAACACATGGAACTCATGAGAATGATTACCACCAATAGAGCCAGAGTCGGCAATAACTGCTCTGAAGTCTAAGTCCATACGCGAGAATATGTTGCAGTAAGCGTCGTACATTTTTTGGTAGGTTTCTTCAAGGCAGCTGTCTTCTAAGTGAAAGCTGTAAGCATCTTTCATGGTGAATTCACGACCGCGCATAATGCCAAAACGAGGGCGCACCTCGTCACGGAATTTAGTCTGAATTTGGTATAAATTAAGTGGAAGCTGCTTGTAGCTGCTAATTTCATTGCGCACAAGCGCAGTGATCACTTCTTCGTGTGTTGGGCCTAATACAAAATCACGCTGGTGGCGATCTTTAATACGAAGTAACTCTGGGCCGTATTCTTCCCAACGTCCGGATTCTTCCCACAGGTCTGCAGGCTGAACAACGGGCATTAGCACTTCAATTGCGCCTGCTTTGTTCATTTCTTCACGAACAATATTGGCTACTTTATTAAGTACACGAAGACCAGATGGCAGCCAGGTATAAAGTCCTGATGCTAACTTTCTGATCATACCAGCGCGAAGCATAAGCTGGTGGCTGATAACCTCTGCATCTGCAGGTGTTTCTTTCTGCGTGGCAAGCAAATATTGACTAGTGCGCATGTAAAGCAGGTATCCTGTTATAAATGTATTTATGACGGTTAGTGTGATGGTCTTTCGCAAAAGGCAATTCGCTAAACAATACATAGCGGAATGCTTGAACCAAGACTAGGTGTCACACGTTTGGGCGTATTCTAATTAACTGTGAGCTATTTCGCCACAGACTGTTACCACTAATAATGCAATTAACTTAAATGAACTAGCTCCGTGACCTTAACAATTGCATCTTTTATTTCAAAACCCACATCAATGTCGTATAGCGTCACGCGGTAGGTTTTTTCGTCATTTTCAAGCTGCTGTTTATAGGCGGGGCGGGGGTCTTGAGATAGTACCGCGATCACTAAGGCAGAAAAATTACGGTGTTTTTTCTCAATTTCAGCAAGCATCGGCTGGATTGTATCAGCGAATGAAACGTCGCGATTAGGAATGGGGTTAATGTTGTCAAGGTTATCGCTGGCGCTAGGCACACTATCAGCGTATGCGATATAGGGTTTGATATCGACAAGCGGTGTACCGTCGACTAAATCTAACCCTTCTACCACTAATTGTGTTTTCCCATTACTGCTAACTACACCTTTATTTTTCACCACAGACATGCCAATTCCATTAGGTCGGTGAGTACTGCGACTTGCCAACACGCCCATAGTGGTATTGCCACCTAGGCGAGGGGCTTTTACCGTATTTTTCCAACCGCGTTCAATGTTCTGGTGAAAGATAAAAAGCAGCCATAGGTGACTGTAATTTTCTATCCCTTTAAGCATGTTGATATCGTTAAAGCCATCTTCAAAGGTGATAATGCCTTGGGCGTTAGCCAAGTTGGGCTGTCTTGGAATAGCAAACTTTTGCTTGAAAGGCGTAGCGACGGTCGCTATCGCCTCGAGAGAAAATGAATTGTGGGTATTCACGTTTTAGCCTTAACGAAGTCAAAAATGTGTAACGTTGTCATATTACTCACATAATTTGCAGGTAAAGTGACGTTTCAAGTGAAAGCTTGAGCCAAATAAACATCCTGCCTGTTATACGGCGCTGCTTATTTGGGGGCCCTGGAGTAATCCAATATTTTGGGCCTGCTCGCATCACAAGCTTATTCTCTTTTTAGTGCGTGTTTTTTTCATTGCACGCAAAAGGTAAGCTTCACGTGTTTTATCGAGCGGGCTTATCTTTTTTAAGCGTGTCTAACACGCCCTCAAAATAAGGGCACCCAAGCGTACGTGCTTTTTCAATGTTATGGCTGAATATTTTTTCGGCATCTTCTTCTTTCTTCATGTAGCGAGTGACATCAGCTTCACGAATCAAATGCAAAAGCGGGTAGGGTGAACGATTGGTATAGTTTTCAGCATCGTCTACGTCGCTATCGTCGAATACATAATTGGGGTGGAAGCTGGCAAGTTGGTAAGTACCGCTGTATCCCCAGTCGTGCAGCATATTATCGCTGATAGCCAATACATCGAGATATTCATTGAAATCAGCAATGGATGAGTGGGTTAGTGCGATTAGCGTTGTGGCGGTGGTGTCGTTCTCTTCTAAATACCGCAACTCATCGAATAGCGATTGAACGACATCTCCCGCATCGCCCTCAATTACCACACACCGAATTTGGTGAGGTGTCCTTACATAGCGTGCAAAGGGGCAGAAATTGTGTTTTATCACAATATCATCAACCCATTTAAGCGTTGCATCAATTACGTGCTGTTCCCATAAAGGAAATGTTGGTTCTGCCATAAAAGGTGTAGGTCAGTTTGAGTCTGTGTTCAAAGTGAAGGGGAGTATAAAGCAAAAAGGCAGAAATTTAATTTCTGCCTTACATTTTGGTTGAACTATTTGTGCTTTAAGAATGATATTTTACGTAAGCTTCCAGCGTATTCTCTATCAAACTGGCTACTGTCATCGGCCCAACTCCGCCTGGAACGGGGGTTATCCAGCCTGCGCGCTCTTTCGCTTTTTCGAAATCAACATCGCCAACAAGTGAACCATCATTAACGCGATTAATACCTACATCAATGACAATCGCGCCCTGTTTTACCCAGTCACCAGGAATAAAGTTCGGTTTACCTACCGCGACTACCAGTAGGTCTGCACGTTGAACGTGACTCTTAAGGTCTTGAGTAAACTTGTGACAGGTAGTAACGGTGCAGCCTGCTAATAGCAGTTCAAGGCTCATAGGACGACCCACGATATTCGACGCACCGACAATCACTGCATCCAAACCCTTAACAGGGCGCTTGGTTGACTCTATCATGGTCATGATGCCTTTTGGCGTGCAGGGACGTAGTGCAGGAATACGCTGTGCAAGGCGGCCAATATTGTATGGATGAAATCCGTCGACATCTTTATGCGGGTGAATACGTTCAAGTACCTTTTCTGCATTTAACCCTGCAGGTAGAGGAAGCTGCACTAAAATACCGTCTATCTCTTTATCTTCGTTTAGCTCGTCCACCAAACTTAGTAGGGTATCTTCTGTGGTATCAGAAGGAAGGTCGAAAGAGCGAGAAACGAACCCCACTTCTTCGCACGCTTTACGTTTATTGGAAACATAAACTTGAGAAGCTGCATCACTGCCAACAAGGACAACGGCTAGGCCAGGTTGTCTTTTACCTGCTTGCGTAAGTGATTCAACATAGGAGGTTACGTGTTGGCGAACTTGTTTGGCAATTAGTTTGCCGTCAATAAGATGGGCGGTCATAGTCTTGTACGATTCTTATATGGTTGGGTGGTCAACAAGTGCCCTATATTGTTTCATAAAACAGGACTAATACTCTAGTAGTTATTGCTCTGCAGTTATTCGCCACAAATGTTCAACGTAAACAACCGTTAATGGAAAGCCTGATGCTTACCCTTTAAAAGAAGCGCAAACCTAGGCTAAAGACAGGCATATACAAGGGTAATTGTTCAAAAAAACGTGATAATGGATGCTTTGTGAGCGGTTGATGATTTTATTTAAAAAAGTGTTTGACGAGGTGGGGGGATGTCAGTAATATTCGCACCCCGTAACGGCACAGAGGCTAACGCTTTTAGGTCGGTACAACAGTCGGTGAGTGGCGCA
Organism: Alteromonas sp. 5NW40-0090; assembly: GCF_057552975.1. Classification (NCBI taxonomy): domain Bacteria; kingdom Pseudomonadati; phylum Pseudomonadota; class Gammaproteobacteria; order Alteromonadales; family Alteromonadaceae; genus Alteromonas; species Alteromonas sp. 5NW40-0090. The sequence goes on from NZ_BAAJLT010000004.1 coordinate 239,219, forward strand.
GCTTGGTAGCGCACTTGTTTTGGGTACAAGGGGTCGCAGGTTCAAATCCTGTCTCACCGACCACTTTTTGCAGCGAAGATTCGCCAAGCGCCCGTAGCTCAGCTGGATAGAGCAACGGCCTTCTAAGCCGTGGGTCGCAGGTTCGAATCCTGCCGGGCGCGCCATGCGAGTCAGGTAGGTCCTGATAGCAAGGCAGAATTTTCGTGTCTACATTGCTAATATTAAGCTTGTAGATTGCAAACACACCCTATGGTGGGCGTAGCTCAGTTGGTAGAGCCCCGGATTGTGATTCCGGTTGTCGTGGGTTCAAGTCCCATCGTCCACCCCACTTTTTTGCGGAAGTGGTGGAATTGGTAGACACGCTGGATTTAGGTTCCAGTGCTTCACGGCGTGAGAGTTCAAGTCTCTCCTTCCGCACCATATTTTCAAGCTTTATCAAAAGCTTAACGTAAGCATTTCAGTCGGTGAGTGGCGCAGCTTGGTAGCGCACTTGTTTTGGGTACAAGGGGTCGCAGGTTCAAATCCTGTCTCACCGACCATTTATGCTTTTTTCGATTCAGTAAATACTTTTAGCCGGTGGTGTTGAATCATCCTCCAGTTAGGGTAAGAGTCGATACTAATTACCGAGTCGCTAAGTAAGATCCTGACAGCTCGGTGGGTGTTTAGGTGTTTCTCAATTCACACATAAGCATTAACAGGATTACTGTGGTGGGCGTAGCTCAGTTGGTAGAGCCCCGGATTGTGATTCCGGTTGTCGTGGGTTCAAGTCCCATCGTCCACCCCACTTTTTCGCGGAAGTGGTGGAATTGGTAGACACGCTGGATTTAGGTTCCAGTGCTTCACGGCGTGAGAGTTCAAGTCTCTCCTTCCGCACCATATTTTCAAGCTTAATAAAGCTTATCAAAAAGATGTCTCTGTCGGTGAGTGGCGCAGCTTGGTAGCGCACTTGTTTTGGGTACAAGGGGTCGCAGGTTCAAATCCTGTCTCACCGACCATTATCTCTTAATCTTTTGTTCTTCTATCTATCTCAAATAGCGTCTCAGAACGCCAGCCAAGGACGTTTTTCAATCCATTTTTCTTACTAGTTTCGCAATTTGTTGAAAATGCGTTCAATTGGTTGTTACAAACTTGTGTTTCCCTCTCGACTCTTGTGGTGTGCAGCTGTATACTACCGCGTCTTTTTTTAACCAGTACGTTTGTTTCAGGTTGGCTTTGTGGCACGATTTAGTGTCCTAACTTTGATTTTATAAACGTCAAATAACGACCTTCTACCCCGGAGTGATATGCAATCAATGCATGACGGGAGAGGGGATTGAGAACAAAACGCCTATAGAGGCGTATAGTTGAGGTAACATAATGCAAGTTTCAGTCGAGACGACCCAGGGTTTAGAACGCCGTCTTACTATCACCGTTCCATCTGACACGGTTGATTCAGCAGTTAAGTCACGCCTACAGCAGTTGGCAAAAACACAACGCATCAACGGCTTCCGTCCAGGTAAAGTACCTGTAAGCGTAATCAAAAAGCGTTTCGGCCAGGCAGTTCGCCAAGAAGTTGCTGGCGATGTTATGCAGCAGAACTTCTACCAAGCAGTCATTCAAGAAAAAATTCAGCCTGCTGGTATGCCAAAGTTTGAACTGACCAAAGACGAAGACGGTCAGGACCTAGAATTTGTAGCATCTTTCGAAGTTTACCCAGAAGTAGAAGTGAAAGGTGTTAGCGATATCGAAATCGAAAAGCCAGTAGTAGAAATTACTGACAAAGATCTTGATAACATGATGGAAACGCTTCAGAAGCAGCACGCAACTTGGAAAGAAGTTAAGCGTAAAGCGAAAAAAGACGACAAAGTTATCATCGACTTTGTTGGCTCTATCGACGGTGAAGAGTTCGAAGGTGGAAAAGCAGAAGACTTCGCTCTTGAGCTAGGTAAAGACCGTATGATCCCAGGTTTCGAGAAGCCGCTAGTTGGCGCGAAAGCGGGTGAAGAAGTAACTATCGAAGTAACTTTCCCTGAAGACTACCATGCTGAAAACCTAAAAGGTAAAGACGCAGTTTTCCAAACTACCGTTAAGAAAGTAGAAGGTCTAGACCTTCCAAAAGTAGACGAAGAGTTTGCTAAGCTATTTGGTGTTGAAGAGGGCGGTGTAGACGCGCTTAAAGCAGAAGTTCGCAAGAACATGCAGCGTGAGCTAGACCAAACGCTTAAAGCTCAGGTTAAAGAAGACGTAATCGCTAAGCTAGTTGATGCTAACGAGATTGATATTCCTCAAGCGCTTATTGATCAAGAAGTAAACGCGCTACGCGAGCAAGCGAAGCAACGTTTCAGCCAACAAGGCGGTGGTCAGAATCTTCCAGACCTACCTGCAGAACTGTTTACTGACAACGCTAAGCGTCGCGTATCTATTGGTCTACTTCTAGGTGAAGTAATCAAAGAAAACGAACTAAAAGCAGACGAAGCTAAAGTTAACGAGATGATCGAAACCGCTGCTTCAGCGTATGAAGATCCGCAGGAAGTTGTTGATTACTACAACAACAACCAAGAGCTTATGCAGCAAATGCAAAACGTTGCACTAGAAGAACAAGCTATTGAGTGGGTTCTTGAGCAAGCAAAAGTTACCGAAGTAACTAAAGCTTTTGACGAGGTTATGAACAAACAGGCGTAATTTTTTACTGTCTGATTGACATTACTTGTCAGCAACTGCTTAAATGCTCGGAACCTTCCGAGCATTTTTGTTTTTAACGCTAGATAATCAAGGTAGCTATGACTAATACCCCGTTTGACCCAATGAATGCACTTGTTCCTATGGTTGTTGAGCAGACCTCTAAAGGTGAGCGCTCTTACGACATCTATTCTCGCCTATTGAAAGAAAACGTAATTTTCTTAGTAGGACAAGTTGAAGATCACATGGCCAACCTCATCGTTGCTCAAATGTTGTTCTTAGAAGCTGAAAACCCAGAAAAAGATATTTTCTTATACATTAACTCACCAGGCGGTTCGGTAACTGCTGGTATGGCAATTTACGATACGATGAAGTTTATCAAGCCAGACGTGAGTACAGTATGTATGGGCCAAGCTGCAAGCATGGGCGCATTTCTACTCTCTGCAGGAGCAAAAGGTAAGCGCTACTGTCTACCTAACTCGCGCGTAATGATTCACCAACCGCTTGGTGGTTTCCAAGGTCAGGCATCTGATTTTGAAATACACGCGAAAGAAATTCTGTCTATTAAAGAGAAATTGAATCGCCTTATGGCGGACCATACTGGTCAAGACTACGAAAAAGTCGCGCGTGACACAGACCGTGATAACTTCTTGAGTGCAACTGAGGCAAAAGAATATGGCCTTGTTGACCAAGTTTTAGCAAATCGATCTGACGTAGCCGCAACTAAGTAGTATAGTTATAGTAGACCCGAGCCAGTGCACAGCACGTTTTTGGTTTTCGGCTCGGGTAAGGCAGAGGCAAAAGTAATGAGTGATAAGCAAAGCGGTGACGGTGATAACAAGCTACTGTACTGTTCGTTTTGTGGCAAAAGCCAACACGAAGTAAGAAAGTTAATAGCAGGCCCGTCGGTATTCATTTGCGACGAGTGTGTTGAGTTATGTAACGATATCATTCGCGAAGAAATTAAGGAAATCGCGCCTAAGCAAAAGCAGGACGCTTTACCTAAACCAAGTGAAATTCATGCTCACCTAGACGATTACGTTATCGGGCAAGAACATGCAAAGAAGGTTTTATCAGTAGCGGTTTATAACCACTACAAGCGTTTGCGCAATGGCGATGTTCACGAAGGCGTTGAACTTGGCAAAAGTAATATTTTGCTAATAGGGCCTACGGGCAGTGGTAAAACGCTGCTAGCTGAAACGCTAGCGCGTCTACTCGACGTTCCATTTACCATGGCTGACGCAACCACGCTAACAGAAGCGGGTTATGTAGGCGAAGACGTTGAGAACATCATCCAGAAGCTACTGCAGAAGTGCGACTATGACGTAGAAAAAGCGCAGCGTGGTATTGTTTACATCGACGAAATCGACAAGATTTCTCGTAAGTCAGACAACCCATCTATCACTCGTGACGTTTCAGGTGAAGGTGTACAGCAGGCGCTTCTAAAGCTGATTGAAGGTACGGTTGCGTCTGTTCCTCCGCAAGGTGGGCGTAAGCACCCACAGCAGGAATTCCTGCAGGTTGACACGTCCAAGATATTGTTCATTTGTGGTGGTGCGTTCGCTGGTCTTGACAAAGTCATTGAACAACGCGCACAGAAAGACACGGGTATTGGATTTGGTGCTACGGTTAAGTCGAAAGACAACAGCAAACAAATCAGTGAACTGTTTAAGCAAGTTGAGCCTGAGGACTTAGTGAAATATGGGTTGATTCCAGAGTTCATTGGTCGTTTACCGGTAGTAACAAGCCTCGAAGAGTTGAATGAAGAAGCACTAATTCAAATTCTACGCGAGCCTAAGAATGCAATCACTAAGCAATATGGTGCATTGTTCTCAATGGAAGAGGTAGAGCTTGAGTTTCGTGACGATGCACTCAACGCGATTGCTAAAAAGGCAATGGATCGTAAAACAGGTGCTCGTGGTTTGCGTTCAATTGTTGAAGCAGTTCTGCTTGATACCATGTACGACCTTCCTTCAATGGAAGACGTAAGCAAAGTGGTAATTGATGAAACGGTAATTCGCGGTGAATCAAAGCCTATTTTGATTTATGACAGCAACGAAAAGAAAGCAGCCTCTGAATAAACTCAAGGCTGCGAGTGAAAGGCCCTTCGGGGCCTTTTTTGTTTTTAGCGTTAAAACGTTAATATTCTTTCATCTTATCTTACCTGCTCGCCTATGCGTTTATCTTAAAGCGGATGATATTTAGGCAATTAACGGGCTTAACGCTATCCTTTCTACTAGATTTTTGAGTTTACTGTTGCCATTCAAAGCAAAATCGATAATTGTTATATTAAGGTCAATAGGCCCTAGAGCAGGGAAGGTAAGGTTAAGGAATTAACGCACTTTAATAAGTTTCGATTGAACTTTGCTCTTGCATCCCCATATAAAAATGACATTTCAAACTAATTGAGAACAAGTATGACAGTTGAGCGTGAAAATCGCATTGAAATTCCTGTGCTTGCCTTGCGGGACGTGGTTGTTTACCCGCATATGGTCATACCCCTATTTGTTGGGCGTGAGAAATCAATTCGTTGCCTTGAAGCGGCGATGGATAATGACAAACAAATTTTCCTAGTAGCACAAAAGGATGCGGGTGTAGATGAGCCTGAATCAGACGATATCTACACCGTCGGTACTATTGCTACAATTCTTCAACTTCTTAAGCTACCCGACGGTACGGTGAAAGTGCTAGTAGAAGGTAGTGTACGGGGTGAAATTGAAAGCTATAAGCAATCAGAGCCTTTCTTTGTTGCTAACGTCGATAAGTTAGAGGATGAAGGCATTGATGAGAGTGAGCAAGAGGTCTTGATTCGCTCAGCAGTTTCGCAGTTTGAAGGCTACGTGAAACTGAATAAGAAAATTCCACCAGAAGTGCTTACGTCACTAAATGGTATCGAAGACGCCGCCCGCTTGGCAGACACCATGGCTGCCCATATGCCACTTAAGCTGACTGAAAAGCAAAAAGTGCTAGAGATGCAGGGTATAAATGAGCGCCTCGAGTACCTGATGGCCCTTATGGAAGGCGAAATTGATTTGTTGCAGGTCGAAAAGAAAATTCGTACCCGCGTTAAAAAGCAAATGGAAAAGAGCCAGCGCGAATATTATTTGAATGAGCAAATGAAAGCTATTCAAAAAGAATTGGGTGAACTAGATGACGCGCCTGATGAGTTTGAAGCACTGTCTAAAAAGATAGCTGACGCTAAAATGCCTAAAGAGGCAGAAGATAAGGCGAAAGCTGAACTTCAAAAGCTTAAAATGATGTCACCAATGTCTGCAGAAGCTACCGTGCTTCGAAGCTACATTGAATGGCTCACTAACGTACCTTGGAATAAGCGCTCGCCGGTTAAGAAAGACCTTTCTCGCGCAGAGAGCGTGCTTAATGAAGACCACTACGGGCTTGAAAAGGTGAAAGAGCGCATTCTTGAGTATTTGGCCGTTCAGCAGCGTGTTAAAAAGCTAAAAGGCCCTATACTTTGTCTTGTAGGTCCTCCTGGTGTAGGTAAAACCTCATTAGGTCAGTCTATCGCTAAAGCGACAGGCCGCAAATATGTGCGTATGGCACTAGGTGGCGTGCGTGACGAAGCAGAAATCCGTGGTCACCGCCGTACTTACATTGGCTCACTGCCAGGTAAGTTAGTGCAAAAAATGGCGAAAGTTGGAGTTAAAAACCCACTGTTCTTGTTAGATGAAATCGACAAGATGTCATCAGATATGCGAGGCGACCCTGCATCAGCGCTTTTAGAAGTGCTAGATCCAGAACAAAACAACAGCTTTAGTGATCACTATCTGGAAGTCGACTACGACCTGTCAGACGTTATGTTCGTAGCCACCTCTAACAGCATGAATATTCCAGGACCATTGCTTGACCGTATGGAAGTGATTCGTCTATCTGGCTACACAGAAGACGAAAAACTTAATATTGCGAAAAACCATTTAATTGGTAAGCAAATGGAGCGCAATGGCCTTAAAGCGAAAGAACTGGAAATTACCGATTCTGCCGTAATTGGTATGATTCGATACTATACCCGCGAAGCCGGGGTGCGTAGCTTAGAGCGTGAAGTATCGAAGGTATGTCGTAAAGCCGTGAAAGATATTTTGCTTAAGAAAAGCAAAGACAAGGTAGTAGTAACGCAGGATAACCTTAAAGATTATCTTGGCGTTCAGCGCTTTGATTACGGTAAAGCCGACAAAGACAATCAAATCGGTCAGGTTACCGGTTTAGCATGGACACAAGTAGGTGGTGACTTATTGACTATCGAAACCACGTCTGTCCCTGGTAAAGGTAAAATGACGTCGACCGGCTCTTTAGGCGATGTTATGCAAGAGTCTATTAAGGCTGCGATGACAGTGGTAAGGAGTCGCGCAGAGAAGCTTCGCATAAACGATGATTTCTATGAGAAGCGTGATATTCATGTGCACGTACCTGAAGGTGCTACGCCGAAAGATGGCCCTAGCGCAGGTATTGCAATGTGCACTGCACTTGTCTCGTCACTTACGGGCAACCCTGTGAAGTGCGATGTAGCTATGACCGGTGAAATCACTCTACGTGGTGAGGTGCTTGCAATTGGTGGACTTAAAGAAAAGCTTCTTGCTGCACACCGTGGTGGCATAAAAACTGTCGTTATTCCAAAAGATAACGAACGTGATTTGGAAGAAATTCCAGATAACGTGAAAAAAGATTTATCAATTCACCCAGTTAAATGGATTGATGAAGTACTTGATATTGCGCTTCAAGAGCCTGTTGAAAGCTTTGAAGTGGTTAAAAAATAACTGAATGTCTAGGCTGTACCCCTTTATTTTAAAGGCGTACAGCCACATTTTTTCTATAAATTTGCAATAATTGATTAAAAAGTGCGCATTAGGCGAAAGAAAAGCCCATTTTTTTAAAAATAGGGCTTTCATGTCGCAAAAGTTGTGTTACCTTTAAGTGGTATTCGCTTGAAGCCTTGCCACAAAAGGGATTGCAGCGATTCATTTAAAAAGTTAATTATTTGTGACTGAAGCTTGATGTTAACGATCAAGCTTGCTATAACGTCCAAGCAAAATCGTTTTGGATAAACAGTATAATAACAATCGAAGGGGATCTAATTGTGAACAAGTCTCAACTTATCGACCAAATCGCTGCTGGTGCAGACATTTCTAAAGCAGCTGCTGGCCGCGCTCTTGACGCATTCACTGACTCAGTAACTGCGGCGCTTAAAGACGGCGACCAAGTTGCACTAGTAGGCTTTGGTACTTTCTCAGTTCGCGAACGTTCAGCTCGCAGTGGCCGTAACCCACAAACTGGTGAGACTATTCAGATTTCAGCAGCGAAAGTTCCATCTTTCAAAGCTGGTAAAGCACTGAAAGACGCTTGTAACTAAGCACAAAAATTATAGAAAAAGGCGATGGCTAGTCCATCGCCTTTTTTATTTCTAAAACAAAGAATTCAATATTGGGTCAGAGTAGCGACTCTGATCCCAATATTTTAAGAGTACAAATAACCCGTTGAGGCATGCCGAGTTTTTTTCATGCCTACACAATGTTCGGACTTAACGAAAGACAGCACAAATAGTGTGTTTTGGCGTTTATATTCGGCGGCATTGGGTTATAATCAGCGCTTATTTTATCTCGCATTCACCAATCTGTGATGTTTTGAGGTAACGGTAGTAAGCAACGGAGTTGAAGAACAATCATGCTAGAAAGAATCAGAGAAGGTTCTCAAGGCCCTTGGGCGATGGCGATTATTGCGCTAATCGTTTTAAGTTTCGTATTCGCAGGTGTAGGTAGCTACCTAACATCGTCAGGTACTACAGCAGTAGCTACTGTAAACGGCGAAGAAATTTCGGCACAAGAACTAGAACGTGCATACCAAAATCAGCGTGCACAAATGGAGTCACAATACGGCGAAAGCATCGCACAGCTTTTCTCTAGTGAACAATATCTTGCAGATTTTAGAAGAAATGTACTGGACAGACTGATTGCTGAAAAACTAATTCAGCAACAAGCGACGGACATGGGTTTGCGTGTAAGTGACGAGCAAATTCGCGAGACTATCGTACAAATGCCTGAGTTCCAGTTTGGTGGTCAGTTCGACAACGAACGTTTCCAGGCCATTCTTCGTCAGAACGGTTTTCAGGTGGCCGACTTCCGTGACTACCTTCGTGTTCAAATGACACAGAACCAATTGGCGGCTGCACTAACAAATTCATCGTTTGCTTTAGACGGTGAAGTACAGCAGGCTAATGCACTACAGCGTCAAACTCGCGATGCGAAATACATATTAGTAAGCTCTGACGAATTTGCTGGCTCTACTGAAGTAACAGAAGCGGATGTTGAAGCTTTTTATAATAACAACATTGCCTCTTTCGATACTGAAGAGCAGGTAAAGCTTGCCTATGTAAAACTAAGTGTTGAAGACTTAAAAGGTCGCGTTTCTGTTGATGAAGAAGCGGTGCGCACTTACTACGAAAATAATCTGGGAAGCTACGGTAAAGAAGAAGAGCGCCGTGTTTCACACATTCTTATCGAAGCTGGCGATGATGCCGATGCTGCGAGAGAAAAAGCAGAATCATTAAAAGAAGAACTCGACAATGGTGCAGACTTTGCGGCCCTTGCTGAAGCAAATTCTGATGATACGTTCTCTGCTGAAAATGGTGGTGATCTTGATTTCATTACGCCAGAAATGATGGACCCAGCATTCGACGAAGCCGCGTTTGCATTAGAAAACGTAGGTGATATTTCTGATGTCGTTGAGACTGACTTCGGTTTTCACATTATTAAACTTACAGATGTTAAAGAAGCGCAAGTCAAGTCATTCGATGAAGTAGCTGGTGAGATACGCGATACGCTACTTTATGACGCGGCAATGGAAAAGTACTTTGAGCTTCAAAATACGTTAGCGGAAATTGCCTTTGAAGTACCTGACACGCTCGAAGACGCAGCTAATGCTGTAGATCTTCCTATACAAGAGTCTGTTCTTTTCAGTCGTAATACGGCACCTGCCGAATTAAGCTTCCCTGGCTTGCTAGATGTTGCTTTCTCTTCAGAGCTAGTTGAAGAAGGCCTTAACAGCGACATCATCGAACTTGATGACGAAACGGTAGTTGTTGCTCGCGTTATTGAGCATGAACCACAACGTACTCAGTCGCTAGATGAAGTTCGCGAAGGAATAGAAGCATCAGTAAAAACGGAAAAAGCAAAAGAAGCTGCAGAAGCTTGGGCGTTTGATATCGCACAAAAAGTGCGTGCTGGAGAAAGCGTTGAAAGTGAGCTAGCTGAAAAGTCCGTGTCTTGGGAAACAGCAACTGCTGTTCCAAGAGCGGGCGGTGCACTTGCACGTGCATTAGTTGACACGCTTTTCTCTCTTGCCCTTGAAGGCGAAGACAAAGTTGATGTTGCAACAACGGTAAACGGTGACGTCGCTGTTGTTATGCTTGAAAACGTTAATGCAGCACCAGAGCTTGAAAATGAATTGGGTGAAAGCCTGAAGCAGCGTCTTGCCCAGGTACAAGGCCAGCGCGTTTATCAACAATATATTGATGCGCTTCGCGCAAATGCAGAAGTGACTATCTCACAGACGCTATAAGCTCTGCTGCGTAAAAGCTGTCGCTGCGACTAGCAGTGACACCGGTAAATACTAAAAAGCCAGCCTCTTTCATAGATGCTGGCTTTTTTCATACAACACAGTGATTGGGTGTTTGTTTGAAGTGCGTTAGTTCGTTAAGAACAGCATCAGTGTATAAAATGCCGCAATAACACCAGATAACACAAATATGTACAGAAACCCTTGCTTGCCTTGCTCCAGAGTGTATTTATTGGCTTGTAAATAGCCAAACCAGAGTAGTGACAAAATAAGGGGTATTAAAACAATGATTTTTAACACAGTAATGCCTTTCTTTAAGTTATGTTCTAGTTATAACAACGCGCGCTGGTTTAGACAAATCTTAACGAGACAGCCCTAGTCGCAAACTCACCCATTGTCGCCTTCCTTGTTGTCATCCTTTATTATTTTTAGCTTTAGGTTACTTTGTCCGCTGTCATGGCATTGTCGTAAATCTGTTATTAGCGTGTCACTTTACATTTGTGTAATAGACCCACGTTTTATAAAGGTTTCTTATGCATGTCAATTCAGCCTTTACCTTCGATAGCGCCAGCTCGCAGTATTTATTTTGCCGAAGTGCTTATGGCAAGAGCGTCGATTACCCCACAGGACGCTGGTTGCCAAAGTTACCTGATATACAAGCTCGAAAAACTTGGTTTTTCCTGTGAAAAGCACACAATTAATGGTGTGAGTAACCTCGTCGCTAGGTGGGGGCAGGGCCCGAATCACTTTGCATTTAGCGGCCATACTGATGTTGTGCCCCCAGGCCCACTTGATAAGTGGAAGTCACCGCCTTTTAGCCCTGTAATTAGCCAAAATAAACTATATGGACGTGGTGCTGCCGATATGAAAACAGGCATCGCAGCCATGCTCGCGGCAACAGAGCGCACCATTGATTTTCTAGATGGCAGTAAAGTTTCTTTCTGGTGGCTAATCACCAGTGATGAAGAAGGGGAGGCAGAGTGGGGCTCTAAATGGATAGCTGAATATTTAGCATCTAAAAATATTAAGCTTGATATGTGCCTAGTAGGTGAACCTTCTGCATCTGCAACAACCGGAGATACTATCAAGATTGGCCGCAGGGGCTCACTTTCAGGCACTGTTCATATTACAGGAAAGCAAGGCCATGTGGCCTACCCAAAGACAGCGGTGAATGCTATTCATAAAGCAAGTAACGTGATTAACGCGTTAACACAGCACCCGTTTGATAAGGGGAGTGATGACTTTCCTGGCACCACGCTTCAAATAACACACATGGATACGGGAAGCTTCACCGATAACATAGTGCCCAGTGCCGTTCGTGTAGAGTTTAATGTTAGATATTCATGGCAGTTTGACCAAAAAGGTTTATCAACATTGCTACGCAGTATTATCAATAGCGTTGATCCAGAAGCCCAAGTGAGCTTTTCAAGACCCTGTGAAGCTTACTTAAGCAAACCCAAGAGCAATGCAGAACACTGCTTAATTGCTTGTGTAGAAAAGGCGATAAAAGGCGCCACAGGTCGTTATCCTGTGGTCAGCACATCTGGTGGTACTTCAGATGGGCGCTTTTTTGCAAGTGAGCACACACAAGTGGTTGAAGTAGGTGTGCCAAATACCACCATTCATCAAATAAACGAGCATATTCATGTGTCTGACTTGCTTACCCTTGAAGATATCTATACCGATATTCTCAAATGTGTTGGCGGTCGATAATAACTTCTGATATTTCCATTTGTTCGGAAAGAAGCAGATCAGAAAAAAGAAGATTGAAAAGCACTAGCATTGAAGAAAGGAGCGTTTATCAGACGCTCCCTCTTGCTTAGGCTGTGGCTTTAAGCTGAATGTCGGTTAAATAGCGCTTACGCTTCTTTTCGGTAAGCGTTTGCATATCAACCACCACCAGTCCGTCGATACAGTCGTTAAAATCAGGGTCGACATTAAAGCCTAAAAATGCCACTCCGCCGTCTTTAGCCACTTCAGAGTATTGCTTGTAAAGTGTTGGTACGTTTACGCCCATATTAGCCAGTAAATGCTTTAGCTGCGTAAATTCTGCCTTGTAATCGTTACCTGTAAACTGATGCAGGGCATCGTTCGTCATTTGATAAGGACGCTTGCAAGTCGCTTCGCCAAACTTGGCAGGAAAATAGGTAGAATAAAATTGTACCAATAAATCTTTAGCGGGTTCAGGATAGGCGTTACTGAGTGACACTGCACCGAAAAGATAGCGATACTTTGGATAGCGGCTTAAAAATGCCCCAATACCAAACCACAAATAATCTAAGCTGCGTTTTCCCCAGTAGCGAGGCTGCACAAAGCTTCGTCCTAGCTCTAAGCCTTCTTTAAAAAGTCTGTCGTTGTTCTCGCCGTAATTAAATAAGGTGGCAGAGTAGAGCCCGGTAGGATGGTCTTGCGCTGTCAGAAGTTCAGCATCGCCAAAGCGGTAGGCGCCTACGATTTCTAAATCGTTGTCATCCCAGAGCACAAGGTGATAATAGTGGGAATCGTACTGATCGATGTCTCTACGTTTATTAGTGCCTTCGCCCACAGCTCGAAACGCCACTTCACGCAAGCGGCCAATCTCTCGCATTATCGGTGAGCAGCTTTTGTGTTGGTATAGGTAAATAGACTTTCCGTCCCCAGTTTCACCTAAATGTTCACAGTCTCGCATAGCGCGGGCCAGTTCTTTTCTGTCTTCTGGCATGGCAATGGAAGCCTGTGTTTCAAATACGCCTTTTTTGTTGCTGCCAATGCGATACAAGTGGCGCTTAAACAGCTTTACCTGTTCTTTTAGCGGTATATTGGTTTGCTGGTACGCTTCAAACGGAATAAGTTCACCAATGCGCATAGGTAAGTGCTTTTTACGCTGCTTGAACATTTCTTTTACCAGCAGCGCGGTAGCCAATGGTTTGTATACCATGGATACACCGTAAAAAAGCGGGCTATTTTTAGCATCAATATAGACGGGTAAAATTGGCGACTTTGCCTGCCTTGCAATGCGCAAAAAACCGGTGTGCCAACGTGTGTCGCGAACACCTTGTGGGCGTAATCGAGAGACTTCACCAGCGGGGAAAATCAATATGGCACCATCGTTGTTAAGATGTTTTTGAATTGCCGACAAATGTTGTTTCGGCGTGCCTCCCTGCATGTTGTTTACAGGTAGCAGCATATCGTGAAGCGGTTCAATGGCCATAAGCATTTCATTAGCAACCACCTTTAAGTCGTGACGTACTTCACTTACCAATTTTATAAGCGCAAGAGCATCGAGTGAACCAATAGGGTGGTTCGCAATAATTACCACTCTCCCTTCACTTGGAATACGTTCTTTTTCTACATCGCGGGTGGAGTAGCTGATATTGAAATATTCCAGTACTTGCTCTACGAAGTCGATGTCCTCATAGTGTGGATAGGTTTCACCAAATTCGGTAATTTCACGTTCATGGAGTAGGTGCCTTAACACGAAAGACAGCGACTTAAATAGAATGGGGTTGTTCGCTACTTGAGGGTAATGCTTGTTCAGTACGTCGTTTACAGTAAACATAGAACCTGTTTCTCTTCCGGTTTTGGCGAACAATAGCAGGGCAATGTGACGTTTTTCACACAGTTTCATGGCAGTTATTTGACAGTGTTAAAATATTGTAACTAAGGTCTGTTGGCTTCGATGTGCAGCAGGTTCGATGTACAGCAGGTTCGATGGGGCATCGTCTTAACAGATGGATTTGAAATAAATTTATCGCTTGCTAAATAGAAGAGGTCAGGGGCTGTTATAGCCCCTTTTTGTGCGATGATATTATGCTGCTTTAGAGCGAGAGGTTTTGGTCGTAATAGACGTTACGCTAGCAGACTCTAGTGAATCAAGGTAATGGATTAGTGAGAGATTACCATTTATGTCTTCACTCAATGCACTGCAGTTCTCTATCCAGTCACCATCGTTAATATAGTGAATACCGTTTTCAAAGCTGCTTTCAGGATGGTGAATATGGCCACACACTACACCATCAAGTCCCATTTCATCGGCGCGCCTACAGCATGCCTCTCGATAACGAGCAATGGCTTCATTCGCACCCTTAATGTGCTTTTTAATATAGCCCGCAAGTGACCAGTATTCGCGCTTGCGCCAGGCGCGTAGGCGATTGAACTCTCTGTTTAGAAAGAGCAACAGGTCGTAACCTTTATCGCCAATCCACGCATGGAATTTGCCCATAGTCACATCGCCATCGAACTGATCGCCATGTAAAACTAAATAACGCTTTCCTTGTGCGGTGGTGTGTACCAACTCTCGCTCTATTTCTATTTCACCGAAGGCCATACCAGAATAAGACTGAATTGGCTCATCATGGTTTCCGGGTAAGTACACCACACGCGTACCATCTTGGCTCATTTGCATGAATTTATGCATGACTTGATTGTGCGCCTTTGGCCAGCGAAATTGCTTGGTCATTTGCCACATATCAACAATATCACCCACCAAATAGAGGGTATCTACGGTTATGCTATCCAGAAAGGAAAGTAAGTATTCAGCTTTGCAGTCGCGATTTCCTAAATGGATATCAGAAAGCCAAAGTGTTCGATAGTGTGTCTTTTTCATAGCGGTTTCCCAAAGCGATGCCTTGGACCGTCACTATAGGTTTGCAAATTGACACTACCGTGACGCTTGCTTGACCATTGTGTTACAGCAACACCAATACGCGCTATAACCCCAACTTATTCGCCACTTCTAAAAGCTTATTTCGCATCCATACATTCACTAAGTCTTCATCGGCGTGTTTGTGCCAGTACATGTGTACGGGAAGTGGGGGGACGTCAAATGGAAGGGGTAGAATGTCGATATCGAATTTATTACTGAATTGTTGGGCGAATCGCTTTGGCATGGTCAGCAAGAGATCGCATTGGCTCACTACGTTAACGGCGGCAAAGTAGTGTTCACACTGCAATGCGATGTTGCGATGTAAATTGTGCTGAGCAAGGGCTAGATCTACTGTATCTAATTTTGAGTCTTTTAAAGACACAAGCGCATGCTGTGCAACTGAGTAGTTTTTAATACTGGGGCTTTCTACGTAGCTATTGCTAGGCGCGCATACCACTACAAACGTTTCTTCGCAGATAAACTGAGAGCGAATGTCACGGCTGGTTGGAACTAACGTGTCAATTACGATATCAAGCTCTTTAGCGGCTAGTGCGGGAGCAAGCTCTGGCCAGGTAACCTGCCTGCTATTCACCGTGATATTAGGAGTATGTTTAACAAGCTCAGGAATAAGTACCGGAAAAAATATAGATTCTAAAATATCTCGTAAACCAAGGTTCATCTGACGAGGTTTATCACTTATATCAAAGCTCACTTCGCCTTTTAACGTGCTTTCAAGGGTTTCTATTGATTTCACAACCGATGTAATAATGCCTTGGCAAAATGGGGTAGGCACGACTTGTCGCCCATGACGAATAAACAGCGGGTCATCAAATTTCTCTCGCAGACGACCTAAGGCGTGACTTACCGCAGGCTGAGTAATATGCAGTGCGTTGGCGGCTTTTGTAATGCTGCCTTGCTCGTAGACCGCGCGCAGCACGATAAACAAATTTAGGTCTAATTTTCCATGCATATTATTTATGGGTTTCCATAATAAGGCATCATTTTTATTTATTATTAAACAGAGTACACTGGCTTAAATGTTAATAAAAGGTTTCTTTAATAGAGGCTTCTCTTGTAAGGGGCGTGTGCATGCAGGCATCTGTACTTACCGAGGTGTTGTTACCTCTCGCGTTGGCATTTGTTATGTTTGGTATGGGGCTAACGCTAACCCTTTCTGACTTTGCCCGACTACTTAAAGCACCTAAAGCAGTAATAACGGGTTTTATAGGGCAAATAATATTGCTGCCTCTGTTAGCGCTAGGACTGTGCTTCGTTTTTGGTCTACCCGATTATATTGCGGTTGGCGTCATGGTTTTAGCGGCGTGCCCAGGCGGCACGACCAGTAACTTAATCAGCCACATTGCAAAAGCAAATCTGGCCCTTTCAGTAAGCTTGACTGCTATTTCTACCATCGCTTGTGTATTCACAACGCCATTTATCATTCAATTTGCTCTTGATTACTTTGTAAAAGAAAACACGCCAGACTTTTCTATTATTCAAACAGTGATCGGGCTGGTTGGTATATCAATTGTACCGGTCATTATAGGCATGACCATTCGTCGCTTTAATAGCAGGTTTGCTACTAAAACTGAAAGCTTCTTTCGGCAATTTTCCATGTACTTTATGTTGCTCATGATTGTGGGCGTGCTGGTTTCAGAAAGAAATAATTTAGCCGCGTCCTTTGAACGCGCGTTTTTGGTTTGCTTAACGTTAAATTTATCATCGGTTTTGTTAGGGCTCTGGCTTGCTAAGCTTTCAAACCTAGCATTTAAAGACTCGTTAACGCTGGCCATTGAAATAGGCGTGCAAAACGCGGCGCTTGCAATGCTGATATGTATTACCTTCTTAAGTGCCCCTGATTACGCGATTGCACCAGGTGTATATGGCGTAGCAATGTACATCGGGCCCGCACTATTGGCCCTGTGGGCAAAACGAAAAATGCGTAACGAACAGCCATCAGTGTTACTGCAAAAGACGGGATCAGTTTGATTGGATTGATAAGGCGGTCAATTCGAGAGAATAATGAAGTACTGATTAGCGCTTAGCACAATAAAGCGCAACTAAACATAAACGCCGATACAAAAATAATGAAACAATAACAGTTAGGAAACACATCATGCGCGTATTGATTACCGGTGGCGCTACCGGCTTAGGTCAGGCCATTGCCCTTAAGTGGGCGGAAAAGTGGGCAGGCAAAGACGAGGGATTAGATATTTGCATTGCCGACATTAACCAAGAAAGAGGCGATGAAACGGTAAATGCGCTATCCGTCCAAGGTGCCAATGCGTTTTACATCCATTGCGATATAACCTCTGAAAATGATGTTCAAACGTTAGCGAACACCTTAGAAACTCGCTGGGGCGGTGTTGACACTGTGTTTAACAATGCGGGTGTTGCTTCTGGTGGCAGCCTTTTAGATGAGAGCATTGAGCAGTGGCAGTGGGTGTTTGATATTAATGTGTTAGGCATGGTGAGAGTCAGTCGTGCTCTCTTACCTTTAATGCGAGAGCAAGGCGGTGGCTATTTCATAAATATTGCATCGCAAGCAGGGCTAACGCCTATTCCTTATATGGGAAGTTATAACGCGGTTAAAGCCGCAGTGGTATCGTTTTCTGAAACTATGAAGTTGGAATTAGCACCTGACAATATTGACGTTAGTGTAGTTTGTCCAAGCTTCTTCAAAACGAATTTAGATGAGTCGATGCGAAGCAGCAACCCAGCGTCGCACAAGATGCTCAATAAATTCTTCGCTAAAGCAGAAATGACGAAAGAAGAAGTGGCCGAGACCATATTTCAGCAAGTCGATAAAAAGCAGTTTCTAATTCTTACCCATAAACTGGGTAAACGTGCTTTCCTGTTAAAGAAGCTGCTGCCAACCCAGCGTTATATCAAAAATATGCTCAATCAAACGAAGATGATGAAGCGTGCAATGGAAAAGCAAAGTTAGGTAAAACGGAAACGCGCTCACCTCTGTTTGTTGCCAAGCTATCTGAAAATAATTGTCGAGCTGCACTTGTGCAGGTACAAACAGAAGTATCTTTTAGCCAAAGATTGTGAGTAAGCACTTTGAGTAGATCCTTTGAAACAGAATTAAAAGAAGATTGAGATATGCAACAACAAGTCGTAGATAAAGCAGACAGCGTGCGAGCGGGCGAAGAGCTAGACGTCAGCGCTGTGCACGATTGGCTTAAGAAAAATAGTAGTGCCTCGAGTTCATCACTGGCAGACACTATACAAAACAGCGAAAGTTTGCCTAAAGTCACCCAGTATTCTGGAGGCGCGTCTAATTGGACGTACTGCTTGGACTATCAAAGCAGCGACCAAAACCAGAGCGAGCAAACGTCGTTAATTTTGCGAAGGGCACCGGCAGGTACTAAAGCTAAAGGTGCTCACGATATGGGGCGGGAGTACCGGTTACAGCATGCGTTAAAACCTGTTTACCGCTATGTGCCAGAAATGCTTGGACTTTGTGAAGACGAGAGCGTTATAGGCACAGAGTTTTACGTAATGGAAAAATTTACTGGTGTAATCCCCCGAAAAAACTTACCCAGAGGTCTAGAGACAACAGAACAGCAAACTAAACAGCTCTGCACTAATGTACTTGATAGCTTAATTGAGCTTCATAAAGTGGATTATAAGAAAGCGGGGCTTGAGCACTTAGGTAAAGGTGCTGGTTACATAGAACGTCAAATAGGCGGGTGGAGCGAGCGCTATAGTAAAGCAAAAACCTGGAATGTCCCTTCGGGTAAAAAAATAATGCGCTGGCTAGAAAACCACATGCCCGCTAATGAACGCATTTGTATTACCCACAATGACTTTCGGTTCGATAACGTGGTGTTGAAACCGGAAAACTATACGCAAATTATCGGTGTGTTGGACTGGGAACTGGCGACCTTGGGCGACCCGCTTATGGACTTAGGCAACACCTTGGCGTATTGGGTACAAGCTGATGATGACTTTTTGGCCCAATCAACGCGCCGCCAGCCTACTCACTTACCCGGTATGCTAACTCGAAAGCAGGTGGTTGCGTATTACTGCAAAGAGATGGAAATAGATGTAGATGATTTTACCTTTTACGAGGTGTACGGACTTTTCCGTTTAGCCGGTATTGCCCAGCAAATCTACTATCGCTATCACCACAAGCAAACCAATAATCCAGCATTCAAAAACTTTTGGATCTTTATTCATTACTTAATGTGGCGTTGTAATAAGGCCATTAAAGCATCAGGAAAACGATAATGACAACAAGACGCAATATTCTGATCACAGGCGCAAGTTCAGGCCTAGGCAAGGGAATGGCGATTGAGTTTGCCAAACAGGGTTGTAACCTAGCTCTATGCGCAAGGCGCTTTGAGAATTTAGAGAAATTGAAAGAAGAGTTACTCTCAATTAACCAAAACATTAACGTGTACATACGCTCGCTGGATGTAAACGATCACGATGCAGTTTTTGAAGTTTTTGACGCATTCAAAGCCGACATGGGGACCCTTGATAGAGTCATTGTGAATGCAGGCATGGGCAAGGGGGCGTCAATTGGCACTGGGTATTTCCACGCTAATAAGCAAACGGCGGTGACTAATTTTGTGTCGGCGCTAGCACAATGTGAAGCGGCAATGGCTATCTTTAGGGCGCAAAATAGTGGTCATCTTGTGACGATTTCATCTATAAGCGCGGTGCGCGGCTTTAGGCGCGCCATGACTGTATACGCAGCAACAAAAGCAGGGCTTACGTCAATGACCGAAGGCATTCGAATGGATGTAATGAATACGCCGATTAACGTCACCTGTATTCACCCCGGTTTCATTCGCAGCGAAATAAACGAAAAAGTGGAAAAAGTACCGTTTATTGTCGATACCGATGTGGGCTGTCGTGCGATGGTCAATGCAATCAATAAAGAAAAAGCGAATGCGTTTGTGCCGAGCTGGCCGTGGGCCATCCTTCACTGGATCATGCGTATTGCACCGGCAAGCTCAATAAGAAAAATGAGCTGATAAGCGGATAGCTGAGGTGTGAACACACCGCAAAGACTTTTTATCTTGTGACAGAGCTTGCCTAGTGGTGGGCTTTTTGCCTTTAAGTCTAAATTTGAAATCAGTAACCCATGCTAATTAGCGTCGATTACAGATACAAAAAAAGCGCCGAAGGGCGCTTTTTTAACTACTAATCGTAAAGATTAACCTAGTGCTTTGATTTGCGCAGCTAGGCGGCTCTTATGACGAGCAGCTTTGTTCTTGTGAATCAAGCCTTTAGTAGCCATTCTGTCAAGTACTGGAGTAGCAGCAGTAAGTGCAGCTTGTGCCGCTTCTTTGTCACCGCTTGCAATTGCAGCGATAACTTTCTTGATGCTTGTACGAGTCATTGAACGACGGCTAGCGTTGTGCTGGCGACGCTTTTCGGCTTGGATTGCACGCTTCTTAGCAGACTTAATGTTAGCCAAGGTGTAACTCCCAAAATAAATTCATGTCAAAAACGAGGGTGCGGATTGTGCCTACCAAACGCCCAAATGTCAAACGATTTAAAACTTAAATCGTTCCGCGTTAAAACGCGCAAGCTATTGAACACAAAGTATGCTCAACACGTTGCACATTCTTTGCGACATTTCTCTGCGACATTTTTTGAAAGAACTTCATAGCGATATTCTTCCAAGACATTTTAGCGATAGACATGCATAAACGACAGCACCCCATACCGGGCGCGGATTATAACAAGAAAGTTGTTAAAGATGCACAACTATTTTGAAGAAATCGTTTCGCCTGCGATAGCCTTTAGTTATTATGGCTCGCCTGCAACTTAGAGTTGCCTCTTTACGCTTAGCAAATGCCTTCGATTATCCTTTAAATGGCTTCTGCTATTTAGCCTATTCTTTACCTTTTATTGGAAGTGTGACGTGTCACGGAAGTTAATAAAATCTGGTCTTATCGTCAGTATAATGACCTTGGTCTCGCGAATACTAGGGTTGGTACGTGATGTTGTTGTTGCCAAGCTTATGGGTGATGGTGCAGCGGCTGACGTATTTTTCTTTGCTAACAAAATTCCTAATTTTCTTCGTCGTCTATTCGCTGAAGGTGCATTTGCGCAAGCGTTTATTCCTGTATTAACCGAAGTCCATGAGAACGACGATAAAAAGCAGCTTAGAGAGTTCGTTGCAAAAGTCAGCGGTACGTTGGGCGCTATCGTTTTTGTGGTATCTATTATAGGAGTAATAGCATCTCCTGTTTTGGCGGCTTTATTCGGAACAGGGTGGTTTGTGGCGTGGCTCGAAGGAGACGAGGCCGGAGATAAGTTTGTGCTCGCGTCGACCATGTTAAAAATTACCTTTCCTTATTTGGCGTTTATCTCTCTGACTGGGTTGGCAGGGGCGATACTCAATACGCTCAATAAGTTTGCGGTTGCCGCTTTCACTCCGGTTTTACTTAATGTATGCATCATTGCATGCGCAATATACTTAGCACCTGCTCTGGAGCAACCCGCATACGCGCTAGCGTGGGGTGTGTTTGTTGGCGGTATTGTGCAGTTCTTGTTTCAACTACCGTTTTTGTTCAGGGCTGGGCTTTTGGTAAAGCCAAAGTGGGGCTGGCATGACGAAAACGTAGTAAAAGTACGGACCTTGATGATCCCAGCCTTGTTCGGTGTGTCAGTGGGTCAAATTAACTTACTATTTGATACCTTCATCGCCAGCTTTTTAGTTACCGGTTCTATTAGCTGGTTATACTATTCTGACAGGCTGCTTGAATTTCCCCTAGGGTTGTTTGGTATTGCCATCGCAACAGTCATATTACCCACGCTATCCCGAAACCATGTCAGTAATAACCCCAAAGCGTTTGCTGCGAATATCGATTGGGCGTTTCGCATGGTGTGTTTATTGGGCATACCTGCTGCAGTGGGGCTTGGCGTGATGGCAAGACCTATTCTGACCGTTATTTTTCAGCGCGGCGCGTTTACCGCAGAAACCGCCATTATGGCGTCTTACTCGCTTACCGCGTACTCGTTTGGCTTGCTCAGCTTTATGCTGGTAAAAATTCTCGCGCCAGGATTTTACTCCCGCCAAGACACCAAGACGCCAGTGAAATTTGGTATTTGGTGTATGGTCGCAAACATGGTGTTTAACCTTATTTTAGCGATTCCGTTTGGTTATGTAGGGCTTGCTGTCGCTACCAGTATGTCAGCTACGCTTAACGCCGCTTTGCTCTATATAACACTTCACCGTCAAGGAGTGTTTGCGCTTAGCCGTACTTCGGTTCTGTTTATAGCGCGCGTGATACTCTCAAGTGCTGCCATGGGCGGGCTTATTTATTATCGCGATCAAGGCTTAGCTTTCTTTGAATTGTCTCTTTCCGCCCAAATGTTAGAGGTAGGAATAACCATTTCGCTGTCGGTTATACTGTTTGTGACCACCATGGTGGTGCTGGGCATGCGACCCAGGCATTTTAGAAGCGGCGGCGATTAGTATTCAATAGATGCGAAATAGCGCATGGAGTCAGAATGGCCCGTGTGCTTGGTATTGTGCTCGCGGTCGGCTATAATCGCGAGCTTTGATTTTCTAGCAGTTAAAAGGTAGTGGCTAACAGTGGAATTTATCCGCGGGCTAAACAATGTAAAACCGCACCATAAAGGGTGTGTGCTCACTATTGGCAAGTTCGACGGCGTACACCGTGGTCATCAAGCTGTGTTGGCTAACGTGCTTGAAAAAGCGAAATCGCTATCACTTCCAGCCACCGTAATGGTGTTCGAACCGCAGCCTGAAGAAGTCTTTATGCCTGATAAAGCGCCAGCGCGTATAAGCCCTCTTCGCGAAAAGTACGAATTGCTGCGCCAACAAGGTGTCGACAGACTGCTTGCTGTGCGATTTAACGCGGAGTTTGCTAAGCAAAGTGCCGATACCTTCGTTCACGATTTATTGGTGGACAAACTGGGCGTTAAATTTCTTGTTGTTGGCGACGATTTCCGTTTTGGCAATGGCCGCAAAGGGGATTTCGAAATGCTCGAGGCGGCAGGTCGCCAATATGGTTTCGAAGTAGTAAGCACCCACAGTTTTACCATGCATGCCCATCGAATAAGCTCTACCGCGGTGCGAGAAGCGTTGGCTGACAGCGACTTCGGTTTGTCTACCGAAATGCTAGGGCGCCCGTTTGCTATTCACGGTAGGGTGGTTCACGGCGAGAAAAAAGGTCGCACCATTGGTTTTCCCACCGCGAATGTCATGTTAAAACGCCAAAAAACGCCAATTCATGGCGTGTTCGCAGTTCGTGTCGACGTAGATGGAAAACACTATAACGGCGTTGCAAACATTGGTACCCGTCCTACTGTTAACGGGGTAAGAAACCAGTTAGAAGTCCATATTTTTGATTTGTCATCTGACCTTTACGGCAAGCCCATTACGGTGTTTCCGATGGCAAAAATAAGAGATGAAATTAAATTTGATTCTTTTGAGGCGTTGAAAGATCAAATTCAAGCAGATGCAGCACAAGCGCGTCTGTTATTAGCATAGTTAAACGTGATAAAGTCACGAAAAGTTTTTGCGCGTATCAGTTTTATTGAGCTCGATTTTTTTAACGTGGATCCTTGTTCGCGTAACGCGTCAGTAAGTCACTGTGCTAGAACATATAACGTCAGCCTTGCGCTAGTAAGAACGACACACAGTTTTACGTTGAACCTTTTACATTCAGCGTTTTAATTTGAACATCGCAACATGAATATCGCCTTCACAATGTGTTAGTGCATTGGGTGAAAATTAAGGTAACCGGATAATACAATTTTATGAGTGATTACAAAGCCACACTGAACCTTCCAGAAACTGCGTTCCCGATGCGCGGTAACCTTGCTCAGCGCGAGCCGAAAATGCTTAAAGACTGGCAGGAAAAAGGGGTATACAGCAAAATTCGTGAAGCGAAAAAAGGCAAAAAGCCATTTATTCTTCACGATGGCCCTCCTTATGCGAATGGCGATATTCACATTGGTCACGCGGTTAACAAAATTCTTAAAGACATTATTGTAAAGTCGAAAAACCTTTCTGACTTCGATTCTCCGTACGTTCCTGGGTGGGACTGCCACGGTTTGCCGATAGAATTGATGGTAGAAAAGAAAGTAGGTAAGCCAGGTAAGAAAGTTACGGCGGCTGAATTTCGTCAAAAGTGTCGCGAATATGCACAAAAGCAAATTGACGGCCAAATGGCTGACTTTAAACGCTTAGGTGTGTTTGGTGAGTGGGATAACCCATACAAAACAATGGACTTCAAATCTGAAGCCGACATCATTCGTGCATTAAGTAAAATTGTAGACTCTGGTCACTTAGAAAAGGGCTTCAAACCTGTTCACTGGTGTACAGATTGTGGTTCAGCACTTGCTGAAGCAGAAGTTGAATACAAAGACAAAGTATCACCGGCAATCGACGTTAAGTTCCCAGTGGCTGATGTGGCTGCTATCGCAGAAGCGTTTGGTGTGTCTGAAGGTGATTTAACCACACATAAAGCAGGCGTTGTAATTTGGACCACCACTCCCTGGACACTGCCGGCCAACCGTGCAATTAGCTTACACCCAGAGCTTACCTATGCAATTGTTGAAGTTCAGCCTTCAAACGAATGGCTAGTGGTCGCGCAGGACCTGCTTGAAAGCTGCATGAGCCGCTACGGCGTTGAGGATTTCCGTGAAGTGGCAACCTGTACTGGTGCTGCGCTTGATAAGCTTAAAGTTAATCACCCATTCTTAGACCTTGAAGTTCCGTTAATTCTAGGCGACCACGTTACAACTGAATCTGGTACAGGTTGTGTACACACAGCCCCAGCTCATGGTGTTGACGACTTTAACGTGGGCAAGCAATACGATATCGAAGTATACAATCCGGTAGGTAACAATGGCGTGTACCTCGAAAACACACCGCTGTTTGCAGGTCAGTTTGTATTTAAAGCCAACGATGAAATTATCGAAACGGTTAAAGAGAAGGGTAACCTTGTCCTAAACGTAAAATACGAGCACAGCTACCCGCATTGCTGGCGCCACAAAACGCCAATTATTTTCCGCGCTACGCCTCAGTGGTTTGTAAGCATGGATAAAAAAGGCCTTCGCGCTGAATCACTTGAACAGATTAAGCAAACCAAATGGATCCCAGATTGGGGCCAAAACCGCATTGAAAAAATGGTTGAAGGTCGTCCAGATTGGTGTATCTCTCGTCAACGTACGTGGGGCGTGCCTATTCCTTTGTACGTGCACAAACTTACCGGTGAAATCCACCCAGAGTCTGCGGCATTGATGGAAAAAGTGGCTCAAGAAGTTGAAGCTAAAGGCATTCAAGCGTGGTGGGATCTTGATGATGCAGCCCTGCTTGGTAGCGAACTAGATAACTACGAGAAAGTGACCGATACCTTAGACGTTTGGTTTGATTCAGGTGTGACGCACTACTTTGTTGTAGACCGTCGCGATGACATTCCGGCCTCTGCCGATTTGTATCTTGAAGGTTCAGACCAACACCGTGGTTGGTTTATGTCTTCGCTTATTTCCTCTACTGCCATGCACGGTCACGCGCCTTATAAAGAAGTGCTAACACACGGCTTTACGGTAGATGCCCACGGCAGAAAAATGTCGAAGTCGGTAGGTAACGTTGTGGCGCCTCAGGAAGTGACTAACAAATTAGGCGCAGACATCCTTCGTCTATGGGTAGCGTCTACGGATTATCGTGGTGAAATTGCAGTATCGGATGAAATTTTAAAGCGTGCTGCAGATGGCTATCGCCGCGTACGTAACACCGCACGCTTCTTGCTAGCGAACCTGAACGGTTTCTCGGTTGAAGATGCGGTTGCAGAAGAAGATATGGTCGCGCTTGACCGCTGGATTGTTGCTCGTGCTAAGGCACTTCAAGAAGAGCTTATCGAAGCGTATGACAACTACGACTTGCTGGTAGTGTCACAGAAGCTTACGCACTTCTGTTCAATTGAGCTGGGCTCATTCTATTTAGACGTGATTAAAGACCGCCAGTACACAGCTAAAGCAGATGGGCTAGCCCGTCGTTCATGCCAAACGGCCATGTATCATATCATTGAAGCATTGGTTCGCTGGATGGCGCCTATTACCAGCTTTACTGCACAAGAAATCTGGGAAACGCTGCCAGGTGAGCGCAGCGAGTTTGTATTCACTGAAACCTGGTATGAAGGGTTTAATAACTTCACGCAAAGCGATACGTTTAACGATGCCCTATGGCATCAAGTGCTAAGCGTAAAAGACGCGGCAAACCAAGCGATGGAACAGGCGCGTAAAGATGGCGAGCTAGGTGGCTCACTAGAAGCGAGCATTTCGCTTTATGCTACCGAGTCGTTGTACAACGTACTCGCAAAACTTGAAGACGAGCTACGCTTCGTACTTATTACGTCGGGCGTTACGCTAACGAAAGTCGACAGTGCACCGTCTGATGCGAAAGCCACAGACGTTGAAGGTTTATGGTTAAGCGTTGATAAAGCAAGCGGTGACAAATGTGTTCGCTGCTGGCATCACCGTGAAGATGTAGGCTCACATGCAGGTCACGAAGAGCTTTGCGGCCGCTGTGTGACAAACATTGACGGTGATGGAGAAGAGCGCCACTATGCTTAAGCTTTTTCGCGAAACAGGCTTGCGTTTTTTGTGGATAAGCGCGATTGCGTTTATCCTCGACCAATGGAGTAAGTACACGGTTATCGACAGTATGTCCTTGTATCAGTCGATACAGGTACTGCCGTTTTTTAACTTTACTTACGTGCATAATTACGGCGCCGCATTCAGCTTTCTAGAAAATGCCGGTGGTTGGCAGCGTTGGTTTTTTACTGCCATTGCCGTTTTAGTAAGTGCAGTTATTTTGTGGTGGCTTAAACAGTCACCTCGTTCGCAAAAAATGCTGCCGGTTGCATTTGCCTTTATCTTAGGTGGTGCACTAGGAAACGTTTACGACCGTTTAGTTCATGGTTATGTCATCGACTTTTTGGATTTTTACGTAAACAATTACCACTGGCCGGCGTTTAATATTGCCGATAGTGCCATATTCATAGGTGCGGCTTTACTCATCATCGACATGTTTAAAAATGGCGATAAAAAAAGTGAAGAAGGCGCAGACGCGCAAGTAAGTGGCGCGAAAAGTAGCGAAACCATTAAGTAGTATTCGGAAAGGTTATGACAGATTCTTTAGTAATTGGCGCAGATAGCGAAGTTATTCTTCACTTCGATTTAAAACTTGAAGACGGCTCCGCTGCTGACAGCACTCGAGTTAACAACAAACCTGCCAAAATGGTAATGGGTGACGGCAGCCTGACACCCAATTTTGAAGCGTGTTTACTCGGGCTTGCAAAGGGCGACAAAAAGTCATTTACATTAGGCCCTGAAGATGCTTTTGGTCAGTCTGATCCGAACAATATTCACTATATGGACAGAAGCCGCTTTGGTGCTGACTTGCAAGTAGAAGAGGGCATGATTCTAGCGTTTGCACAGCCAGATGGTTCGGAAATTCCTGGAATTATTCGAAGTGCTGCTGGAGACTCTGTTACGGTAGACTTCAATCATCCGTTAGCCGGTCAAACGGTTATCTTTGATGTGGAAATCATTGATGTTAAACCTGGCGCTTCTGCACAAGGTGGAAATTAGTTATGCAAATTCATTTAGCTAACCCTCGCGGTTTCTGCGCAGGCGTAGACAGAGCTATTACCATAGTCGAGCGCGCGCTTGAAATGTTCGAACCGCCCATTTATGTGCGCCACGAAGTGGTACACAATAAATTTGTGGTAGATGGGCTACGTGAGCGTGGAGCGTTATTTGTGGATGAACTTCACGAAGTACCAGACGACAGCATAGTAATATTTTCTGCCCATGGCGTATCGCAAGCGGTAAGAAAAGAAGCGGAAAATCGCGGTTTAAAGGTCTTTGACGCCACGTGCCCCTTAGTAACGAAAGTACATATGGAAGTTACCCGCGCTAGCAAAACGGGCACTGAATGTATCTTGATTGGTCATGCTGGTCACCCTGAAGTAGAGGGCACCATGGGGCAGTACAGCAATGAAGATGGCGGTATTTACTTAGTTGAATCTGAAGCTGATGTGGCAACGCTTGAAGTTAAAGACCCGACCAACCTTTATTATTGCAGCCAAACTACGCTGTCTGTTGATGATACCGCTGATGTTATCGATGCACTTCGCGCTAAGTTCCCCAAAATCAATGGCCCGAGAAAAGACGACATTTGCTATGCCACGCAGAATCGCCAAGATGCGGTGCGCGACCTAGCCCAAGATTGTCAGGTATTACTGGTTGTTGGTGCACAGAATAGCTCAAACTCGAACCGTCTTCGCGAGTTGGCTGAAAAAATTGGCGCAAAAGCGTATTTGATTGCTGATGCTAATTGTATTCAAGAGGAATGGCTGGAAGGTGTTGAGCATATTGGCGTTACCGCAGGCGCGTCAGCACCGGAAGTGTTAGTGCAAGGTGTGGTAAACAAGCTTAAAGCGTGGGGCGCAGTTTCAGCGTCTGAGCGTGCTGGACGCGAAGAGAATGTGGAATTTGCTGTACCTAAAGAGCTGCGCGTTAAACAAGTCGGTTAATTTAGCCGCAATATCACAATACATAAACACCGCACTTCGTTGCGGTGTTTTTTTATGCTTTTGTCTACTGGAAATTCAACGGCTTACGAATAGATAATAATACCTTAAATCAAAAGAGCTTTTAGCCAATTGCAAATTTAGTGAGAGGGAAGCGGCGTCATCTCAGCAATCGTTTTAGCGGGCGCGAAGCCTCAGAATCCTTACAGGGCAACCGCCGGTTTCGCAATACAGATTGTTTTAAATGCGCTACTAAACGGTTGCTCCTGTGCTATGTTTGATCAAGCTATGCTTAGGTTCACAACCAATTTGCCATGCAAAATATAGCTAAAAATTATACGTTTTGATAACCAATGATACCCAGTGTAATACGCTTTTGCCTTACTATACTAAATTGGTGATAACACCCATTCCTATATTTTGAATTTGGCAAAGGTGATGAAAGTTAAAAAAGTGGCGGTAAACCAAGTGAAAGGAAGCACGCTTTGCACGCAAGACGGTGTTGGTCTCATAGAGATCTTAATTACTCTGTTTATATTGGCAGTAGGTCTGCTAGGTGTCGCTGCGCTTCAATTTACCGGCTCTTTTGCTAACAAAGACGCAATTAGCAGGACGCAGGCTGAAATGGTTGCTGCACAAGTGGCAGAGCGATTAAGGGCTGCTGCTCGTCCAGCAACCGTTGGTGACGGCATGGTAGCGAACAACGACTACTTTTCGAACACTACTTACAATTTCTCAGGTCTTAGTTGTGCTAGCGCTGCTCAACCTTACTACGGCTGCTGTCTAACAAGACCCGCTGATATCCCCAATTGTGAAGGGCAATCTTGTACCGAAATTCAAATGGCCAAATACGACGGCTGGGCATTATCATGCTCTGCAGTACAAACCAATCCAAAAACCACAGTGTCTGTATCTTGTGCTGATAATAATACCGCTGATACGTACAGCTGTAGTCCGGGCTCTCGAGTGGAGGTTTTGCTTATGTGGCCAGTATCGTCGTCCGGTAATCAGCAATATCAGCTGAACTCTCGCTGCAATAAAGCCGATGGCGACAGCAATGCTTGTGTTTTTAAGGACATCACGCTATGAAGGCCCTAAATCAACGCAAACAGGTTGGTTTTTCCCTTGTAGAATTAATGATTACTTTGACGTTAGGTCTAGTTATCTCTGGGGCAGTGATTCAGGTATTGGTTAGCTCAAGTGTAACAAACAAGCTGAATCAAGCTGTGGCGCAAGTTCAAGAGTCAGGGCGTTTTATTATGGCGCGTTTGTCTGCAGAATTTTACGAAGTCGGACGCTATGACCAAATCGTCGCAAATGTCGACACATCTGTTGATATTGTTGCTGAAGCTGCTTATGTCGAAAATCATCCTATTGCCATAGCTGGTGACTTCCCCACGAAAACTACATTAGGAAGCGTACAAACGGGAAGCGGTGGCAGCGACAAACTCGTTGTCAGCCTATTAAATAACGAAGATTGTACAGGAAACTCGCATGGCTATGCGGGCCGTGAGTTTCACGTAGTTAATCATTATTTCGTCAGTGGCAACACGCTCAAATGTACGGGATACGATGGGCGCGTCCTTCTTGGCCTTAAATCGCAATCCGTTGCTCCCATTACTATCACTTTGTTAGACAATGTAGAAAGCTTTCAAGTGCAATTTGGAGTGTCAGACGTAATCACGGGTTCAAATGGTCAAGCCGTGACTTATGTAACAGCTGACGATATCGATAATTTAAGAGCCCTTAATCAACAAGTGGTGTCGTTACGCTGGGCTATTATGCTTAAAAGTTATCAGAATGAAGTGAGACAGAGTCAGACGCAAAAGTATGCGCTCTTAAATGAAGCATCGGTAACAATGGGAACCGCTCATTATTATCAAGTGTTTACAAAGACTTTAGCGCTGAGAAATATGAAAAATTTTGTCAGGAGTTCGCGATGAAACAGCAAGGCTTAGTTATGGTGTTTGCATTGCTTGTTTTACTGTCGATAACGGTTTTAGGCGTCAGTGCGGTAACAAGTAGTTTGTCCCAATCGAAAATGGCCGTGTCTATGCAGCAAAGCGGTTTAGCATTCGACGCCGCTGAGTCGGCAATTGCAGGCGTGTTCTTCGAGTCAGAAGATGAGTCCTTGCTAACTGATCCGACAAAAACTGACCCCCTCTCCGAAGCCAGACAAGGTAATATATTTGACCCTGACGTGGATACTATGAGCTGTTTCGACGATGACCAGTGGACTGATAGGTTCATGACTGATGGGGGGTTAGTGGTGGGAAACAGGCATATTACGGATGGTACTTACCAAAGTGCGGCTTCTTCAAAAAGCTGGTCGCGGACGGCGTTTATTCGTGAACAAGCTTGCCGGGGTTCAAGCAACGTGATTGGTGGAAGTAATATTAACTGCCACGTATTTATTATTAGAGGCTGCGGAAAAGTTTCGGGTAAGTCCACAGTGGTTGCCAACAGCTTGGCTGCATCCGTTTTTGGCCCGGCTTCACAATAGGTATTATGATGAAAAAAATAACACATTACCTTGCTTCTATTACGTTGTTTAGCTGTATTGGCTTTTCTGCCTTTGGCGATGATCTCGATATCTATCTAGGGAATGCTAGCAATGCGGTTACTTATAACCCCAATGTGCTCTTCATTATGGACTCATCGGGTAGTATGGGGTCTTACGATAACACCAGCCAGACCAGAATGCTCCGAGTGCAAAACGCGCTAAAAGACGCGCTGCGCTCTGCCACAAACATTAATGCCGGACTGATGCGCTTCTCTGATTATGGCGGTCCAATCCTTTATCCGATCCGTAATATTGATGAGGCTGTGCGTCCTGAAATTATTATTTCAACTAAAGACGATAACCATGATGCCCATGAAATAGATGGTAGTGTGACTACTGACAGCAACGATCTGATATTAAGTAGTGGCACACAAACCGTAACTTCTGGTTTGCGCTTTACTGATTTAAACATACCGCAAGGGGCCACTATCTTAAGTGCTAATATCCGCCTCACCTCTGAGAGGTTTAATGTTGCAGGAACTTCTCTTGTCATTTCAGCTGAAGCATCTGCTTCCAGTACCGCGTTTTCTTCTACCAGCAACAATCTAAGCGAAAGAGCCAAGACAGCCGCTAATGTCGAATGGTCGACCGATAACAGCTTTCCAGCCTCAGGTGAGGTTATTACCACGCCAGATATTAGTGCAGTCATTCAAGAAGTTGTGGATATGTCTGCTTGGTGTGGCGGGAAGGACTTAAATATTCTTATAGAAGGATCTAGTTCGGATGCAGCTAGCGGTCGAGAGGCAAGGGCGAGTGATGTAGGGCAAAGCGGTGCACCGCAATTAGTCGTTTCATATGACGATTCTACGGCGACGGGGTGCGTACAAGGGGAGGGTATCTATCAGGTTGGTAACGCTAAAGATAACTCTGAGGAGGACACTAATGGCTATCCGAATACAGGAAGTGAACTTACATTTCATCCAAATTATAACGATTACATAGGCGTTCGCTTTAGAAATGTAAATATTCCACAAGGCGCCGAAATAACAGAGGCGTATCTTGAGTTCACGGCTTACGGCACAGTGACCTACGGCAATCCAAGTATGCGAATTCGAGGTGTGGCCGATGATGATGCATCCGATTTTCATCCCAATAGGCGCTACCGCTTACGGAATCTGCCAAAGACCTCTGGCGTTACGTGGTCAATGCCAGCCTTCTATAATAACAACGATTATCGGACACCTGACATAAGCAGTATTGTTAAACAAATCGTCGACCGGTCTGGCTGGCAGTCGGGCAATGATATGGCTTTTGTAATGGACGATTTCGTGTCTTATAGAGGAGCGCATACCTACAATTCGCCATCTAAAGCGCCAAGACTAGTTGTTAAGTTTAATGGCGCAGCTACGCCTGGCGCTACAGCCTCAGTACGCGAACATTTAACCAGTAAGATTGATGAGTTGAGCGCGAACGGATTTACACCAATCGTAGATACGCTTTTAGAAGCAGCAAATTACTATGGCGGACGAAATGTCGATTATGGTCGAAAGCGTGGAGAAAGCGATGTTAGTTCATCAGTAAGACGGAGTACGCGGGTAAGTCATCGAAGCTCCTACATTGGTGCAGATTCCATTTTGCCGTCTGGATGCACAGAAGATAATTTATCCGACAGTGATTGCGTAACCGAACAAATTCCTACGCCCGCGACTTATATATCCCCTGTTTCTGACTTACAGTGCCAAACCAACAATCACATAGTACTGCTGTCTGACGGTGAAGCGAATAACAACCATAGTGTGTCTAAAATACAGACACTGTTGGGCAAAAGTTGTACTGGAAGTGGTGGCGAAAAGTGTGGTCTTGATTTAGTTAAAAATATCAGCGACAGCTCTACATCGGTTATTGGTCCTAGAGTGATAACGCACACGATAGGTTTCGCGGCGAATAATACCGCTAATAACTTCCTCAACCAACTTGCGCTGCAAAGTGGCGGAGGCTTTTATCAGGCAGACAATAGCACTGATTTGCTTGAAGCTTTCAATACTATCTTGCGTTCTGTTAAAGACGTGAACGCAACATTTGTTTCTCCTGGTGTTGCAGTGAACCAACTGAACCGCCTTACCCATAGAGATGAGCTGTATTTCGCACTATTTAAACCTAGCGAAGGCGCAATTTGGCCAGGCAATTTGAAACGCTATCGGTTAAGTGGTGACGAAATTCTGGATAAGAACAGCCACGGTGCAGTAGATAGCGAAACCGGGTTCTTTGCAGAGAATTCCCATAGCTATTGGTCGACACTTGCCGACGGTAGCGAGGTGAGTGAAGGTGGAGCAGCTAGTCGTCTGGGAATAAATCGTAACATTTATGTGTTTGATAGTGTGGGCACTATCGTGGGTGAGGACAATGCGCTTCATGAAGACAACTCTTCTATTACAACCGCAGATCTCGCCATTCAAAGTGAAGCCGACGCGAATGAGTTGAGAGATGCGATATTAAAGTGGGCGCGCGGTGTCGATGTTAAAGACAGCAATGGCAATGGCAGTACCAGTGACTATAGAACGCAAATGGGTGACCCTATTCATTCACAGCCAATTATTGTGAATTACGGCACTAACGATTCGGCCATTTTCGTTGCAACTAACCAAGGAATGCTTCACTCATTTGATACTGCTACCGGTGAAGAAAACTTTGCCATCATGCCAAAAGAACTGCTGCAAAACTTGCATCACTTCTATAAAGATACTCCATCGTTAGACCATGAATATGGCCTTGATGGTGACATGGTTCTTCGAACTGTTGAGGGCAAAAAATATCTTTACGTTGGTATGCGAAGAGGCGGCAGGAATTATTATGTCTTTGACGTTACAGCGAAAGACTCACCTAAGCTAAAATTTAAACTGACTGGCGGAGACGGATCCCTCACTAGGCTTGGTCAAACATGGTCAAAACCAACCATAACCAAAGTAAATATGGGTGGCGTTGTAAAAAATGTGATGATTGTTGGTGGCGGTTATGATGACGCTCAAGATGACCGCTCGTTAAGAGCTAACGACGTCGTGGGTAACGCAGTCTATATGTTTGATGCTGATACCGGAAGTCTACTTTGGCATGCCAGTAATGAGAATTCTGACCTTGATTTAGCTAACATGACTTACAGCATTCCTGGGCGTATTTCTGTTATAGACAGGGATAATGACGGGGAAGCCGATCATATGTATATCGCTGATACAGGCGGCCAACTGTTTCGCCTAGACATCTATAACGGTGAGTCTGGCGCTGACTTTATTAAAGGCGCACGCATTGCTGACTTCGGTGGCGATACAGAAGAAACCAATCGCCGTTTTTACTATGGTCCGGATGTAACGGAGATCGCGTTAGGTGATGAATTGTATTATGCCGTTGCGCTGGGGAGCGGATGGCGCGCATCTCCGCTTGATACAATAGTAGAAGACAATTTCTATATGCTTAAAGATAGCGGCGTCTTTAAACGTGATGAAAATGGCAGATATACTTACATGGAAACGGTGACCGAAAGTAAAATGTATAACGCAACGAGTCACGCCTTAAATAGTAGTGATGAAAGCGAACGAGCTCTGGCGGCAGCAGCGTTCGCCAATAAAGACGGGTGGTATTTAAACTTAACGATAAACGGTGAGAAAGTACTGTCGTCGCCGCTTATTATTGATTACAAAGTTTTCTTTACCACTTATATTCCAGCTGTTAGTAACACCAGTGCTTGTGCACCTCCAACGGGAAGTAGTCGAGCTTACCTTGTTAGTATGTTTAATGGTAACGCTGTCACTGATGTAAACAACGACGGTGAAGTTAATGCTGACGACAGGACTGCTGATTTAAAGCAAACGGGCATAGCACCGGAGACCAAAATACTAATAGAAGACATTGTTAGCCCTGTTGTGTGTTTGGGGACAGAGTGTGTTTCTGCGGTAATCGAGGTTGATGAAGATGGTAACGACGAAGCCTGTACCAGCGCATTTGAATGTTTAGCTGAAAATATTTACGGGCGATTTGAGCGTATTCAGCGCGGTAGTTGGCATTCGGAAACAGAAAGGGAATAATAATGAAGTTCAAAAAACAGTCACGCGGATTTTCACTTATTGAATTGATGATAGTGGTGGCTATTGTCGGCATAATCGCGGCCATTGCCTATCCGTCGTATCAGGGAGTAATTGCCGATGGTTATCGCGGTACTGGTCAGGCCGACCTGCTAGGCTTAGCGTCTGCGATGGAGCGGCATCACAGTGGTTCTTTTAGTTACAAAGGCGCAGGAGCTAGTGGGAGTGACACGGGGGCCCCTTCAATTTTCGCAACGCATTCGCCTTCCTCAGAGCCGGCGGCAAGCCGTAGATATAATTTAACTATTCAATCTGCAAGCGCAACTGATTTTGAGTTAAGAGCAACCCCTGTATCGGGCTCGGGCCAAGCTTCAGATGGTACCCTTTACTACTTCAGCGATGGTAGAAAAGGGTGGGACAAAAACAATAACGGCTCGCTTGAAACCGGTGAATATTGCTGGTCTTGCTAACGCTGAACTGATGCATCTTTTTATTACACCTTGGCGAACAATAATGCGCTAATGTGTGATTACCGGAATACCAAACACTGCCATATCCTCCCAGCGTTGCTCTACATTATCTTGCGTGTGGGCTAATCTCGTAGTATTTAACTGTTGTGTCTGTTCGTCTTGCAACTTTAATGTTGCCTGCAAAAGTACCCGCGTTTTAATCTCGCTAGAGAGTAAATAAACACTAGAGCTCATAAAAATAAAAAGCGCGATGAGTACCTCTATTAATACTCCGCCATTGCATCCATTGCCACGGAGAGATCTTAAGCTATCATTTTTAGGCGCAGTCACGTTTTTAGCTGCCAATATGCTTTTGAACTCTTTTTGATGTGGTTTTTTAATCGATGTCATACCAAGTTCCCGGAATAGGGATTATTTTCGCCATCTTAGTACCTGTCTGTAGATTTCTAAGAACCTGTGCTGAGGGTGTCAACAGGCCACTAATCTGCTGTTGAAACTGAGCATTAGATACGAATGCGCCTTCAATTGAGCTTGAATGGGCAAGGTGAAGTTCATGGGTAGCTGCAGATGTCGAAAGCATGACGATGAGCCCAGAGAAGTGAGTATTCGCACTTATAGTAACATTTCCATCTACCACGATTAGCAAGGTAGGTGCTGAACTCGATGTATGTGTTAGATCACTATACGTTAAAACGCAGTCTCCATTTATCCAATAGACGGTGGCATCCAGCAAGTTGTGGCAATCAGAAGCTGTCACGCTATTTGGAAAAAATGCTGAACTTAGCTCGGCCACACTTCGATTGAACAACCAAAGAGTTAGTTGGCTATCCCATGAAAATAGCTGCGCTGTGGTTGGCAGTCTTAGAAGGGCAGGGTAACGAAGAAAGTTAGCTTTATATTTAATGCTTTCTGTACTGTGAGAAACGCTTACTTCGTAGTGCGTGAGCGGCTGCTGTTCATCACCCTTTAGGCTTTCTTTAAGCACTGTAGTCGAGAGAAAAGGCTTGTTTGTAGTGCTTAGTGCCGTTGAAATGCTCTGTGTTCTAAGCGCCATTGCTACACTTTTAAGGTGTTTCTTTAACATTTCGTGAGAGCTTACACTATCTTGTCTGATTTTCTGAATGGCATAGTACTGTTGAACGTTTTGCGATGTGGTTATGGTAGTAAACGTTACTACACTCAGAAGTATGGCGACAATTGCGAGGACCACCATACCTTGTTGTTTCCCTTTTAAAAAGTAATGCGTGCACATAAAGCTTTGTCTGTACGTGGTGGTATTCTTCTTTTCTAATAATGCTTTACCTCTCATTAACTACCTCCACCACAAACGTTTTGCCTACCACAAAGCTGGGGTCTATCACACTTTGTAGGCTGAAGTTAATTTCATAAGCGGCACCCCAGCTGCTTTTGTGCATAATATTTGCAGAGAATTGAGTCACTTTGATAGTCTTTGGGTCGGTCAAGTCAAACCAACCCCCTTGTTCACAGGTTTTTCCTCCAACTCTGTATTCGATTGACTTATCGTGTAGTCGATACCCAAACATTTCATCTTGCGCCGCAGAAATGGCGCCGCTTCGATTTTTGTCATAGGAAAACGTAATACAGCTATTTGGTGTTTCACCAGCGCGGTGATCAAGAGTTACGTGTGGCGGTGAGTGGCTGTTACTTGCAAGAGCTAAAAATGGCGCAAGCGTGCTGTTATTTTCAACAAATCCAGCCCTGCTTAAATGCCGCGAAATAGTATCCTCTAGTGCTCGGGCGTCTTCTTCTATAGCGATGGCATGTTGTATCGACGATAAGCTCACATGAGACTGTACACTGTATGTTGTTATCGCTATTACTAGTATGCCTGACAGAGCGCAGGCCACCATAATCTCTGTAATGCTATAGCCACCAAATTTATTTGTGTTTGAGCAGTTTAATGTCTTCAAGAAGGTTAGCATGGCGGAATGCCTATAATGTACTGTTCGCTACATAATTTCACACGCCCAAGAGGGCTAATGGTTACTTTCGCTGCAAAATGGTTACTGGATAGCTTAAATGTTGTGGCGCTGCCGAAATCAAGCGTACCTTGTTGATTGAAAGCTACGGTTTTGTCTTTTTCATTCAGTGTTGTTAGCTTTGCATTCCATTTTGCTGGAAGCTCCCAATACGCGGCATCATTTTGCGCGCAGTGCCGGTATGTTGAACAGGTACAGTCTTCATAGTCACTGATTATTACGCAGTTCGCATTTTCAAATTTTGTGATTAGGTAAAAAGGCCTTTTACGGGTTAGTGCATAAATCCGCGCTTGCTTGGCGGCGTTGGCAAATTGCGACGCAAAATATTTGAAATCGTTTCGTTCTAACCACGCTTGAAATGACGGAACCGCGCTTACCGACAGTATACTTGTAATACATATTACGATAAGTAATTCAATGAGCGACATGCCTATTGCGCGCCCATACCCACTCTTTTCTCTGTTTTTATTTCTTCCTTCAGGAAAAGCCATACGCAAGTCCAGTAAAAGTGCTAACGGTAAATTGTTAGGCTTAATTTACTGAAAAACTTATTGAGAGAAAGCTGTACCATGGAAGGGAATGACATTGGGTTAGACAGGCAAAATATTTGGGCTGGATTTACACTTGTTGAGGCTCTAGCTGTGCTGGCTATCGTTGGTGTACTGAGCTTAGCAACGACTACTGCGGTTATTTCAACTTGGCAATCAAGCCAAGTAAATCAAGTAAAAGCGTACTTGTTATCAATTCAGTCTCTGCAGTCGAGAAGTTGGTTAGAATCTGGTGTTTATCTGCCGTTAACCGCACTTCCTCAAGCCAATATGGACAAAGTCAGCATCGCGCAAACGATGAGTCAAAGCGGTGAATATGAAA
Organism: Alteromonas sp. 5NW40-0090; assembly: GCF_057552975.1. Lineage (NCBI taxonomy): Bacteria > Pseudomonadati > Pseudomonadota > Gammaproteobacteria > Alteromonadales > Alteromonadaceae > Alteromonas > Alteromonas sp. 5NW40-0090. The sequence goes on from NZ_BAAJLT010000004.1 coordinate 277,521, forward strand.
TGGCAGCTACTCTCTTATTTAAGAAGCAGAGTGACAGTTGTAGAATTATAAGAATCAGTGAAACGTCGTTGGCCCCAAGAGAATGTTGGTAACAAAGTAATAGGCCTAGTTTATAAACTGCGTATACTAAACTCGGCTGGTAATTGTGGGAATTAACTTAGGCTATCAATTACAAGACAGCGCATTTCCATCTAAGTCTTCTTTTTTACCATCGCCGTCACTGTCTACAGCTACTGAAATTCTTCCGTACAAAGAGAGTAAAAGAGCAGACGCATAGTCGTCATCATTGTCCTTAGGACACAACGTAATTGTTGCTGCCGTACTGATTGCGCCTTGCTCATCAAAAGACAAGCTTCCTGTTACACCGTAGATAGCGTTTGCAGAGTTAAGCGGATCGCTCGCTATAATAAGCGACTCGCTATTGTCACGACTACCATTTCCGTTTGTATCTACAAATACCATTTTCGCTTTTTTCCAACTGCTGGTGCAGGCCTCGTAGTTTTCTGTTGGGCACAAAATGACACTGGCTTGCTCGTCTACCGCGGTGAACCTAGCCCGTTGAACAACGGCACTTAGATTATTTATATCTGAAGTGATTCTATTTTTGATAAGAACGCTCTGTATACTTGGAGCGACAGTAGTAAGAATTATCGCCACCACAGCAACGGCGACGAGCATTTCCAAGAGCGTAAGACCTCTTTGATTAATAAAGGCTTGTGAATGTTGTTTTAATTTTGTTCTTATCATTGTGAGGTTACTATTTTCCAAACTTTACTAAATCTTAGCTTATAGATTGCGCCGAACAAACGGTAGGTAAAGCTAATGCTCGTTGGGTGTCTGAGCCACTAGGACTGACCTTGAGCTAAAACCATCGCCACGTTAACTCTACTTTTTTATTCTATCTTTGATGTAATGAAACTACGCGATAAATATGCATTACTCACCTATATTTTAGGTTAAACTAAACTCTGACAATAAAGGTATGTTTTACCGTGATATCGCATCGTTGACCATACGCCTTACGGTTAACTATCTCACACGGGTCATGCTTACGCTTTAAAATAATTACTTAAAAAAAAGCTGTGCTTACCATTGCGACTAAGTACAGGGTTATTCAAATGATACGGGGATATCACTAACATCTAACGTGATATTGTCGTAGAATCGGGTTCCAGGACGCCTCAAAAATACGTGGATATTACAATGCAAAAACAAGCAGTTATTGATGAAATGAAAGTGCTGCCTGAAATCGATGTGGAATATGAAGTTGCACGTCGAGTATCGTTTATCAAAAAGCAGTTGCTTACCTCTGGTTTGAATTCACTGGTGCTGGGGATTAGTGGGGGAATTGATTCATGTACGTTGGGTCGTTTGGCTCAATTGGCTGTAAATGAATTAAATGATGAACATCACGAAAACTACCAGTTTATTGCAGTCCGCTTGCCTTATGATACACAAGCTGATGAAGAAGATGCACAGAAATCTATCGATTTTATTCAACCCTCTCACTCTCTTGCCGTGAATGTAAAACCTGGCGCAGATGCTATTCATGCGTCTACTTCACAAGCGCTTGCCAGTGCTAATCTTCTTCCTGACAATGAAGCGAAACAAGACTTTGTGAAAGGGAATGTTAAAGCACGCACTCGCATGGTTATACAGTATGAAATTGCGGGAATGGTTGACGGGCTGGTTTTAGGTACAGATCATTCGGCTGAAAATATTACAGGGTTTTATACCAAGTACGGTGATGGAGCGTGTGATTTAGCCCCGTTATTTGGACTTAGTAAGCGCCAAGTACGTGCAGTGGCTGCCCATTTAGGTGCACCGCACAATGTAATCACCAAAGCGCCAACCGCTGATTTAGAAAGCCTGTCGCCACAAAAAGCTGATGAGCAAGCGCTAGGCATGTCTTACGACCAAATCGATGATTTTTTGGAAGGCAAGCCTGTTTCTGCAGAAGTGGAAGAGAAATTGCTCTATATTTATGAGCGTACACAGCATAAGCGTGTGCCAATTCCAACAATTTACGATGAGTTGTAGTCATGAAAAAAATTGAAGCTATCATTAAACCGTTCAAAATGGACGATGTTAGGGAAGCGCTAGCTGAAGTCGGTATCGCAGGGATGACAGTGTCAGAAGTGAAGGGGTTCGGTCGCCAGAAAGGCCACACTGAACTTTATCGCGGTGCAGAGTATCAAGTAGACTTCCTACCTAAAATCAAAATTGAGCTTGTTTTAGATGATGACCGCGTTGAACAAGCGGTAGAAGCTATCCAGTCATCTGCAAAGACGGGTAAAATCGGCGACGGTAAGATCTTCGTCTACAGCGTCGAAAGTGCAGTACGCATTCGTACTGGTGAGCAAAACGAAGACGCGATTTAACGTGTATTAAACCATTCCTGCATTCCCATGCTTTGCTAGGAAGCTTCCCAGCGCCTTCCTGGTGGGCAATTATCTATGCAAAATGGTATTGCTTAGCAAATGAAAAAGGAGCCGATGGCTCCTTTTTGTTTATACAGATTCAATATTTATTGAAAAGTAAGGGAGGAATAGCTTAGTGGTCGTGGCCACAACCGCCTTCGCTGTGCACATGACCGTGCTCAAGCTCTTCTTGCGTAGCTTCACGCACGTCAACAACCGATACGTCGAAAGTTAACGGAATACCGGCAAGTGGGTGGTTACCATCAACAACAACCTCTTCGTCAGTTGTTTCAATAATAATTACCGATTGCTCACCCTGGGGCGTCGTTGCGCGGAAAGACATACCCACTTCAACATCCATACCGTCAAACATTGATCGTGGTACGGTTTGCACAAGTTCGTCAGCACGTTCACCGTAGGCTTTTTCAGGGGTTACTGAAACGTTGAAGCTATCTTCCTTCGATTTACCAATAAGTGCATCTTCTAGTCCTTCAATTAAGAAGCGACGGCCTAGTAGTACTACTAGTGGCGATTTCCCTTCTGAAGAGTCTAGCGTTGTGCCGTCTTCGGTAGATACGGTGTAGTGTAGCGTTACAACGCTGTCAGAAGTAATTGTCATAACAAATCCTATCTTGGCCCTTTCAGAATTCAGGGCAATAAATGTAATGCAGTAAAAACTGCTTATCGACGTTTTTTCACAATATTGCTAGCTTTCTGCTCAATACTGTACGGCAAAGCATTAGGGTAACAGGTAATGGCATTATTATCAGCCAATCTGTGTAAATCTTCGCTGGTGGTGTCGTTGTTCAACACAGCAATAAACCAGGTTTCTTCATCGAGCAACGCTACATTGAGTATTTTGCCTGCTATACGCCAATTTTCACCCAACTGCTTTTCTAATGCATCGCCAGGTTTAATATCTAGGTTACCTTCAAGCTTAAAGCTGTAGGCGGCGCGTTTGTTTTTACCTAAGAAGCGGGTTCGAGCCACCACCTCTTGCCCCATATAACAACCTTTATCAAAGTCGATACCGTTAAGCGCCTGCACATTTATCATTTGTGGCACATATTCCGCCACCGCGTCGCCTTGCACCAAAGCGTGTACGCTTTGAATTTGTATAGCGTCAAACACAGTTTGGGGATAGCAAGAAAGGGTTTGTGTTTCTATTAACGAATTTATTTGCTTTGCGCCATTATCTTCTAAAAGAACAATAATTCCTTTGCAGCTAGTATTGGCAAAATAGGCGACGCCGTGTTCGCTCTCGACTTTTTCAAGAGAACCATTGTCAGGAGTATCGCTCTCAAGAAGGCGTTCTACTTCGTTTTCGGAGAAAAGCTGGCTTAACGTTGCCTTTACTTCGTTAGTTTTCACCGCACAAAGCGAAATAAAGTGAGCACTGTATGTTTGTGTTTCGTCGCGGATATCAACCTTAGAGAACACACCATATTTATTAAGCTGTGCTAATGAATGATTACCCGCATCTTCATTGGTAATCAACAATAATTTGTTTTGGTGGCGAGTTACGTACCCGGTAGACCAGGTTTTGCCTTTGTTGTCACAATGGGCGAAGTGTCTGGCAGTACTATTGTCTAGCTTATTAATGTTGACCGTAATTTGCCCTTGCAGGTAACTGTCGGCCTGTTCTCCTTCCAAAGAAATTATCATGGCATTTGAAAGCTTGACCACAAATTCACTTGGAAGACGTTGTAATGATGCGATAGATGTCATATTCACCACTGTAAAATTCGCTGTATGTACTCAAGGTATGGTAAAACCAGCAATATTCAAGGGCAATACATGGGAATGTGCGCAGATTAAGTTCTATTTAGTTTGCCTATCTGACCAAAAGAGCAGTGATCCCCACGCATAGGGCATGGTATTATTGTTAGCGAATAAAAAACGGTATGAAAGACATATGTTTGAACCTAAAAGATTAGCCCGATTAAAGTGGGCATGCCGCAGAGGCATGCTAGAGTTAGACGTACTTTTACTTCCTTTCGTGGAAGAAGCCTTCGATTCTTTAAGTTATGAAGATCAAGAGACATTTGAACGTTTACTTACCAGCGACGACCCAGATCTGTTTGCATGGATCATGGGACACCAGAAGTGCGAAGATCCTGAGCTAGCCGCCATGGTGGCGACTATCGTCAACCGTGTCAAAGTATAGAATTTGCATTAAGCACAATAGGTTTAGAAGGTTATTTGGGGAAGTATGCGTTGCTATTTGTCTTTTCGCAGCATTGTGCAGCCTTCCTCAATACTTGTGGTCTTGGCTGAGCTTCTCAAAATTGATAGCGCTTGTTGCTGTTGCAACTACGTTGGTTATTTTCTGGCGTCTTTATGACGCGTTTAGTAACAAAATTTCTGCTACTCAATACGCTCTCTCTTTGACCAGCGATGGTATTATCCGGGTTGTTGACGACAGCACGCTCCCACTGGATTTGCAAAGCATGCCAAAAGGAAGCTTGTTAGTTGATGCTCAGGTCGACGGCATATCAATGAACATTCATCATTCTTCCCAGCTCTTTACTTGGGGGCTGTGTATCAATGTGCTGCGCCAAAAACGCAGATGGTTTGAAAAAGATCATAGCCATCTCGCTTGGATCTTAAAAGGTGAGTGCTGCGAAGCAGACTATCGCCGGTTGGCTAGAGCCATTATCTTGGCCCGAAAAGCAACGCCTTAAAGGAATTAAAAAGATGTTTCGTGAGTATATAAAAGCGTTATTTAAACGCGTTGACGCCAGGCAGCTTATGCAGTTTAAACCGCCTACGTTGCCTCAGCGCATCTATACCAAAACGCTCAATGTCGACAATGTGCACTACGCTTCTTTTTGCCAGGAAGTTGACTGGCCGGCAAATGAGCATGCCCATCCACTTTATTTGCAGATGCTTTCCTTACCATTGCAAATGCAGTGCTTGCTGGACAAGCAAAGCCCATTTCCTTTGCTTGGCCTTATCCACGCCGCTAACAAAGTATCGGTAATAGACCATTGCGATTTAAGCGAACCCTTTGAATGTCGCGTGCGTTTTCACGAAGTGAGACCGCATAACCGAGGTTGGGAAGTGGATGTGATGTTAGAAGCGCTGCAAACAGGGAACCTGGTTTACAGGGCGATAAGTAGTTACTTAGTGAAGGTTAAAGCCGTTCATGTTGCGCCACTGGGTGCTAAAAATGACTTTAATGACGATTGTGAACTAGAGAATAGGGCGCTCATCGGTGAAATTGTTGCTTCGGCTAATACAGGTCGCCGCTATGCAAAGCTTTCTGGTGACTATAACCCTATTCACTTGTCTGCAATATCTGCCAAAGTATTTGGGTTTAAACAGCCTATAGCGCACGGCATGTGGACATTGTCACGCGCTGTGTCGGCGTTTGTAAGTCATCAAGACTTTAGACAATCTATGAACGTAAAAGAAGTAAACTGCCGCTTTAGAAAGCCCGTGTTTTTGCCTTGTGACATTCACATTCAACAGCACTGTAAAACAGATAGTAGTGTGCTTATAGACGTTACCGATAGTAATGACAGCCTTGTGCACTTATCTGCTAGTTTAGCGTTTAATCAGGCTTAGCTTGACGTTTAATTAGGCTTGAATGGGTAAGCTAAAAGCAGTCAATTAGTTGAGATTGATGTTTAGTGAATTGTGAAAAGAGAGCATGCGATTTTTGCTCTCTTTTTATTTGATGCTTTCTATCGAGCACTAATTATAACTTTTTGGCCTTCATTCATTTTGGTTTAGCGGCCATGTTCCGCAGTTTCATTTAACGCAGTGTGCTAAATGAAGCTGCGTGAATACCCATTCTTCTTTGAAGGAGGCGCATTCAGTCTAGGCACCTTCTTCAATCCGAAATAGAGCATTATCATTATACTAGTCGGCATCAGCGAAGCTGTCTTGAGTAATTAGCGAGCCAACGTCAGCACCAGACAGTTGTTTTCTTGGAGTAAGAACTGTTGGCATCGGGTTGTCTACTTGCTCAGGGTGATCCAAATTAAAGTGTAACCCTCTGCTTTCTTTTCGCTCCATCGCGCATCGTACTATGAGTTCCGCAACTGTAACCAGGTTTCGAAGCTCTAGCAGGTTATTACTCACTCTGAAGTGTGAGTAATATTCAGTAATCTCTTGCTCTAGTAACTTAATTCGACGCATGGCACGTTCAAGTCGCTTATCTGTTCGCACAATGCCCACGTAGTCCCACATGAAAAGTCTAAGTTCATGCCAGTTGTGTTGAATGATGACTTCCTCATCCGAGTTAGAAACTTGGCTCTCATCCCAAGGCGCAATAGGCTCTTCACAGTCTGCACTGGGAAGGTTTTTAATAATATCTTCGGCTGCAGCGCTAGCGAACACCACGCATTCAAGCAAAGAGTTAGACGCCATACGGTTAGCACCATGTAGACCTGTGTAAGCTACTTCACCAATTGCATACACGTTATTCAGATCGGTTTTGGCATTAAAATCGGTCATTACGCCGCCGCAGCTGTAATGCGCAGCGGGCACGACCGGGATGGGCTCGCGGGTTATATCGATACCAAGCGAGCGACACTTGCGATAAATATTAGGAAAGTGTTTAACGATAAAGTCGGCCGGCTTGTGACTAATATCTAAGTACATACAGTCAGCGCCCAATCGCTTCATTTCGTAGTCGATAGCGCGGGCCACGACGTCGCGCGGTGCGAGATCGCCACGTTCATCGAATTTGTGCATAAAGCGGGTGCCGTCGGCGTGGCAGAGGTTTGCACCTTCGCCGCGCAGCGCTTCTGTAATCAAGAAGTTACGTGCCTGCGGGTGGAATAAGCAAGTAGGGTGGAACTGATTGAATTCCATGTTAGCTACACGGCAGCCTGCGCGCCATGCCATGGCAATGCCGTCTCCGCTCGACACATCGGGGTTCGATGTGTACTGATATACCTTACTTCCACCGCCGGTCGCCAATGCAACGAAAGGGGAGCGAATTACTTCAACGTGCTCTTGTTGCCTATTCCAAACATAGGCACCCACCACGCTGTTCTTTTTTTCTTTAGAAGGAATAAGGTCTATAGCGTTATAACGCTCAAACACGTGAATGTTTGGGTGAGTGGATACTGCGTCATTTAACGTAATTTGAAGCGCTTCGCCTGTGGCGTCGGCGGCGTGAAGAATGCGACGATGACTGTGTCCGCCCTCGCGGGTAAGGTGAAAGCGTTCCTCACCGGATTCACTTTTCTCTGTATCAAACGGCACACCGTAGCCGATAAGCCACTCAAGAGACGCCTTTGCTCGTTCTGCGGTAAATCTTACAGCAGGCTCTTCGCATAGCCCTGCGCCTGCGGCAAGCGTATCTTTTACGTGTGCGTCTATAGAGTCTTGTTCATCGAATACTGCGGCAATACCACCCTGTGCATAGCGGGTAGAGCCCTCATTGCGGTCACTTTTACTAAGTACAATAACCTGACAATGGTCGGCAAGCTTAAGCGCTAAGCTCAATCCTGCTGCGCCACTCCCAATAATCAATACGTCACAACGATGTTCTATTGCATTTGATGTGGAAGTTAGTGAAGACGATACAGATTTCATGTATTTTTATATCAATTCAAACGAGCAAAGGTTCGGCAAGTCTAAAGGATGAGTAGCAAAACACAATCATTCTTGCCCCCTGACTTAAGCATTTTTTAAAATATTTAATGCTTTTACAGAACTTTTGTAAAAAGAACGCGTCTACACACATGCTTGTTAGAGCTATGGTGTAGTTGAAGTAGGGAGTAATGGCTCGAATGAGCGAGCAGATAACCGACCAACAACTGGTCGAAAAAGTACAGCGTGGCGATAAAAATGCGTTCAACTTATTGGTAACTCGTTATCAACACAAAGTGATGCATCTTGTTTCTCGCTATGTAAAAAATACCGGTGACGTTGCTGATGTAACGCAAGAAGCGTTCATAAAAGCATACCGTGCCTTACCTAATTTTCGTGGCGACAGTGCATTTTATACTTGGCTCTATCGCATTGCGGTAAACAGTGCCAAGAACTATCTTGTATCTCAAGGTCGCAAGCCGCCTGCAAGCGATGTCGATGCTGACGAAGCTGATTTTTACGAAGGTAGCGATGCTTTAAAAGAGCAATCAACACCTGAACGAAGCCTGCTATCTGAGGAAATTGAAGAAACCCTGTTTAAGGTAGTTGAAAAGCTGCCGGACGATTTACGCATGGCGATAACGCTGCGTGAAATTGAAGGGTTGAGCTATGAAGAAATCGCGAACGTAATGTCGTGTCCTGTAGGTACGGTAAGATCCCGTATTTTTAGGGCCCGAGAGGCGATTGATAAAGTTATTCAACCGTTGTTAGAAAATTAAAAAGAAATAAAATCAAAAAAAGATGAACTTTCTTTTTTCCACGATGACTAACAGCTGTGTTAGGGTAGTTAACGATCACTTTGATCTGGAAATGAATATATGACGCAACAGCAAGAAAAATTGTCCGCATTCATGGATGGTGAGATAGAAGGCAATGACATCATCGATGCGATTAAGCACGATGAAGCGCTTCAAGCCAAATGGCAACGTTACCACGTGTATCGCGGTGCAATGCGAAAAGAGGCAAGCGTTGCTCCTCAGTTGGACATTACAGCAAGCGTAGCAGCTGCGCTTGAAAATGAGCCAGCCATAGTCGCACCTAAACGTTCGCGCTGGCAGTCGATACCATTGATTGGCAATGTCGTTCCTTTTGCGAAGCAGTCAGGCCAGTTTGCAGTAGCCGCATCGGTGGCAGTGGCAGTTATCTTTGGTGTTCAATACACTAATCAAGAAGCGCCTACTGAACCGTTCATGACAGCGCCAACGATTGCTCCTCAAGGCGGGTTGTCTCCAGTTAGTTTGGAACAAACCAGAACGCTACCGCGCAACGACATGAATGAAATGCTTGAGAAAAAGCGTAAAATTAATGCGCTGATTGCTGACCATGAGCAGCAAATAAAGCTTAAGCAAGCGCAGGAAGAGGAAAGTGAAAACGAGACAAGTGGACCAGAGCGTCCGTAGGTTTTCGCTAGGCTAATCAACATTAGTTGGAGTGCGCTTTCGTAAGTAAATTGCGGCTGACGTGCATTTCATATTTTAATCATACCAGCATATACTGCTGGTATGTTTGTTTTAAGGCGGGAAAAAATGCGCTGTAGTTCTATCCTTGCACTTTTTTTCATTTCGGGCGCGGCTATCCAGCCTTTGGCAGCCCAAACTACTTCGCCTAGCGAAGAGGCAAAAGCTCCTAGTGGGGCAGTCCAGAATGTAAACGATGGCGACGTTAAATCAAACGCCAAATCAGGGTCACGCACGAAGGCTGACCAAGGGGAGTCTGCTGAACCGGAAGACCCCATTCAAGCACAAATTGAGCAAAATGCGGCTTCGTCTAGCACGCGACAACCCCAATCGGCCAACCAGTGGTTAGCGGAACTTCAGAACATTATTACCAATGCCAATTTCCAAGTGTCTTTTGTGCAAACTATCACCGGCAAGGAAACTGTCCCCTATTTGTGGCGTCACGGAATAACGGAAGATGGCTCTGAGCTAGAGCAGCTAAACCTTCAAAATGGGCCAGGACGCGAGCTCATTCGCGTAAATGACGTCGTGAGTGTATTTGAGCCAGATGTACAACCCTATAGTTTGCGCTCGAAGCACATTAACGGGCCTATTCCTAGTGCACTACTTTATCACCCTGAACAGCTAGCTGAAGCTTATGAGTTTGTAGCGGTGGGCCGAGCCCGGGTGGCAGGGCGTTCAGCGCAGCAGATACGAATAGTCAGCCGAGATAATACGCGATTTGGCTACCAGCTTTGGCTGGATGAGTCATCTGGCATGTTGCTCAAACTGAACATGCTTGATTTGCAAGGGGCGCTATTAGAACAAATTCAGGTCACGGCATTTGCGATATCTGCAGAGCCTGCAGAATATTTCTCACGCATAAATTCGGCGTCGTTACCCGCGCCCATGGCGCTAAGCAACACGCCAAATCGTGCACACAAATGGGACGTCACCTATTTGCCGGCTGGCATGCGAGAAATAAAGCAAGACACAAGACGATTGGCCTTAACAGGGCAAATTGTAGAATATAAACTCTTTTCAGATGGATTGGTTGACGTATCTGTGTACGTTCAGCCTGCGGAAGATGCGTTAGGTGAAACGCTGGCGCTGCGTAATGAAGTGAGCACGTTCTTAACGTTAACAGACGGCAAGGCCCAGGTGACAGTGGTGGGAGAAATACCCTTGCAGACCGCGAACGCTATTGCTACGTCTTTACGCCCCGTAAGCAGTGTAAATGAATAACAGCGCGATTGAGTAACGATGATAAGAGAAACCGCCACCGTAGTTGCCGTTAATGGCGATACAGTAACCGTAGAAGCAGCGATTAAATCGACCTGTAACGCGTGCCAAGCACAAAGTGACTGTGGTACTGGCGTTATTTCTCGCGCGCTTGCACCGAAAACGCAGCAGTTGACGCTGCGTACTCCAATGCCTGTGAGGGTTGGCCAGGAAGTGACTGTAGGTATACCCGAAGCAGGGATTTTAAGCGCATCGGCTTGGTTGTATTTGCTACCGGTTATAGCGTTTATTGGGGCATATTCGTTGTCTATATCGTTGCTAAGCAGTACCGCCTTTACCCACGAGTTATGGGCCATGTTGCCAAGTGGGTTGGTTACCTTTTTTACCTATAAGTTAATTGCTTACAAATTGCATCGTGTAGAGCGTACAAAATATCAACCTGTCCTATTAAGCCAACAAGACCACAGCGCAGTAGAACGTTGAATTTTAGAAAGGCGTATCACTGGCTAAAGTGTTTCATGTAAAAGCATTGCATATGCAATTGATGCGCTAACTCATCAATGTAGCCAAGTTTTGAGATAGGAGGCAAAAGTCACGTCAGGTTGCCACTTCCTGTCGTTATGTTTCTTGAAAGTAATAAAATTTCCGCCACGCCAATTCGCTTTTCGCGCAAGAAATGGGTAAAATCCGCACGCGCTGCGTATAACCCTTAAAGTAAGGCAAGCAGCATTTTTTGTTTAATGAATTTTTCTGCAGGTAATTTCCAGCATTATGCAACAATCGCACATTCGTAACTTCAGTATTATCGCCCACATTGACCACGGTAAGTCTACGCTGTCAGACCGTCTAATCCAGCATTGTGGAGGGCTAACAGACCGCGAAATGGCTGAACAGGTTCTCGACTCAATGGACCTGGAAAAAGAGCGCGGTATTACTATTAAAGCGCAAAGCGTAACGCTGAACTACGAAGCGCGCGACGGTGAAACTTATCAGCTTAACTTCATCGACACTCCAGGGCACGTTGACTTTACCTATGAAGTTTCTCGTTCTCTTGCTGCCTGTGAAGGTGCACTTTTGGTAGTTGATGCAGGTCAGGGCGTAGAAGCACAAACATTGGCAAACTGCTATACCGCTATCGAGATGGATATGGAAGTAGTGCCTGTACTAAACAAAATCGACCTTCCTCAGGCCGAGCCAGACCGCGTTGCAGAAGAAATTGAAGATATTGTTGGTATCGATGCGTTGGATGCTGTGCGTTGCTCAGCAAAAACCGGTATCGGTATTGAAGATGTACTTGAAGTCATTGTAAATAAAATCCCGCCGCCAGAAGGTGACCGCGAAGCGCCACTTAAGGCGCTGATCATCGATTCTTGGTTCGACAACTACCAAGGCGTTGTTTCACTGGTTCGTATTGTCGAAGGCCAGTTGACCAAGAAAGACAAAATTCAAATTATGTCAAATGGTCAAACGCATCAGGTTGACAAAATTGGTGTATTTACGCCTAAGCCACTCGATACAGGCACATTAAGAGCCGGCGAAGTAGGCTTTATCATCGCAGGAATTAAAGATATCCAAGGCGCGCCTGTGGGCGACACCATTACCTTGGCTCGCGAGCCAGCTGATGCAATGCTGCCGGGCTTTAAAAAGGTTAAACCTCAGGTTTATGCCGGTATTTTCCCAATAAGCTCTGATGACTACGAAGACTTCCGTGATGCCTTGGCGAAACTAAGTCTGAACGACGCTTCACTGTTCTATGAGCCAGAAAGCTCTGCAGCGCTAGGTTTTGGATTCCGTATTGGTTTCCTTGGCATGCTACACATGGAAATCATTCAAGAGCGTTTAGAGCGTGAATATGACTTGGGTCTTATCACTACTGCGCCTACTGTAATTTACGAAGTAGAAACGACCAAGGGCGAAACTCTTACCGTAGATAGCCCAGCTAAATTACCTCCGGTAAATGATATCGCTGAAATTCGTGAGCCTATGGTTGAAGCCAACATCCTTGTACCACAAGAATACTTGGGTAACGTAATTACACTTTGTGTTGAAAAGCGCGGTATGCAAACCAACATGACATACCACGGTAAGCAAGTTGCGGTAACTTATGAGCTGCCAATGGCAGAAGTGGTTCTCGATTTCTTCGACCGTTTGAAATCTACGAGCCGTGGTTTTGCATCGCTTGATTACAACTTTAAGCGTTTCCAGACATCAGACATGGTACGTGTTGATATTCTTATTAACGGTGAACGCGTAGACGCGTTAGCGGTCATTACGCACAGAGAAAACTCTCAAGGCCGTGGTCGTGAGCTGGTCGAAAAGCTTCGCGAGCTTATTCCACGACAAATGTTCGATATCGCTATTCAGGCGGCTATCGGTAACCATATTGTTGCAAGAAGTACAGTTAAACAGCTACGTAAAAACGTAATCGCGAAGTGTTACGGCGGTGACGTAAGCCGTAAGAAGAAACTACTTCAAAAGCAGAAAGAAGGTAAAAAGCGAATGAAGCAAGTGGGTAATGTTGAATTGCCACAAGATGCTTTCCTTGCAGTATTGAAGGTGGGCAAATAATGGCGAATTACTTCTCCTTGATTTTGGTGGCACTCACCTTAATAACAGGATTAATCTGGCTAGTGGATAGCCTTGTGTTTGCGCCAAAGCGAAAAGCACGTTTACAGGCTGCGGCAACCGCAGAAGGAGCGGGCTATGGAGAAGATCCTCAACTGCCGTACCTTGTTGATACTTCGCAACAGATTTTTCCTGTTATTGCTTTCGTATTGGTATTGCGTTCGTTTTTATATGAACCATTTCAAATTCCTTCTGGCTCAATGATGCCCACCCTGTTAGTGGGTGATTTCATTTTGGTTGAAAAGTTTGCCTATGGCGTGAAAGACCCGGTTTTCAGAAGTAAGCTTATTGAAACTGGGGTTCCAGAGCGTGGTGATGTGGTGGTTTTCAAGTACCCTGAAGAGCCTTCAATAGACTACATTAAGCGCGTGATCGGTTTACCGGGCGATACTGTGGTTTATCAAAATAAACAGGTTTATATCAAACCGAAGTGTGAGACTGGCAATAACTGTCCTAAATTGAAAGCCGTACCGCTTACGTTCCAAGAGCGTGGTGAGTTCGTGCAGGACATGGCGCAGCTTATGCGTTACACCGAAGATTTAGGCACAGTCGAGCATGACATTTTGCGCCACCCAGTACGCGAGATTTCGCCGGTTAATTTTTATACCCAACCTGGAACGCGCAGCAATGAGTGGATTGTGCCAGAAGGTCAGTACTTCGTGCTAGGCGATAACCGTGACAACAGCCGCGACAGCCGTTTCTGGGGTTTTGTGCCAGATGCAAACTTGGTTGGAAAAGCGGTGGCGATTTGGATTTCATTTGAATTTGAGCGCAGCCCGTCAGACTTCCTTCCAACGTGGGTACCAACAGGTGTTCGATTTGAGCGAGCAGGTGGCATTCATTAATGCAGGGAATTGATAAATATCTTCGTCTGTACAAGGCGATAGGCTACACATTTACCAATGAAGCTTTATTGGAACAAGCGCTTACTCACCGTAGTGCGGCCAAGCAGCACAACGAACGTTTAGAGTTTTTAGGCGATGCTATTTTAGGCATGATTGTAGGGGAAACACTGTTTAAACGTTTTCCAACGGTGCCTGAAGGCAAGCTTACCCGCATGCGCTCTACTTTGGTTAAAGGAGACACACTGGCAGAACTTGCAAAGGAAGCCAGTGTGGGTGAATTGCTTAACTTAGGGCCAGGTGAGCTCAAAAGCGGTGGTCATCGCAGAAGTTCGATTTTAGCCGATGCTGTTGAAGCTATTTTAGGGGCTATTTACCTTGATTCCGGTATGGACGAGGTACGCGGCGTTATAGACCGTTTATGGGAAACCCGCATAAACAAACTAGACCCTAATGCCCATCCTAAGGACAGCAAAACCCGTCTTCAAGAGTTTTTACAAGGTCGTAAACAAGCGCTGCCAACCTATGAGGTGTTGTCTATTTCAGGGAAAGATCACGCACAAACATTTGAAGTTAGCTGCAAGGTAGAAAGCTTACCAGAAGCCGTAGTGGCGTCTGGCAATAGCCGCCGAAAAGCAGAACAAGAAGCTGCTCGTTTAACATTGGAGAAGCTTGATGACAACGCATGATGAATCGAATTTGCCAGAAATACCTGATATTCAAACTCGCTGTGGCCTAGTTGCCATAGTCGGTCGCCCTAATGTGGGTAAATCGACCTTGCTCAATCGCTTGCTAGGTCAAAAAGTAAGTATTACGTCGCGTAAGCCGCAAACTACTCGCCACCGCATTCTCGGTATAGATACCGACGGTGACTATCAAGCGATTTACGTCGATACCCCTGGGCTTCACCAAGACGAAAAGCGCGCGATTAATCGCTACATGAACCGCGCGGCATCAAGCTCTTTGGCTGAAGTTGGCCTTGTGCTTTTTGTTGTCGAAGGCGATCGATTCAATGCCGAAGATGAAATGGTATTAAGTAAGGTTAAACAAGCAAACCTTCCTTGCTATCTCATCGTAAACAAGATGGATAAGGTTGAAGATAAAGAAAACTTTATGGTTCACCTTAAAAAGCTTGGCGAAAAGCACCCGTTTGAGCACATGATCCCTATCAGTGCTAAACAGGGCCGAATGGTCGACGAAATTAGAGAGTTGGTGGCCAAGTCGCTACCTAAAAGTGAGTTTTTCTTCCCAGAAGATTACATCACTGACCGCTCAAGCCGTTTTATGGCTGCTGAAATCATTCGCGAAAAGCTTATGCGCTTTACCGGCGATGAATTGCCTTACTCTACTACTGTGGAAATTGAGCAATTCAAAATGGCTGACAACGGTGTTTATCGTATCAGCGGACTGATTTTGGTAGAGCGTGAAACCCAAAAACGCATGATCATCGGCAAAGGCGGAAAGCATTTGAAAACCATTGGTGAGCAAGCGCGTAAAGATATGGAAAACTTGTTCGACAACAAAGTATTTCTAGAGCTTTGGGTGAAAGTGAAACAAGGCTGGGCTGATGATGAACGTGCTCTGCGCTCTCTAGGTTACGGTGACGACAGTAACTTCTAGTTCACGCCTATATTATCTTTATAACGCCGGTTAGCAGTAACTGGCGTTATATTAGCAAAAATAGCGAGTCAGCATTTTCGCCAAGTGGTGAAACTGATGGTTTGTGCGAAAAGACCTCAGTTAGATGCGCTTATGTGAGCATTTACACGGTTGTTTACTTACTCGGTTTCAACATCACTAGCAGGCACAACAACTTCTTTTTAGGAGCGGTATATGGCAATTTCAGATATGCGCAGGCAGTACTCAAAGGGCAGTTTGAGTGAGTCAGATATTACTTCAAGTCCATTTATCATGTTCGATAAATGGTTAAAGGACGCCATAGACGCCGGAATTCCTGATCCCACTGCAATGACGGTTGCCACCGTCGATGCCAGCGGCCAACCCTCGCAGCGTATCGTTTTGTTAAAAGATGTCAGCGAAAAGGGTTTTGTGTTTTTCACTAACTTAGGCAGCCGTAAGGCGCAAGAGTTAGCGGTAAACCCTAAAGTGTCGTGCCACTTTCCATGGTTTTTTATGGAACGTCAGGTTCGCGTATGTGGCAGCGTTGAAAAGCTCTCTGTTTCTGAGAATGCTGCCTATTTCTTTTCGCGACCGAAAGACAGTCAACTAGCAGCGTACGCGTCAAAGCAAAGCAAACCTATTGGCAGCAGGGAGCTTCTACTGACCCAGTTTAAGCAGTTAAAAGATAAGTTTGCTAACAAAGAACTTCCCGTGCCGGACTTTTGGGGCGGTTTCAGGATAGTGCCTCATCAAATTGAGTTTTGGCAAGGTGGAGAAGATAGGCTACATGACCGCTTCGAATACAACAAAGCTGAAGATGGCGCGTGGGTAACACAGCGCTTAATGCCGTAGATAATTGTTTTAACAATCGGTCCCGCTAATATACTTTTGAAATGTCACCTGGCGTAGCGCGTGTTTCTGACGTTGTAATGAGTAATCAGCGCGCGACAAGTGAGTAAGAAGGAGGCATGTAAACTGTGATTGATAGCCATTGCCATCTGGACTTGCTTGCCCCGAAAAAAGCCCTTAGAACGGCGCTTGAAAATGCCAAAGCCGCAGGGCTCACTCGCATCATGGCGCCTAGCATTAACCCCCAATCTTGGCAGGCGTTACAAGCGCTCAGTGAACGCTATGAAAGCCTTTTATCTATTGATACTGCGCTTGGGCTTCATCCTTATTTTTTAACTGGCAGTGAATTTGAAAAGCCAGAGCAAACACTCGAGGAGAGTCTTCGTCAACTTGAAGACGCTACGGCTAACTTGCACCCTTCGGTAAAAGCCTTGGGGGAAACAGGTATCGATGGACATATAAGCGTGCCGTTAGCGCTTCAAAAGGAAGCGCTACATAACCATTTGAAACTTGCCGATAAAGTATCGTTACCCGTAATCTTACACCACAGAAAAAGTCATCATTTGCTCGTTGAAGCGCTGAAGCTAGCCAACTATCAGGGAGCGGGGATTGTGCATGCTTTTTCTGGTAGCATTGAAGCAGCCAAGGGATACATCGAGCGAGGATTTTACCTAGGTATAGGCGGCACGATTACCTATGAACGTGCTCAAAAAACTCGAAACACCCTTGCGTTTTTGTTAGAACACCATTTTGATAAATTGCTTTTAGAAACGGATAGCCCTGATATGCCCATGTACGGTAGACAAGGAGAAGCAAACGAACCTCGTTATTTATCAGATGTCGTTGATGTTATGAGCGACTACTATGGGATGCCACATAAAGAAATAGTGTCCACCACCACAGCGAACTACAATCGACTATTTAATATTGATGCTGGAAGTGAAGCATAGACTTCCAAACTAGCTATCTAGCGCTTCTCTTTGTTTCTTTTTGATTCGATCACCTGAATAAACCATGGGCGAGACTTATAAAATGCCCGGGTTAGGTAAATACCTAGCATGAGAGCTAAAAAGACGAGAATGCACGCAATAAGGGCAAGCTGGTAACGCAATGTCAGTGGACTTTCGAGGACAGCCTGCGTGTTCATGTGAATATTCACATAACCTAGTAAATTTTCATTATCGTCAGTGATAACGCCAACATAAGTTAGCGGCGTTACACTTTGAGATTGGCTCATCGCAACCACGCTCTCAATTTGGGGCAAAGGGGCAATATATCTTCCATCTTTATCAAACACGGACAACGCAAGAATGTGTGGCTCGTTTATCAAAATAGCAGCGACACTTTCAATGTAATCCCTTGTGGCAATATTGTTCGATAACACAGTGCCAGCATCTGTTTCAAGGTTTTCACTGGTGAGTTGATCTGCTATGAATGCAGGCTGAAGAAGTTTTGCATATTGTCTGGCAATACTTTCTCCAGAAAAGCGGGTTTGAACTGTTAACCAGTCATTTTGGTACTGCTGTAACAAAAGTATTAATACAACCACCAGAGCAAATACCGTGCTCACTACTAGGGTATGAAATAGCCTTTTCAATGCCGTATACAAAGAGTGGGAGCTGCTTTTTACTTGTGATTGGGCTTTGCTAAGCGCGTCTACCAATGCGTAATTCCATAAATGCGATGAGTTGCCTAACAGTAGGTGAAATCTAAATAATTTTAAAGAGGATATTTTATTGTTTAGCCTAATTGGTTAGCATTAGTGCATCATTTGCCAACCACCGCAGTTTCTGTGTGCGTTATGAAAGACACCTTTATCATAGATATTAATAACGACGATATTCATCTAGCTTCCTCGCTGTCAAACATTGTCAATAATGAGCACAATGAACACTCTTGTTCGCATACGCTGACTGTAATCGGTCAAGCGGTCACACCTTATTTATTAAATGGCGTATTGGAGAAACTAAAAGTAGTGTTCACACCGCTGAGCGCCGCGTTTCATCATTTACACCAGCAAATGGGTGACGATGTTGTTGAAGTTAGAGGAAACCTAGTTAACGCAGACCTTGAAAAGATTAAACCGCTACTTGGTGATGTAAGTAAAGCATTTAACCTCGATGTCGGTCTTCAAGCGTCGCGACCGTCCTTGTCTAAGCCTGGACTACTGGTCATGGATATGGACAGTACTGTGATTGCCATTGAATGTATTGATGAGATAGCAAAACTAGCTGGGGTTGGTGAGCAGGTTGCCGAAGTTACAGCAAAAGCCATGCGCGGCGAAATAGCATTTAACGATAGCTTAACGCATAGAGTAGCATGCTTAGAAGGCGTGCCTATTAAGCACCTCAATCAAATACGTGACAGCATTCCAATAATGCCTGGTATTCAAGTACTGCTTAGTCAGTTGAAAAAGCATGATTGGAAGTTAGCTATCGCATCTGGAGGCTTCACGTTTTTTGCTGATCACCTAAAAGAGAGGCTAGGCCTTGATTATGCGATTTCCAATACGCTAGCAGTACACGATGAATGTTTAACGGGTAAAGTGGTTGGTGAAATTATCAATGCAGACGTAAAAGCCCGCACCGTAAGAGAGCTTGCAGAAAGATGGCAAATTCCCTCTAATCAAACCGTTGCTATGGGTGATGGTGCCAATGATTTAGTTATGATGGCAGAATCTGCTCTTGGCGTAGCGTGTCATGGCAAACCCTTGGTTAATGAAAAAGCAGATGTGGCAATACGCGTTGGTAGTTTGAACAGCCTTCTATATTTCTTAGATAAATAACAGACAAAGATAAGTGATAGAAAGACGCTAGTTTCTCACATCAGTTAAACTAGCGTTTCTCAATTTTTGCTCTTCGATGCTACCAAAAATTCACTTTTTCAAAGATTGACGTTTAGTGTCGTTTCGGTCAATCCCAAATCATCGAGCTTACTTTTAACGCTACGCTTTCAGTGAGTAATACATTTAAGCTTGGCGTTCAAGGACACTGGCGTGATGTCACCGACATTAGCTATGGGATGTTCGCCGCAACACCAGGCTTAATGGCGCTTTTAAGCGTTTTATTTGCAGTGATGTCTTCCATCGAAAAGCCGTATCTTATCAGAACCTCATCGGTTACATCGATAAGATGAGAACATGCGGCAATACTCCACATTTTTTTCTCTAACTCGCGGGCTCTGTGCATGGCGTACATGGTAACGTAGTTAATTTCTGTTTGCAGCATGGTTAAGTCGGGCTTACCCGTGGTGGTTAGCATAACGTGTATAGCAACAAACTGGCCCCGAACCATGGCTTCTCTGATAAACGCACGGCGTTGCTCATTGCTTTCAAATTTATGCGAGTAACGAGGAATAATTGCCATTCGCGGTTCTTTTTGAGACGCATCAAATGAAATGAAGAGCTCTTGTCGTAAAGGCATATTTTCAAGCTTGACCGCTTTAATTCCGCTTTGAACGAATGGAGAATCTTGCTTTCTATCTCGGAACAAAAACTCTAAATTCACTTTGCCACGCTCTGCATATTGCGTAGTAAGTGTGGTAATTCTTTCGTCTTGTTTTCCGACGATACAAGCTTGGGGCGTATATCGAACACCATCTTTGCTCATCAGAAAAGATAGAGAAGTCGCGTTTCTGGCGTTAATGCAGCGAAGCGCTTGCCCGATGCCAGGAACCTCTTCTTCATCGTTATCGACCTTAAGGTTGCCTTTATTCTTTTTAATTAACTCTTCAAAGAAATTACGTGCGCTTTTACCTTCATCGCCGGTCGCGGTTTTCAGATGAAGGATATTTTTCTCTACATTATGATAGATGATATCGTATCGAAGATGCATGACATCAAAAGCGTTTGCTATCTCTTGAAGGCGAGGGAACGCGACTTCGACTCTACCCTCTAAACTGCCGCTGTAGTCTTTTGCAAGCTCAATGCGAAGGCCTAAGCCATGAACCGAAATATCCTCGCTTATGCCTCGATGCACCGTTGTCTCGCCATTAAACCTTGCCTCAATCTGTGTTCTTAACTGATAGCGGCTTTCTATGCGTTGTTCTTCGTACTTAAAGCGAACCAGATGAATGTTAGACGCTGCGCGATTTCTGGGGTGACCAAAAATTCTCAAGTGAGAAAGGTTGTCTCGATTAAACTTGAGCTCATTATAGGTCTCTTGCCCCGTTACCGAGGTAACATCCGTTACATGAGCGAGGTAGCGAAGGTTTTTTAACTTAGACATCAATCGCGCCGAGGGCGGTGTATTGAGTTTTTTTACTTTGTGGCCAACAGAGTCTGGAATCGAGAGTGGGATGTGCGCTTGTTCGGGCTCCATATCTGTTAGCGTTATTTTAAACACTCGCCAGCTGGCTTTTCTTGAACCAAAGCCTAAGAATACCCGAGACAGCACCTCTTTCTGTTGAAGCTCTTCATAGGAGGCTGAATAAAAATACACTTTGTCGCTATGCAAGTGCGTAAAACTAAATACAAAAATCTCTCTTACTTCGTCCGACTTGTTGAGCAAACGCGCAAGCCTTTCTTGTGTTAGCAAGAAATTCAGACGACAGTTGTCTTCTTCATCTTGCCAGTATTGAACGGTTTCTCGGTTAACTTCATTTACCATTGCATAGCGTGGAACTAAGGTTTCATTTACCACATCAATAAATATAGGAAGTGTAGGGCTGCGAGGAGAAAAGTACTGTTCACAGGTCTTGCTGGTTATTGCTTCAATGGTATTCGTCATGTTCACTTTATAACGGCGCTTATTGCCGTGTATGAAGGTTTCTAAGAACTTGTCGAATGCTGGGTTTGGGTGAGTCTTGTCGCGCTGTAGGGCTAAGTAGTTAACGTCATTCTTTGTAATGATTTTCACTAGTTTGTAAGCAATGCCATTTTTCTTATCCATGGCAAATTCGCTTTCAAGCCCTCTGAAGTAGATAAAAAGGGTCTCACCTTTTTCAAAAAAAGAGTCTTTCGATAATTTTATCTGCAAGCCTTCAAGAGAAATATCCACGCTCAAGCCACGCATCGATTGATTTGCACTGTTGAATATTTCTACGGCAACCGCAAAGTTCATGCGCTCTGTATTACGCTGCCTATAATCGAGAAGGTTTACAGTGGGAACTTTAAATTGCTCTAAAACTGCAGAGCGTTTTTTAACTTCGGGGTTTTCTTTATCTGCGCGCTCTTGAGCAAGCTCTTTTTCGCGCATTAAGCGAAAGTTGTTTTCAGTGTTTTGTACCGCCTCGTAAACACCATAAGTATATCGGCCAAATACCCTAAGCTGCTCTTCAAATTTGTCAACAGCGACGTCATCCATGTAGTGGCTTCGCCCTTCGTGTACGTATTTATTGCACTTTCCGTCAACATGGCCGCGCAAATCTATGGTACGCATGCAAGGTTTGGCTAAACGCTTTACTTCCATTTTAATCAGAAAGCGTTTTTCTTTTGGAACGTCAGAAGCAGTTTGAAGCAATACCTGGTTAAACTCAGGCTCATTAACCATGGGCTTTAGCTGTTCAATAATATCAGCATATTGCTTTAAATCTTGACTCATGAATGCGCAACTTTGTTGTTTAGTATCATTATTTTAGTTGTTATCGGCAAATCAGCAAAACTCATTAACCCGCAAAGTTGTTATACTTTTGTACTGTTTTTCTGGGGAAAAACTGACCTTAGGTTTGTGCTTAATTCACCGTTGTTAAGTGTTAGAATACTCTTTTTAAGCAATGGATAAAACTGGAATATGGCAAAACGTAAAACTGCTTATGTGTGTTCTGACTGCGGTGCAGAGTTCCCTCGCTGGCAAGGTCAATGTTCGGAGTGTAAAGCGTGGAATACGATAAGTGAGTTTGTGGTTGCAAGTGCCAAAAGTGTCGCACGCCAAACCACGTCAGGCTATGCAGGGCAAACCGCTGCTAAAATTGAGACGTTAAATGCAATAGATCTCGAATCACTACCGCGATTCTCGTCAACATTTAAAGAGCTAGATAGAGTGTTAGGGGGCGGAATAGTCCCTGGGGCAGCTATGTTAATTGGTGGCTCGCCAGGTGCAGGTAAGAGTACGCTTTTACTTCAAGTGATGTGCCAGATGGCAAAAAGTGAAACCGCGCTTTATGTCACAGGGGAAGAGTCGCTTCAGCAAGTCGCCATGCGAGCAAAGCGCTTAAATCTACCTGACGACAAGCTGATGATGTTAGCGGAAACAAACGTGGAAACTATCTGCGATTTAGCGCTCTCGAAAAAGCCTAAAATTATGGTTATCGACTCTATTCAGGTAATGCACGTGTCAGATGTGCAGTCTGCGCCAGGCAGTGTGTCGCAAGTACGAGAAAGTGCAGCGTATTTGACGCGCTTTGCCAAGCAAAATCATATTGCCATGTTCATTGTTGGCCATGTAACAAAAGACGGTAACTTGGCGGGTCCGAAAGTTCTTGAGCACTGTATCGACAGCTCTATGATGCTGGAAGGAGAAAGTGATGGTCGCTACCGTACGCTTCGAAGTCATAAAAACCGCTTTGGTGCGGTAAATGAGCTCGGTGTATTTGCCATGACAGAGAAAGGCCTAAAAGAAGTGAGCAATCCTTCTGCCATTTTCTTGAGTAGAGGTGACAATGAAACGCCAGGGTCTAGCGTGATGGTAATTTGGGAAGGCACACGCCCGCTACTTGTTGAGATTCAGGCATTGGTTGACTACTCGCAAATGTCTAACCCTAGACGGATTGCTGTAGGGTTAGATCAGAACCGTTTATCCATGTTGTTAGCCGTGCTTCACCGTCACGGTAACGTGCAAATGAACGATCAAGACGTATTTGTTAATGTAGTTGGTGGGGTGCGCGTTTCTGAGACCAGTGCTGACCTTGCTTTATTACTGGCCATGATTTCAAGTTTCAGAAACCGCTCGCTGCCACGAGACTTAATCGTTTTTGGTGAAGTGGGACTAGCCGGCGAAATTCGCCCAGTGCCGAATGGAACTGAACGCATTATCGAGGCGGCGAAACATGGTTTTAAGCGGGCGATCGTGCCAAAAGCGAATGCACCTAAACAAGCCATTAATGGCATGAAAGTGGTGCCGGTGGCACGTTTATCTGAAGCGTTAGACGCACTTGAGTAGCGTGAACGCACATGTAAATATGGTTTCGATGGTATAAGTTAGATTGAAAGGCCTATTGAATGGGCCTTTCCTGCATTAAACGAGTGAAATCCGTTTTTTTAGAGGTTAATGTGGCGCCTGATAAACCGCATTAACTAACGCATTCAGGTCTTTCTCTTCAATACTGGCGTCGTCGCTGTTTAAGGTTATTAAGCGGCGAAGGGCGCTAATGCTGTCGACATCCATTTGCTCTACTTTACAGCCTAATGAAACCCGTTCTTTTCTACTGTCGGCATGACGATACAACTGCGAAATAGCAAGGGTTATTACAGGACTGTCTTCATTTGCTTGGAACGTTGCAGTGTAAGGGTCGTGACTATCAAAAGGTAAGTGTGACAACGCCGTTTCGGTAGCTTGAAGTTTAATGCCTTGAAGCGATACGTCGCTGACTACCACATCAATACTAATGTCATTGTGTGCCAGTGTGCCATTTACATTCAGTGACACCCGTTGGAATTGGCGCTTATCCGTCATTTTTCAAATACCCAGTTATCATTAACGCTGTTATACCAGTCCGCGTAGATAATTGCGCACTCAGAAGGCGCTGGCAAGTTTCCTAGCGAAGCGTGGGAATACAGGAGTGGCTGTTCCCTTTCAAATTCCCAGGATGAAGCTAGGAAGCTTGCCAGACCTTCCCGAAGGGCGAGTTTAAAATGTCCGTACTCTTTGTTGTGTCACCTTGATGTAGAGTCACTATACCTCGGTAACACGCCGCGATTACGAACATTTTAAATCTCGCTGAGTGGGTAATGACCTATGCGGACTGATATTAGTATTGGCTAATTTGCGTGGGTTCGCAATGAAAAGCGAACAAATAAAAAGCCGCTATCAGCGATAGCGGCTTTGAGGCGTAAAGCAGAGATACAGATCTTACATCTCTGATTTTGTGTTATTTAGACATACGCTTATATTTAAGGCGATGCGGTTCAACCACATCTTGTCCAAATTCCTGCTTCAACCAGCTTTCGTAGTCTGAGTAGTTACCTTCAAAGAAGTTGATGTTACCTTCATCGCGGTAATCCATAATGTGTGTTGCTACACGGTCTAGGAACCAACGGTCGTGCGAGATAACCATGGCACAGCCTGGGAACTCCAACAACGCGTTTTCCAAGGCACGAAGTGTTTCTACGTCTAGGTCGTTGGTTGGCTCATCCAGTAGCAATACGTTACCGCCTGCTTTAAGCAGTTTCGCAAGGTGAACACGGTTACGCTCACCACCTGACAAGTCTTTGATGAACTTCTGCTGGTCGGTGCCTTTAAAGTTAAAACGGCTGCAGTAGGCGCGGCTGTTAATTTCAAAGTTGCCAATGCGAATAATGTCTTGTTCGTCAGAAATTTCTTTCCACACGGTGTTGTTCTCGTTCATGTGGTCGCGGAACTGTTCTACCGCAGCAATCTGAACGGTTTCGCCTAAATCGATGGTGCCTGAATCAGGTTGCTCAGCACCGGTAAGCATTCTGAACAAGGTTGATTTACCCGCGCCGTTAGGACCAACGATACCTACAATGGCACCCTTTGGTACTTTAAACGTTAAGTCGTCAATAAGTACGCGATCGCCATACGACTTTTTAAGGTTGCTTACTTCAATAACCTTGTCACCTAAGCGTTCACCTGGCGGAATGAAAAGCTCATTGGTTTCATTACGCTTTTGGTAATCGCTGGTAGATAGTTCTTCAAAGCGGGCCATACGAGCTTTACTTTTAGCATGACGACCTTTCGGGTTTGAGCGTACCCACTCAAGTTCCTGTTTCATGCTCTTCATACGTGCCGTTTCGGTACGCTCTTCTTGCTCAAGTCGGTTTTCTTTTTGCTCCAACCAAGAAGAGTAGTTACCTTCCCACGGGATACCTTCACCACGGTCAAGTTCTAAAATCCAACCCGCTACGTTATCAAGGAAGTATCTATCGTGGGTAATAGCAACTACGGTACCTTCATAATCGTGAAGGAAGCGCTCTAGCCATGCGACTGATTCTGCGTCTAAATGGTTAGTCGGTTCGTCTAGAAGCAACATTTCAGGCTTTTCTAGAAGCAGGCGGCACAGCGCTACGCGGCGGCGTTCACCACCAGATAGTTTGCTAACGTCCGCATCCCACGCTGGAAGGCGAAGGGCATCAGCAGCACGCTCTAGGGCGTTTTCTAGGTTATGGCCATCTTTGGCTTGAATAATAGCCTCTAGCTCACCTTGCTCTTTAGCAAGGGCGTCGAAATCAGCATCTGCCTCTGCATAAGCTGCATACACTTCATCAAGGCGAGTCAACGCGTGTTTAACGTCGGCCACGGCTTCTTCGATGTTACCGCGAACATCTTTTGTTTCATCAAGTTGTGGCTCCTGCGGAAGGTAGCCCACTTTTAAGCCTGGCTGAGGGCGCGCTTCACCTTCAATATCGGTATCTACGCCAGCCATAATGCGAAGCAAGGTTGATTTACCCGCACCGTTTAGACCTAGCACACCAATTTTGGCACCAGGGAAAAAGCTTAGTGAGATATTTTTTAAAATGTGTCTGTTTGGTGGGACGATTTTGCCCACGCGATGCATACTGTAAACGTATTGAGCCATGCTCTATCCTCGCTGAAAAAGCGGTGAAAAATAATTTAGTCTTAATTGGTGCGTATTCTACTCGCAACAAGGCTGTTTATGCTAGAGCCTGTTGACCTTTGGAGTATGAATTCTAATTGAGATGGCAGACAGACTGCTGCAAAAGTGTGCAGCAAAGGACAATAAGCTCTTAACATCAAGGCTAGGTGTTTTCGCGCTTGGGTGTTATTTGAGCGCTCATGTCAAAAAGATTGATTTATGCATCGGTTGGCGAAGCGATTTGAGGTAAACTTAGTTTTATAAAAATGAGTAATTTATAAAAATGAGTAAAACGTGCTCATGGGTGAGCTTGAAATCAAATAGAAAGTTCCCAGAGCGATAGACTCAACACTATTCATATCTCTGAACAGGTAATTATGATGACCGCTATGAGTAAACGCACATACAGTCTGGAAGAGCTTGCCAAACATGTAAGTGGGGAAGTGCAGGGCGATGGAAACATTACTATCTCTGCAGTAGGTACGTTATCTGGTGCAGCATCGCACCAAATTTCGTTTCTGACCAATCCTAAATACAAGCCGCAGTTAAAAGATACTCAGGCTGGTGCGGTAATTCTGCACAAAAACTTGAAAGATGATAGCCCAGTTCCAGCGTTGGTTGTGGCAAACCCTCATGCAGCGTTCGCCCTTATCGCTCAGTTGTTTGATACTACCCCAGCGGTAGCGACAGGTATTGCTGAGTCAGCGGTAATTGCGCCATCTGCCCGCATCGGCAGTGATGTATCGCTAGGCCACAATGTAATCATTGAAGAGAACGTGGTTTTAGGCGATAGAGTTACTGTAGGCGCGAATACGGTTATTCGTAGAGGCACCCATATTGGTGAAGGCTGTACTATTCACCCTAACGTAACTATCTATCATGACGTTGTGATTGGTAAGCGCGTGACAATTCATAGCCAAACGGTTATTGGTGCGGCAGGCTTTGGTTACGCAAACGATAAAGGCGTTTGGATCCCTATCCCTCAAACAGGGTCGGTTCGCATTGGTGACGACAGTCAGATTGGCGCAAGCAGCAGCATTGACCGCGGCGCCATGGAAGATACGATTTTAGGCACTAACGTTATTATCGATAACCAAGTACAAATTGGCCACAACTGTATTATTGGTGATCATTCTTGTATTTGCGGCGCTACAGGTATTGCTGGTAGCTGCCATATCGGCAAGCACGTTATTATCGGTGGTGGAGTGGGCATTAATGGCCACATTAGCATTTGCGATAATGTTCAGGTGACTGGATATACCATGATTGTACAAGATATCACTGAACCGGGTGTTTACTCTTCTGGCCAGCCAGCACAAACCAACCGTGACTGGCGTAAAAATACGGTTCGCCTTGCCAAAATTGGTAGTTTATTTGACCGTGTTAAAGCCCTGGAAAAACAGGTCTGATCTCGCGCTGGCGCAGGTATTTCGTTAAACCTGCGCCATTTATATTAATTTGGTCACAAAGCGGTATACAAGCTCCCGAAAATGACTAGAATATGGCTCGAATTTGAGCAATCAGTGCGTAACGCCATATAAAAACCGCAGTTAAGGAGCCCCCATGTTTTCTCGCGAAATGAATATAGCTGACTTCGATCCTGAATTAGCCGATGCAATGTCTAAAGAGGTTGAGCGTCAAGAACATCACATAGAGCTAATTGCCTCTGAGAACTACTGTAGCCCACGTGTAATGGAAGCACAGGGTTCGCAGCTTACTAACAAGTACGCGGAAGGCTACCCAGGCAAGCGCTACTACGGTGGTTGTGAGCACGTAGACGTTGTTGAACAACTTGCTATTGACCGTGCAAAAGCACTTTTTGGTGCAGACTACGCGAACGTTCAACCGCACGCTGGTTCACAAGCTAACTCTGCCGTATTCATGGCATTACTTGACGCAGGCGATACGGTGTTGGGAATGAGCCTTTCTGAAGGTGGTCACCTAACTCACGGTTCACACGTAAACTTCTCTGGTAAAACCTATAACGCTGTACAGTATGGTTTGAACAAAGAAACCGGCGAAATCGATTACGCGCAGGTTGAAGCGCTTGCTAAAGAGCACAAGCCGAAAATGATTATCGGTGGTTTCTCTGCTTATTCAGGCATTGTCGATTGGGCGAAATTCCGCGAAATCGCAGATAGCGTTGGCGCGTACTTACTTGTTGATATGGCGCACGTAGCGGGCTTAGTAGCCGCTGGCGTTTATCCAAACCCGCTTCCTCATGCTCATGTAGTAACCACGACTACCCATAAAACTCTTGCGGGTCCGCGTAGTGGTCTAATCCTATCTTCATGCGGCGACGAAGCAATTTACAAAAAGCTTAACAGCTCAGTATTCCCAGGTAATCAAGGTGGTCCACTTTGCCACGTAATCGCAGCTAAAGCCGTTGCCTTTAAAGAAGCGCTACAGCCAGAATTTAAAGTGTATCAGCAGCAAGTTGTTGCAAATGCGAAAGCGATGGTTTCTGTCATGCAAGAGCGCGGTTATAACATCGTTTCTGGCGGTACTGACAACCACTTGTTCCTTCTTGACCTTATTGACAAGGACATTACCGGTAAAGATGCAGATGCAGCACTAGGTGCCGCAAACATCACGGTAAACAAAAACTCAGTGCCAAATGATCCGCGTTCACCGTTTGTAACCAGCGGTCTTCGTATCGGTAGCCCAGCGATCACTCGCCGTGGTTTCAAAGAAGAACAAGCTAAGCAAGTTGCAACATGGATTTGCGACATCCTAGATAACATGGGCGATGAGTCTGTTATCAAACGCGTTCAAGACGAAGTGGTTGCACTTTGCGCACAATTCCCTGTTTATAAATAAATAGGTTTGTGTTTTATTGCGTACTTTGGTACTAATGCTGGACTAACTAGTCTACGTTCGCTTAATAAGCCTAAGTACGCAATATTTAAGGATTATTCATGTTTTGCCCGTTTTGTTCAGAACAGGAAACAAAAGTTATTGATTCTCGTTTGGTCGCAGAAGGGCAACAGGTGCGCAGGCGCCGTGAATGTATGGTTTGTCACGAGCGATTCACGACTTTTGAAAGTGCTGAGCTTGTGATGCCCCGCGTTATTAAACGCGATGGTTCTCGTGAACCTTTTAACGAAGACAAACTTCGTGCAGGCTTGCAACGGGCACTAGAAAAGCGCCCTGTTAGCACAGAAAAAGTTGAACAATGTATTCTCTCACTTAAATCACAGTTGCGCGCAACCGGTGAACGCGAAGTGAGCAGTGAATTGCTCGGCAACCTAATAATGAAAGCCCTCAAAGAACTCGATAAAGTTGCCTATGTTCGGTTCGCCTCCGTTTATCGCTCTTTTGAAGATATTCGTGAATTCGGAGAAGAGATTGCACGATTAGGAGATTAAGTCGGCTACCTCTCAAACATCAGACACTTAGGGCTACAACAGGAATCCAAGTGAACCACGATACGGTTAAAAACGATTATTTTTGGATGGCAAAAGCCATTCAGCTTGCCCAACAAGGGCGCTTTACCACCTCTCCGAACCCTCGCGTTGGCTGTGTAATTGTTGACGAAAACAATCAATTACTAGGCCAGGGATATCACATTCAAGCTGGCACCCCCCATGCCGAAGTTCATGCACTAAGACAAGCCACTAACGCACGTCCGCAAGGAGCGAAAGGAACAACGGCTTACGTTACACTAGAGCCTTGTAGTCATTTTGGCCGCACGCCGCCTTGTGCGGTAGCTTTGGTTGAAGCGAAGGTGGCGCGGGTGGTTATCGCTATGACCGACCCTAACCCAAATGTATGCGGAAAGGGTATTAACATCTTACAAGAAGCAGGTATTGAAGTAGTTAGCGACGTGATGGCTGCTGAAGCCGCTGCGCTAAACCCCGGGTTTATCAAACGCATGCTTACCGGCAAACCTTTTGTTCGCGTGAAATTGGGCATTAGCTTAGATGGAAAAATAGCGCTTCAAAATGGCGTAAGTCAATGGATCACTGGACCCGAGGCAAGGCGAGATGTGCAGCGCTATCGCGCGCAAAGCTGTGTAGTGTTAACGGGCTCCGGGACAGTAAAAGCTGATAATCCTAGCCTGTTGGTGCGAGAAAAAGAGGCACAGTTTGACAATTATCCTCTTGAGCACATCCGTCAACCAGCACGAGTTGTTGTCGATGGCAAAAGCACGCTTAGTCGAGACTACACTTTATTTAACGACGGCAATACCACCTTAACGGCTACTTCGCAGTCCCATCCCGATACAGCTACACAACACTATCTTTCGGTAGATGAAAAAGACGGTAAGCTCAACTTACATTCACTAATGTCGGCATTAGGCGATAAGCAGTATAATGAAGTATGGGTGGAAGCGGGCCCAGGCCTTGCCGGCGCATTACTGCAAGAAAGGCTGGTAGATGAGCTAATTTGCTACCAAGCGCCCAAGCTCTTAGGTGATAAGGGTATGAGCATGGTTAATTTCCCAGCGTTTACGTCGTTAGATGAATGTATTTCGCTTTCGCTTATTGAAAATCGTCAGGTGGGCAACGATATTAAGCTTATCTTCCGCCCTGATGTTAGCAGCACTCGTGGTTAACGCGATTAAAGAGGAACTTTATGTTTACTGGAATTATTCAAGCGCTAGGTACAATTAAAAAGCTTGATAACCGAGGCAACGATATTCGCCTAACCGTTGCATCACCTACGCTTGATATGTCTGATGTCGCACTTGGCGACAGTATCGCAACCAATGGTGTTTGCTTAACAGTCACCGATATGGGGCCCGATTATTATTGCGCTGATGTGTCAGCAGAGACTATCAAATTAACTGGTTTTGCCCATTACAGTGCAGGCTCTACGGTGAATCTTGAGAAGGCAATGCGGCCAAGCGACCGCTTAGGTGGCCATATCGTTTCCGGTCACGTGGACGGCGTGGGCGAAGTTACGCAAATCATTAAGCACTCTGACTACGTCGAATTCTGGGTAAAAGCGCCAGAAGCCTTGGCTAAATATATCGCGCATAAAGGCAGTATTACTGTCGATGGCATCAGCTTAACTGTTAACGAAGTTAATGGCGCAGAATTTATGCTTTGGATCATTCCTCATACATTGCAAGAAACCATTATGGGGAGCTATAAGGTGGGCACAGCGGTGAACTTAGAGGTTGATGTTATTGCGCGCTATTTAGAGCGATTGATGTTGGGCGACAAAGCCGCCGAGCCAAAAAGCAAAGGCATTGACATGGCATTTCTTGCCGAGAACGGATTTTTACGAAAATAACCCTACAAGAAGCACACAACATGGCATTTAACACTACACAAGAAATAATTGAAGACATTCGCCAAGGTAAAATGGTTATCTTGATGGATGACGAAGACAGGGAAAATGAAGGCGATTTGATAATGGCGGCTGAGCATGTGACGCCAGAAGCCATTAACTTTATGGTTACCCACGCCCGCGGTTTGGTGTGTTTACCAATGACGCAAGAGCGCTGTCGCACCTTGAATCTTCCGCTTATGGTGGATAAAAACGAAGCACAGTTTTCTACCAACTTCACTGTGTCTATTGAAGCGGCAACCGGCGTGACCACAGGTATTTCAGCGGCAGATCGCGCTACAACAATCAAAGCTGCTGTTGCAAAAGACGCGAAAGCGACAGACATTGTGCAGCCAGGTCATATTTTTCCGCTAATTGCTAAAGACGGTGGCGTGTTAAACCGCGCAGGTCACACTGAAGCGGGTGTAGACCTGCCGCGTTTGGCAGGGTTAGAGCCTGCAGGGGTTATCGTAGAAATTCTTAATGAAGACGGCACTATGGCTCGTCGCCCTGAGCTAGAAAAGTTCGCGGCAAAACACAACCTTAAAATTGGCACCATTGCTGATTTGATTGAATATCGCAATCTCAACGAAACCACCATACAGAAGGTTGCTCAGTGCAATATGCCAACCGAGTATGGCGACTTCGAGCTTCACACTTTTAAAGACAGCATCGACAATCAGCTTCATTTCGCACTTAAAAAAGGCGAGATTAAAGAAGACAAGCCAACACTTGTACGTGTGCACCTTCACAATACCTTTAGTGATCTTCTTGGGTCTACCCGCGGTATTCATCGCTCGATGACGCTTGCAGACGGCATGCGCAAAATTTCAGAAGACGGTGGCGTATTGGTGCTATTAGGTAAAGAAGAGCACATTGAAAGTCAGGTTCGTCGCTTTGCCGCTGAAGACCGAGGCGAACGCCCAGCTGGCGCTGACTGGCAGGGATCGTCACGCACCATTGGTGTAGGCAGTCAAATTTTAGCATCAATGGGCGTACACAAAATGCGTCTTCTTAGTAAGCCAATTAAATATCACGCACTTTCAGGTTACGGCCTTGAAGTAGTTGAGTACGTGCACGACTAGTATTTAGCAGTAGGGCGGAGCTCAAGTGGAGAGGGTTTGCGACGAGCACTCCCTTCCCACATTGAGTAAAGCTAAAGTACCCGTTTACGAATAGTTGAAGTTAAAGAAACAATCGATTTAGTTTGGGCGCAGTTGTGGTATACTTCGCGCCGTTTTTTCTCGAGGAATGAATCCATGCAGGTAATTGAAGGTAATATCAGAGCAACCGGTAAGAAGTTTGCTATCGTTGTATCACGCTTTAATAGCTTTGTTGTTGAAAGCTTACTAGAAGGTGCATTAGACACGCTAGAGCGTCACGGTGAAGTGAGTGATGACGATATCACGGTAGTACGTGTACCTGGTGCTTACGAGTTACCTGTAATTGCTAAGAAATTAGCTGAGAAAAAGTCATTTGACGCCATCATCGCTCTTGGTGCAGTTATTCGTGGCGGCACGCCACACTTTGATTTTGTAGCAGGCGAGAGCAACAAAGGTCTTGCGCAAGTATCACTTGAATACGGTGTACCTGTATCATTTGGCGTAATCACAACAGATTCAATTGAACAAGCTATCGAGCGTTCAGGAACCAAAGCGGGCAACAAAGGTGCAGAAGCTGCACTTGGCGCGCTGGAAATGGTTAACGTTATCGATGCTGTTGAAAAGCTTTAAGGTAAACATTAAGTGAAAGTTTCAGCTCGTCGTAAAGCCCGTGAACTCGCCTTGCAAGGCGTGTATTCATGGCAAATGAGTCACAACGATATTCAGCAGGTTGAACTGGCGCTAGCCACCAGTAACGACATGCAAAAGGTAGATATGGCGTATTTTCAGGCCTTGCTTCGCGGTGTTGCACACAACGCAAGTAAACTTGATGCAACCATTAAGCCTTACCTTGGCCGTTTGCCTGAAGAGTTAGACGCTATTGAAAAAGCAATTTTGCGCATTGCGACGCTGGAACTGACTGAGCGCATTGACGTACCTTACCGCGTAATCATTAATGAAGCGATTGAGCTTGCTAAAGCATTTGGTGCTGAAGAAAGTCATAAATTCATTAATGGTGCACTGGATAAAGCAGTGCGCACGTTGCGCAAAGACGAGCGCGACTAACCTTACCATGGCGGCAAGGATTGCCGCTAAAAGGGTTTTAAAATTACCGTGAAAGAATTTGATCTTATCGGCCGCTACTTTTCAAACAGCGGCCACAAACGCAAAGACGTTGTTATTGGTATTGGTGATGACTGTGCTGTAACAACGGTTCCTGAAAACCAACAGCTTGCCGTTACCACCGATACTCTTGTTGCTGGCGTACACTTTTTAAAAGACGCACCGGCTAAGTCTGTGGCATATAAAACAGTCGCTGTTAACTTAAGCGACCTTGCCGCGATGGGCGCAGAGCCTGCGTGGATTAGCTTATCTCTATCGCTGCCGGAAGTAGACGAAGCTTGGCTAGATGACTTTGTTTCGGGCCTTTACGAGCTAACTCAGTACTATTCTGTACAGCTTATCGGTGGCGATACGGTTAAAGGCCCAATGGCGTTTACCATTACGGCTCAAGGCTTTATACCGCCTGGCTCCGAATTAACGCGCAGCGGTGCTAAGCCGGGTGACTGGCTTTATGTCACCGGAACGCTTGGTGACGCAGGTGCTGGTTTAGATATTCTACAAAATAAGCTTAGCGTAAGCGGTGAAGCGAAAGACGTGTTGGTCAACCGTCATTATTTTCCAACCCCTCGCGTTGCGGTGGGCACAGCTATCCGACGTATTGCAACGTCGTGTATTGATATCTCTGATGGATTACTTTCAGATTTGGGGCACATCTTAAAAGCGTCTAATTGCGGTGCGAATGTTCATGTAGATCGTTTACCGTTATCACGCGCGTTAACCAGTGCAGTTACACCTGAACAAGCCGTAGAGTATGCGCTATCTGCAGGCGACGACTACGAACTTATTTTTACCGTAAGCGAAGAACAGCGCGGAAGCTTAGAAACCTCATTGGCGAGCACAAATGTGAAGGCCACATGTATCGGACAATTAACCGGTCATAAAGGCACGCTTTCATTACTTAAGGACAATGAAAAGTACACGCCCATTAACCCGTCTGGTTACGAGCACGCCTTTTAGGCAACCACATATTCTACAAAACCAATAAAAAGGAAGAAGCATGCAGGCTGAATATCGCGCAAGAGTGAGTATGAAAAATCCCGTTCATTTTCTTGCGCTAGGTTTTGGTAGTGGGCTAGTTCCTTTCATGCCGGGAACTTTTGGCTCTCTTGCTGCGTTGCCTCTACTTATTGCGTGCAGCCAGATTTCCATGATTTCTTTTATCGCGCTTACGCTAATATTTTCTGTTGTGGGTATTTACCTGTGCGGTAAAACGGCTGATGATATGCAGGTTCATGATCACGGCTCTATTGTGTGGGATGAAATAGCGGGCATGTTTGTGACCTTTCTATTTGTACCTATTTCAGCGTCCTCTTTGCTTGTAGGCTTTGTTCTATTCAGGCTTTTCGATATCTTGAAGCCTTGGCCAATAGGTATTATAGATAAGCGCTTACACGGGGGGACAGGCATTATGCTTGATGATCTTATCGCGGGCGCTATGGCGTGTGGCTGTCTACATTTGCTAATTGCGTTCTGGCCAGCAGCATTGGCTTTGTTTTAGTTCCTGACGAATACTCGCCGCTATTTTGTTAGACGTACCGAAAGTCCGTTGACAGTGAGAAAACTATTTACGAAAAAGCCCGCAAAATAGCGGGCTTTTTAATGTTTTAGTGATAGCTTTTGAGCTCAATTAATTAGCGCTTAAACTGTTAGCTGCAGCAATAATGCCTTCAGCATCCAAACCGTGTTCTTTGTACATTTCTTGCTGTGTACCCTGTAGAATGAAGCTATCAGGTAGACCCAACATCTTCACCGCTTTTAATACGCCGTTTTGCTGCAAGTGCTCAAGTACTGCACTGCCAGCGCCGCCCATAATACAGCCGTCTTCTAGCGTGATAAGCGCGCTGTGTTCACTGGCTGCTTTTAATACTGCGTCGCCGTCTAACGGCTTAATAAAACGCATGTCGATGACGGTGGCATCAATGGCTTCTGCAGCTTCGAGAGCGTAAGGCAGTAAGCAGCCAAAGTTTAGAATGGCGATACTTTCAGACTTGCCTTTTGATGATTCACGAACCGTACGAGATTTACCAATCTCAAGTTCTGTCATGGTTTCCTCAGGCGTGACACCCATGCCAGCACCACGAGGGTAGCGAACAGCAGCAGGCTTATTAAGCTTGTGACCGGTGTAGAGCATTTGGCGACATTCATTTTCATCTGAAGGAGCCATAACCACCATATTTGGAATACAGCGAAGGAAAGCGATATCAAACGCCCCTTGATGAGTAGGGCCATCTGCGCCAACGATACCGGCTCTATCGATAGCAAACAATACGGGTAGGTCTTGGATTGCCACATCATGTATTAGCTGGTCGTAGGCGCGCTGCAGGAATGACGAATAAATAGCAACAACCGCATTCATCCCGTCTTTGGCAAGCCCTGCGCCAAACGTCACAGCATGCTGTTCGGCTATCGCAACGTCAAAATACTGTTCAGGGAAGCGCTGAGAAAACTCAACCATACCTGAACCTTCGCGCATAGCTGGCGTTACCGCCATTAGTTTAGGGTCTTGCGCGGCCATATCGCACAGCCAATTTCCAAAGATTGCCGAGTAGGTAGGGGCTGAAGGCTTAGACTTGGGTAAGGCGTTATCTGCTGGGTTGAACTTAGGTACCGCGTGGAACTTGATAGGGTCTTCTTCAGCAACCGCGTAGCCTTTACCTTTCTTGGTGACTACGTGCAGCAGCTGTGGTCCATCAAACTTACGCATATTGCGAAGCGTATCAACTACACCATTAACGTCGTGGCCGTCGATAGGGCCTATGTAGTTAAAGCCAAGCTCTTCAAATATGGTACCCGGAACGACCATGCCTTTTATGTGTTCTTCTGCACGGCTAGCAAACTCTTTGATTGGAGGCACGTTGCTTAATAGCTTTTTGCCGCCATCGCGTATAGAGTTGAAAAAGTTACCTGTAAGTAAGCGAGCTAGGTGGCTATTTAATGCGCCTACGTTTTCAGAAATAGACATTTCGTTGTCGTTAAGTACTACAACCATATCTTTCTTGATATCACCAGCGTGATTAAGGGCTTCAAAGGCCATACCTGCGGTCATTGCACCATCGCCAATAACTGCTACTACCTTGCGGTCCTTACCTTCTTTTTCTGCCGCTACGGCCATTCCCAGTGCTGCACTTATCGACGTGGATGAATGCCCAACAGCAAAGGTGTCGTAGTCGCTCTCAGGCGGCCATGGGAAAG
Source organism: Alteromonas sp. 5NW40-0090 (assembly GCF_057552975.1). Lineage (NCBI taxonomy): Bacteria > Pseudomonadati > Pseudomonadota > Gammaproteobacteria > Alteromonadales > Alteromonadaceae > Alteromonas > Alteromonas sp. 5NW40-0090. Next base: position 314,570 of record NZ_BAAJLT010000004.1, read on the forward strand.
GGTGCAGACCATTCTTTTGGCGAATGGTGCTCATGCGCTCTGCACGGCCGGTCAGGATTTTGTGAGGGTAGGCTTGATGGCCTACGTCCCATAGCAAGCGGTCAAATGGCGTGTTATATACATAGTGCAGCGCCACTGTTAACTCAACAGTGCCTAAGCCTGAAGCAAAATGCCCGCTGGTTTGGCTTACGCTATTTAGTAAATATTCACGTAATTCGTCGGCAAGCTCGCGTAATTTGTCTTGGGGCAACTGCCTCAATTTATCGGGTGTTTGCGCAAGCGCAAGCGTTGGGTAATGTTGGAGATCTAAACTCATGTACTTATTATCTTTTTCAACATGGCGCGTGGCTAATGGTCGCGTTTTACCAAAAGCTCGCTAAACGCAATTAAACTGTCAGTATTGTAGGGTAAACGCGCCAATGCTTGAAGTGCATTATCGTGAAGCATTTCTAATTCTTGTTTAGCGCCTGTAATGCCAAGTTTGGCGGGAAAGGTATTTTTCCCTAACGCTTCGTCTGACCCCGCGGGCTTACCTAATTTTTCGCTACTGCCTTCCACATCTAAAATATCGTCTTGAACTTGGAAAGCTAGTCCAATATCCGTGGCATAAGCCATTAAGTCAATTTTAGTTTGAGGCAGTAAGCCTTCACTAACTATGGCGATCATTTCTACGCAGGCTTTTAACAATGCACCGGTTTTCAATCTATGCAGTTGTTTAAGCTCTTCTAGCGAGATGGTTTTGCCGGTGCTGGCTAAATCGATAGCTTGCCCACCGCACATCCCTAGGTAGCCAGCACTTTTCGCAAGTACAGACAGTAACTGGCTACGTTTTGTTTCAGCATACGTACTTAATGGCGCATCGGCTAACACCGTGAATGCAAGTGCTTGCAGCGCGTCACCAGCTAAGATAGCTGTGGCCTCATCAAAGGCGATATGGCAGGTTGGCATTCCGCGACGCAAGTCGTCATCGTCCATGGCGGGTAAATCGTCGTGCACTAATGAATAGGCGTGCACGCACTCAATCGCCATGCTAATGGCCATCTGGTCTTTTTTGGGCACATCTAACGTGTTGCCAACAACTTGAACCAAAAGGGGGCGCATGCGCTTACCGCCAGCCAATAAGGCGTGGCGCATGGCGTCTTTTAGGCGCGGCGCGTAATCGGGTAAATCATCAATTAACGTAAGAAGAGATGCATCAGTTTGCTGTTTAACTTGTTGATGCAAAGCAGAAAAATTCATATATTGCCTGTTAGTTAAAAATGAACGAATTACGGCTGTTCACTTTCAGGAAGAGTTTGAAGGGTTTCTTCGCCTTGTTCACTGAGCAGTATTTTTACTTTTTGTTCGGCGTTTTCGAGTGATTGCTGGCCTTGGCGGGACAGTGCAATACCACGCTCAAATTTTTCTAGTGCTTTATTTAAAGGCAGATCACCGTTTTCCATTTCGTTAACGATAGCTTCTAGTTCTGATAAAGTTTCTTCAAAAGACGCTGATGCTTTTTCTGTCGTCATAAAAACACTCAATATAGTGGCCAAAATACGTATACCGCGCACATTAACCGAGGGCTGCACAAGGGTCAAATGGTTTGTCCGTATATCGCCTATATCACTGCGACATAGCTTTTTTTTCACGCAGTTGAGCAAACAGGACAAACAGAAACTGTGCTATATTCGTGTTGAGTAGTTTTATTACTTTTAAATGTGAAGTGACAGCGTTTGCCTAACGTGAATTCTATGAATGGGCAAACTCATCGTTTTTAAATGTCTTGGGAAATGCGGGGAGTTTTTAACGCGCTTCATAAAAAACAAATAAATGTGATATTTTTCAATAATGTCGTTTTAGTATTTCTATCTCTTGCCGATAGAATTATTGTACATCAACAGCACTGTCTGCGCATAAATGGGGAAGAGTGAGTGGATTTAGCAACCGTCATAGGTATGTTGGGCGCCATTGGTTTCATAGTTATGGCTATGATTCTAGGCGGCAGCTTAGGCATGTTCATCGACGTCCAATCAATATTAATTGTATTTGGTGGGACCTTGTTCGTTGTTTTGTCACAGTTTACTTTAGGTCAGTTCTTCGGTGCAGGTAAGATTGCTGGCAAAGCCTTCATGTTCAAAATTGAATCGCCGGAAGAGCTTATTGAAAAAATTGTAGAGATGGCAGATGCAGCGCGAAAAGGAGGGTTTCTCGCCCTAGAAGAGGCGGAAATCTCTAATGAGTTTATGCAAAAGGGTGTGGATATGTTAGTTGACGGCCATGATATAGAGGTGGTCAGAGAAACACTTGCTAAAGATATATCCATGACGTCAGAACGACACGATTTCGGCGCATCATTTTTCAAAGGCATGGGCGATATTGCACCGGCGATGGGTATGATTGGAACCCTGATTGGTTTGGTTGCCATGCTATCAAACATGGATGACCCGAAAGCTATCGGCCCAGCAATGGCGGTAGCACTACTTACTACTTTATATGGTGCTTTTTTCGCCAACGTTATTTGTTTGCCTATAGCGTTTAAATTGGCCGTACGGGCAGGGGAAGAGAAGCTCAATCAAAGTCTTGTTCTTGACGGTATTGTCGGCATCGCTGACGGTCAAAACCCGCGAGTTATTGAGGGCGTACTGAAAAACTACCTTGCTGCAAGCAAGCGTGGAAGCGCAGAGGAAGAGTAATGGCCGAAGAAGAATGCCCAAAATGCCCCCCCGAGGGGCTTCCAGCCTGGATGGGGACCTTCGCAGACTTAATGTCTTTGCTTATGTGCTTTTTTGTACTTTTACTCTCATTCTCCGAAATGGACGTGCTCAAATTTAAGCAAATAGCTGGCTCAATGAAATTTGCATTCGGGGTGCAAAACAAAATCGAAGTAAAAGATATTCCTAAGGGGACCAGTGTTATTGCCATGGAGTTTCGCCCAGGTAAACCCGACCCAACGCCAATTGAATCCATTCAGCAGCAAACTACCGAAATGACTCAACAAATGCTTGAATTTCAAGCGGGAAACGAGGACTCAGCGGGCGGCAGGCAAAAGCAACGTGGCGAACAACGCGGCGGTCAGTCTCAACAGACGGCTACTGAGTCATCTTCATCCGCTGAACAAAGCACTGACCAATCTCAAATGGCAGAGCTAATGAAAAAAGTAGCCCAACAACTAGAAAAACAAATTTTAGACGGGTCGGTTGAGATGGAGTCGCTGGGGCAGCAGCTAACCATTCGAATTAGAGAAAATGGTTCGTTTTCCGCCGGCTCTGCTTTCTTACAGCCGCAGTTTCAGCCCGTATTAAGAAAAATTGGTGTGCTGTTAGCAGATGTACCCGGAGAAATCGAGATTTCGGGCCATAGTGATGGTCAGCATATTGCTAACGAACTATATCGCTCAAATTGGGATTTATCCTCACAGCGCGCCGTTGCAGTGGCAGAGGCTATGCGAACGGCCCCAGGCTTTGATGAAAGTCGTATGTCTGTGGTTGGTAAAGCCGATACTGATCCTATTGTAGAGAATGCCACAACATCGAGTGACAGAGCTAAAAACCGCCGTGTGGAAATAAACATCAATCAGGGTAAGCCGATGATATCTAAACCTATATCAGTGGTAGATGATTAATTGCTGCATGTGTATTGGGTGGCTGCTCATAAAAACAGTGCTTATATAAGCACCGTTTTTTTAATTTTGGAACCTGTCCACGTTTCCATTAACGGATAGACTACACTCTGGCTAGTTCATCTCTGAAGTGAGGTTTAGATATAACAAGCTGTACAGTACTGATTGTTCTCTCTAAAAAGCCACCTTCACAGTATTTCAGGTAATAGGTCCACATTCGCATGAAGCGCTCGTCGTATCCATCATTTAACAATTCATCTTTTGCCGAGATAAACGCTTCGTACCAATGGTCCAGCGTTTTCGCATAATCGATACCAATATCATGTAAGTCTCTTATCATCATATCAGTATACTTTTTAAGATGGACATTCAGCTGATGTTGCGATGGCAAAAATCCACCTGGGAAGATGTATTTTTGGATAAAATCAACGCTGTTCGAATAGCTGTCGTAGCGTCTGTCATCTATAGTTATCGACTGAAGCAGCATAAGCCCATCGTTTTTTAACAGTGATGAGCATTTTTCGAAGAAGTTACCTAAAAACTGTTTACCCACAGCTTCGATCATTTCAATGGAAACCAGTTTATCGAATTTGCCTTCAAGTAAACGGTAGTCCTTTTTAAGCAGGGTAATTCTGTTTTCAAGCCCTTCTCGTGCGATCCAGTCTTTTGCCCAGGCGTGCTGTTCTTCCGAAATGGTAGTGGTGGTCACGCTACAGCCATAGTTTTTCGCAGCATAGACTGCAAGGCCGCCCCAACCGGTACCAATTTCCAGTAGATGATCAGTGTCGCTAAGTTGCAATTTGTCGCAAATCGCTTTGAGTTTGTAATTTTGCGCTTCGTTTAGCGTAGCATTAGGGTCTGGATAAATAGCCGACGAATACATCATTGTTGGGTCAAGAAATCGGGTGTACAACTTGTTACCCAAATCATAGTGCGCTTCAATGTTCTTTTTGGCTTGGTCTTTCGTGTTGCGACGTGCAAAGTGTTGAATTTTGTTAATGGGCATGGTGACCCATTTGAATTTATTTTCCCAGTCATCAAGGGTGGGTAAGTTTCTAGCAAATACCCTTACCACAGCCGTCACGTTGTCGCTGTCCCATAATCCATCCATATAGGCTTCGCCAGCGCCCACGCTACCGCCAAGTAGCAAGCGACGATAGGCCTGCACGTCTTTGATATTTACAGTAGCACGTAAATCGCTATTTTCTTCACCAAAACGTGCAATCTCGTCACCGTTTTCTTGAATTATCAGGCGACCAAAGGGGAGTTGGTTTAAACACTTTAGAAAAAGTGTTCTACAAGTTTTATCTACGAAAGAGACCTCTGAGGTGGTCAGTAGTACAGATTCACCGAAAGACATTGTTATTGTTCCTGACTCTTTTCTGGGTGTGTATATAGTGGCGTTCGTTTCAGCAATAGCTTAAGCGCGTGCCAATAAATTCCGGCCACAGTTTTTATTGTCATACTGGGTATACGTTTAAGTGCGGCAGATAGATTCGCATTATCTAAAGTAAATTTAGTCAAATTAATCCCCGCGCTAAATTCTTTGTCTTCTCTTACGCAATCCATCGCTAAAGAAAGTCTAGACGAAGGCTGGGAAATCGACCATTTATAGGTCATATCCATAGGGTTGAAAGGCGAAACGTGAAAAGCCTTAGGCGTATCGGCTTGAGTGTCTAGGTTTACAAGATAGTGATGGCGCTCATTCCATGGAGTATTACTTACTTCCGCAAGCATGTGAGAATATATACCCTCATCATTGCGAAGGTAGTAAAAATTAACTGGGCTAAAATAAAGGCCCCACATGCGTAATTGACCCAACATGAAAACGTCACCGTTAAGTGTTTTACCACCGTTTAACTCGGTCATCCTTTCCAAAACCGCTTGTTTCAGCGAAATCGACGGGTCGCCTAAGTAATCCTCCCGCTTGAATCTAACTCTTGCTTTGCTATGGGCGCTAAAATACGTCAGCGTATCTGATAGCGCGTTCAGTTCGTCGCTTTCGAGCTTTAACCAAAACAGATAAATATCGTAGTCAAACTTGTGTTGGGTCGGCTTGAAACGTTGATGATATACCTTGCCTTTATATATCGCGCTTTCTATCACAGGGCTTCACCAAAACGAGAGCAAACGTCTAGTGCACTGGTAACGCCATCTTCATGAAAGCCGTTGTACCAGTAGGCTCCACAGAAATGTAAGTTATCTACGCCGCAAATCTCACTTCTACGTGACTGCGCTTCAACCATGTTGGCGCTATACTGAGGGTGAGTGTATTGGTAGCTTCGTAAAATACTCTTCTCTTCAATTTCAGGCGTATTATTTAGCGTTACACAATAAGTATTCTCTGCTTCTAATCTCTGGAGAATGTTCATATTGTAGGTGACAGAGGCGGGGCGGGTTTCCTCGCTTGCATCCTCTTTTAAGCTGTAGTTCCAACTTGCCCACGCCAGCTTTCTTTTGGGTAATTGGCCCGTGTCTTTGTGCATTACCACATCATTTTCTGCATAAGGAATATTGCTAAGAATATTCTTTTGCAGCGATGTAGGTGAATGAATCATTTTTAGTGCTTGGTCGCTGTGACACGCAAACACTACATGATCGAATGTCGCAACTGCACCGGATGAATCGGTAACTTCCCACTTATCATCGCGTTTGGCCACAGAAACTACAGCTGTAGATAATCTAATCTTAGACTCAAATGGTGCAACCAGTGGTGGAATGTATTGACTAGAGCCACCTTTAATAGTGAACCACTGTGGTCGGTCGGTAATATTGAGCAGGCCATGGTTATTAAAAAACTGCAGGAAGAAGGTTAACGGAAACTTTCTCGTCTGTTCGAGGCTACTAGACCAAATTGCTGCGCACATAGGCAGTATGTAGTAGCGCGCGAAATCATCGCTTAGCCCTAATTCTTTAATAATATCTTCTAGCGTTAACGAAAACGTGTCACGCTTTTCCGCAACCATAGCTTTACACGCTTTATTAAACGCGAGTATGTCTTTTACTATGCGCCAAAACTTAGGTCGAAAAATATTGCGCCGCTGTGCGAACAAACTATTTAAGTTATTGCCATTATATTCAAGGTTCGCTTTTTTACTCATCACAGAGAAGCTCATCTCTGTTGGCTGGTAGTCAACGTTTAACTGATTAATAAGCTTAATAAAGTTAGGGTAAGTCCAATCGTTGAATACAATAAAGCCGGTATCAATGTGAAGGGTTTCACCATTATCCTTAATTTTTTTAGTAGCAGTATGACCACCTATATAGTCGTTTGCTTCGTAAACTGTGATGTCGTGCTTTCTGTTAAGAAGGTATGCGCAGGTTAATCCTGAAATTCCTGTGCCTATTATGGCAATCTTATTATTCATTATTGTGTCTCTTATTGTTTTTCTCGCATAGACAACGATAGTCGCTTTTGAAGTGGCGTTGGCAAAATGTGCATAAAGCGCAGAATAAAGCCAAAGAATCGAGGAAAGAAAACGGTTTGCTTGTTACTTTCTATCCCTTTAAGCATAGCCTCGGCAGCTTCTTCTGCACTAATTTTCATTGGCATTTCGAAGTCATTTTTATCGGTAAGGGGGGTTTCAACAAAACCTGGTGAGACGGCCTGTACTTTTACCCCTTTATGGTGAAGGTCGACTTCTAAAGATTTGGTAAAATAGTGAAGAGCAGCTTTACTAGAGCCATAGGCTTGAGTTCGAGTGAAAGGTAATAGACGGGCCATACTGTCAACTATGACCAGCTTGTCGCCATCTTTTAATCGTGGGAGAAGTGCGTTAACGCAGTGAACTACGCCGAAGAAATTAGGCTCGAAAACGCGCCGGAACATGTCTGGCTCGAAATCCTCAAGGTCGACATATTCACAAGTACCAGCATTGAGTACAGCAATATCGAACTTAACATTTGCTAAAGCTCGCTTTGTATCTTCTAAATCTGACACATCGAACTGGCAACCGCTAATATTACTATATTTGCTAAGCTCATCGAGGGCATCTTTGTTTCTTCCACACGCAATGACACTATATCCATTATCGGCACACTTGATTGCAAGTGCTTTACCTATTCCAGATGTTGCGCCAGTAATTAATATACTCTTCATTTTGCCAGCTTCCCTTTAATCTTTTTGATTATAAAACCTAAGATAGGTACGTGCTCGTATACCATTTCGCCCAAATCGTAATAATCTTTGTGGTAGATGATGATGTCACCTTCAACACCAAGTTGTGTTGTGCCGTCTAGCGTGATCTTTTTCGCGTTATTTTTTAGTACGAGGGTCATTGTCCAATTTACAACGTGAGTGACATTAGAGTGACATGAGGATATCTGTTGTGAGCAGATAAAAATGTCCGCTATATCGAATTTACAGCTTTCCGCTTGGGTTAGAAGGTTAGCAAAGTAGTTTTTCACTTCTCCAATTCCACGATGTGTAGTGATTGGATCTATAAATAAAATGTCATTGGCGTATATTTTTTCTAAGTCCACTGGAGAGATTTGACATATATCTGTGTAAATTTTACAAAAGCGTGCAATGACATCCATTCAGCTTCCTTAACGTCGAAGTGGTATGATGGAAAAACAATTTGCTGCCAAATTCTGTTTGGTCTTGTTGGGACTCTTTTGAATATCGACTGCAAGTCTATGATCTAAATCTGTTAATGTTGTTAGATAAATCATAAATTACATTAAACTACGTTCTAGAGATCATGTTTTTCAGATTATTAGTGAAAAATTTTCCCATTCGATCCTATTTGTACTCAGTTGCGTAATAAATTTCGTGTTTTTGGAAGTGTCGAGTATGAGTGTAGAACGTTTTCCCTTATTTCCTTTATCTGCGCACCTTTTGCCTGAAGGTAGAATGGCTTTGCGTATTTTTGAGCCTCGGTATGTACGCATGGTTAAAGAGTCATGTGCCGAAAATAAAGGCTTTGTGATGTGTATGTTAAATGCAAACGGCGATAAGAATGCAAACGAGCATATTCATAAAATAGGAACATACGCACAGGTTGTGGACTTCGATATGCTTGATGACGGGTTGCTTGGCATAAAGGTTGCTGGTTCTCATTTAGTTGAGGTTAGTAACATCGAGGTAGACAACGATGGTCTTCGCACCGGTAGTTGTAAAGTTTTAAAACCTTGGCAGTGCGATTTAGCTCCTCAACAAATAGCGCCTATGGACGAGCGGCTTAAAGAAATATTTGGAAATTACGAAGAACTGGCAGCGTTGTATGAATCACCGAAATTTGATTGCCCCAACTGGGTATTAAATCGATGGCTGGAGCTACTGCCTGTAGATGGCTCTCAAAAGCAGCATTTTTTAGCGCAAAGAGAATGTACTAGTTTGGTCAATTATCTCTCTGCACTAATCGCTTGATAATGAGAGTTGATCTTGAGATTACAAATTCGTAATCCAATATTAGCGAATTTCGCAAACGTTTTAAGTCAGAACGCCGTAGAATGATACAACCAAAACGGAAAAGCGGACGAATCTTATGTTAGTTGGAATTCCTTTGGAACAAAGTAACAGCACAATCAAACCTAAAGAGTGTGCTACTGAAATGTCTGATTACCTTGTCGCGGTTGCTGAGGCCAGATGCAAGCGTTCATTTGCTCGAGTATTCAATTATTTTGCACCTCGCTTACGCTCTTACGCTTTAAAGCAGATGGGTAATGAAGCATTAGCGATGGAGTTGGTGCAAGACACAATGTCGAATGTTTGGCAGAAAGCGCACCTTTTTAATGCCGAGAAAGGGTCGCCATCCACATGGATCTTTACTATTGCACGTAATATACGTTTTGATATGCTTCGCAAGCTGCAGAATCGAAAAGAAGACGTATGCTCTGATGATTTGTGGCCGGTGCTTTGTGAGCAAACGGCAGACGCCAATGAGGCGCCGCTAGACGAGCAAGTCACGTTGGAGCAAATTGGATATTTGTTTGAGTCTTTGCCCATTAAGCAAAAAGCGGTAGTCGAGGCCATATATATTGATGGCAAGTCGCAGCAAGAAGTTGCTGATGAACTATCTATACCACTAGGCACAGTAAAGTCGCGTACACGTTTGGCGCTACAACGACTAAAGGTCATGTTAAACGATAATGATTAGGTTTCACCCGAGTGCCCAGCAGCTTAAAGAATTTGTTGAGGGCACACAAACACCTGCTATATCTTTAATGGTTTCTGCACATTGCGACATGTGTGAGAAGTGTCAGCGGTTTGTAGAAATTGAAACAGAGAGTTTGGCTGCTCAAATGGTGTCAACCGCAAACGATAGGGCAGCTGATGCGGGCGATATCGCATTTCAGTTTGGTGACATGCTGTCTCAAATAACCCAACTACCTTCGACCAATAAGAACCGCAGTGAATCAAATCAGCCGCTAGAGTATCGAGAGTTAGCGCGAAACGTTGATGAGCATGAGCACGTTGGTTTTAGGACAATCGAATTGGACGGCCGGACGTTTACGTTACCCCGAACATTACATCGCTACATAGATAAGACGGGTAATTGGTCGAGCTTGGTCGGAAAATTATGGCAAGCGCCTGTTGATTTAGGTAATCAGGGTGTCGCTAATTTTATTTTCATGGGTAGTGGCGGTAGCGTGCCAGAGCATACGCATCGAGGTACTGAATATACGCTGGTTATCGACGGTGAGTTTAGTGATGGGCTTAGTCGATATGACACGGGTGATTTCATTTTTATGGACGGCGAAAAAACGCATACCCCAAAAGCTGAGGGTAAAGAAGGTTGTTTAGTATTTAGTATCGTAGACCAGCCGTTACACTTTACCTCCGGTTTAGCAAGACTACTAAATCCGTTCAGTCATTTATTCTTCCGTTAAAATGACTTTCTGAATATTGATTTATAGATATTCCTAGCATACAAAAAACGCACCTTGGTGCGTTTTTTTGGTTTAACTAATGTAAAGGAATCTGCTGACTAGCCAATAAATTCGCTGTCCGGGTAGTTAAGCTTGAGTGTTTTCATTGCATTATCACGCAGTTCCGTAAGGCCAAGCTGTTCATAGCTTGAAACCATAATTTCTAAAGCCTGTTGAACCTGCGTGGTATTTGGGAAGTGTTCAATAACATAGCGACCGCGGTTTGCTGCAGCTACATAAGCCTCACGTCTCATATAAAAACGCGCAATAGCTATCTCGTAGCGGGCGAGTCGGTCTTTGATGTGCACCATGCGTTGCTTTGCGTCAGCTGCGTATTTGCTGTCTGGGTACTGTTGAATGAGCCTGCGGAAATCTTCAAAAGCCGCACGGGACTTTGATGGATCTCTATCCGTACGATCAATATTCATTAATTCTTGGAACAGATTGCTGTCCGATTCCATGTTGGTTAACCCACGCATGTAGTAAGCATAATCAACATCAGAATGATTCGGGTTTAGTCGGATGAATCTGTCGATAGTGGCTAGCGTCTCTTCATTTTTACCCGACTTGTAGTAGCTGTAAATAAGATCTAGCTGTACTTGATGCGACAAAGGACCAAAGGGGTAACGTGAATCTAGTGCACCTAACGTTTGCGCTGCAGCGCTGAAGTTACCTACTTCCATGCTCTGCTTTGCTCTGTCATACAGTTGCTGCGCACCCATGTTAGCTAAAACTGCTTTCTCTTCTTGATCTGAAGAACTACATCCTGCGACAGACACCATAGCACCCAATAGAACGGGAGCCAGTAGACGAAATGATTTCATAATAATTCTATTTTCCTGCTAAACAGTTTAATACTTCGCTGTCTAAGCTCATGTGTTAAACAACAACACTTTAATTGCATTCTAACGCACTAACGACGAGAAAAACCATACAAAAACGTAAACAAGGCAGTGTACAGCGTGAATACTTGTTATAATACTCTTTTTTAGACGTAATCAATGGTGTTATGACACAGTCGCCGAACACAATACAATTAGAGGCTTCAACGGAAGCTACGCATTTTGGTTTACGGTTAGATCAGGTATTAGCTGATTTGTTCCCTGAATATTCTCGTTCTAAGCTAAAAACTTGGATTCAAGAAGGGAATGTTGCAGTAAATGGTGAAGTGATCACCGTGCCTCGCCACAAAATGCAGATGGACGAACTTGTTACGGTACAAGCCGAAATGGATGTACAGGTTACAAGCGAAGCGCAAGATATCGCGCTAAATATAGTTTATGAAGATGAGCATATCTTGGTAATAAACAAGCCTGCCGATTTGGTCGTGCATCCTGGCGCGGGAAATCCGAGCGGAACCGTGCTAAATGCGTTGCTAAATCATTACCCTGAGATTGATAAAGTTCCGCGAGCGGGCATTGTCCATCGTCTAGACAAAGACACCACGGGTTTAATGGTAGTGGCAAAAACAATACCTGCGCAAACGCACCTTGTTGACCAACTACAGCGTCGCGAAATGAGTCGTGAATATGAAGCCATTGCGCTAGGTACTATGGTTGCGGGTGGTATTGTAGATGAACCTATTGGCAGACATGCCACAAAGCGCACGCACATGGCAGTTCGCGAAATGGGTAAACCTGCGGTGACCCATTATCGCGTTATTGAAAAGTTCCGTGCGTATACTCACCTGCGATTGAAGCTTGAAACCGGTCGTACACACCAAATCCGTGTGCACATGGCGCATATAAAACATCCGCTACTGGGCGATCAGGTTTACGGCGGGCGTCCGCGTTTACCTAAAGGCGCATCCGAGGAGTTTATCGCAGCACTTCGTGGTTTTCAGCGTCAGGCATTGCACGCAGCTCAGCTTTCACTATTTCACCCTGAAACTGAAGAGTGGATGACGTGGAAAGCACCACTGCCTCAAGATATGCAGGACTTGCTTAAAGCAGTCAAGAAAGACACAACGGACAATCCGCAAGATATGCTCTAACTAGGGAGTAGGTATTATGACATTGTCAGATGCAAATTCACCTATTTCATCTACGCTGGAGTTGATTACGCCAGAGTGGTCTTGCCCATCTAACATAGTCGCTTATACAACGACAAGGTTAGGGGGCGCTAGTATGGGGGATTTTGCAGGCTTAAATGTCGGCGCGCACGTGGGGGATGATCTCTTATTAGTTAAAGCCAATAGAAGCCTTCTCCCCCACAGTCAAAAAGCTACGTGGTTAGAACAAGTGCACAGCAACCGTGTAGTGTCATTGCCAAGCGCTGATACCACCGCGGATGCAGCGTACTCTTCTTCTGTTTCACATTTTTGCGCTGTAATGACTGCTGACTGTGTGCCCATCTTATTATGTGATGAGAGTGGTCAAGAAGTGGCAGCAGTACATGCGGGGTGGAAAGGGCTTGAGACCAATATTATCAAAAATGCGGTTGGGCAATTTAGCTGCGATACCAATAAAATCATGGCTTGGATAGGTCCTGCAATAAGCGGTGCTTGCTATGAAGTAGACGCAAATTTGGCTAGTAAATTTCGTCACATAGATGGCGCAGTTTCCAATAGTAATAATAAAGGGAAATACTTTTTAGATTTACCTCTAGTGGCACAGATTCAATTGCAGCAAACAGGTGTAGAAAATATAACGCAAAGTAATCTTTGCACTTACTCTGATGAGCGACGCTTCTATTCACATCGAAGAGCAACCCATCAAAACAAACGCACGACGGGGCGCATGGTAAGCGTAATAGGACTGCTTTAGATTGTTTAGGATAAAAGGCTGCAGTTTTCAGTCTCATCAAACATTTGCGCTAAATCAAACTTCCTACAGTATTTGTTATCTTTTTGGCCAACTTTTCAATCTCATACTTGAATCGCAATTGAGCAGTCTACATAACTAGAATATAAAGAATACCATTCCGCATAGATCATTACCCACTCAGCGAGAGTTAAAATGTTCGTAATCGCGGCGTGTTACCGTAGGTATAGTTGTTCACTTATTAGGTTGAGATTATGAGACTAGATAGATTTACCAGTAAATTTCAGCTCGCAATATCCGATGCTCAATCACTCGCATTGGGGCGAGATCATCAATATATTGAACCTGTCCACTTAATGACCGCCATGCTGAATCAGCAAGGTGGTTCAGTACGCCCGTTGCTTGATCAAGCTAACATTAATGTTAACGCACTTCGTTCTGCTTTAAGTCAGGCCATTGAACGCCTACCTCGAATCGAAGGCATTGGGGGCGATGTTCAATTAAGCAAAGACAGTGGTGTTCTGCTCAATCTTTGCGACAAGATAGCTCAACAGCGAAAAGATGAATATATAACGTCGGAAATCTTCGTGTTAGCAGCACTTGAAGACAAAGGACGATTGGGTGAAATTCTCAAGAGTTTGAATATCACCAAAGACGCCATTGAAGGTGCTATCGATGATATGCGTGGCGGACAGAAAGTGACGGATCCTAACGCTGAAGACGTGCGCCAAGCTCTTGAGAAGTACACCACAGACTTAACCGAGCGTGCGGAGCAAGGCAAGCTTGACCCGGTGATTGGGCGTGATGACGAAATTCGTCGAACGGTGCAGGTGCTACAGCGCAGAACCAAAAACAACCCAGTCCTTATTGGTGAACCAGGTGTGGGAAAAACGGCTATTGTTGAAGGTTTAGCACAGCGCATCATTAACGGCGAAGTACCTGAAGGCCTAAAGAACAAGCGCGTTCTTGCCCTAGATATGGGGGCATTAGTCGCTGGTGCTAAATACCGCGGTGAGTTTGAAGAACGGTTAAAGGCTGTTCTTAACGAGCTAGCTAAAGAAGAAGGCCGCGTCATTTTATTCGTCGACGAACTGCACACCATGGTAGGTGCAGGGAAAGGCGATGGCGCAATGGACGCTGGGAATATGCTAAAACCAGCGCTGGCTCGCGGTGAACTTCACTGTGTGGGAGCAACCACGCTAGATGAATACCGTCAGTACATTGAAAAAGACGCGGCACTTGAGCGTCGTTTCCAAAAGGTATTGGTTGAAGAGCCAAGTGTAGAAGACACTATCGCTATTCTTCGTGGCTTGAAAGAGCGTTATGAGCTTCACCACTCGGTAGACATCACGGATCCTGCCATCGTTGCAGCGGCAAGTTTGTCACATCGTTATATTAGTGACCGCCAATTGCCAGATAAAGCCATTGACCTTATTGACGAGGCTGCATCTAGCATTCGTTTGCAAATAGACTCAAAGCCAGAAGATATGGACCGTTTGGAGCGCCGTATTATCCAGCTAAAGCTGGAAGAGCAAGCGCTTGCTAAAGAAACCGACGACGCCAGCCATAAACGCCTTGAAATGATTGAGCTAGAGCGCGAGCAAGCTGAAACTAAGTATGCAGAGCTAGAAAAAGTATGGCTAGACGAAAAAGATGCCATGCAAGGCACCCAGACTATTAAGGGAGAGCTAGAACAAGCAAAGCTAGATTTAGAAATTGCTCGTCGGGCATCTGATTTGAATCGTATGTCGGAGCTTCAATATGGTCGTATTCCTGAACTTGAAGCCAAGCTTGAGCAAGCGGCAGAAAACGAAACCCGTGAAACCACGTTGCTTAAAAATAAAGTAACGGACATCGAAATTGCTGATGTGCTCTCTCGTTGGACGGGTATACCTGTAGCGAGAATGCTAGAAGGCGAGCGCGAGAAGTTGTTGCGCATGGAAGATGTGCTCCACAAACGGGTTGTTGGACAAGAAGAAGCCGTTGAAGCAGTATCAAATGCCATTCGACGTTCACGTGCGGGGCTTGCCGATCCAAACCGTCCCATTGGCTCGTTCCTATTTCTAGGCCCAACGGGTGTAGGTAAAACTGAATTGTGCAAAGCTTTGGCCGGCTTTATGTTTGATACTGAAGATGCCATGGTGCGTATCGATATGTCAGAGTTTATGGAAAAACACTCGGTGGCGCGTTTAGTGGGCGCACCTCCTGGCTATGTTGGCTATGAAGAAGGTGGTTACTTAACCGAAGCGGTGCGCCGAAAGCCTTATTCAGTAATCTTGTTAGATGAAGTTGAGAAGGCACATCCTGATGTATTCAACATTCTTCTTCAGGTGCTGGATGACGGCAGACTGACTGATGGGCAAGGCCGCACCGTAGATTTCAAAAATACGGTTGTGATCATGACGTCTAATTTAGGTTCAGACATCATTCAAGATAAACACAACGAAAGTCAGTATGACGATATGAAAGCATCGGTAATGAGCGTGGTGGGGCAGCATTTCAGGCCCGAGTTCATCAATCGTGTGGATGACATTGTGGTATTCCATCCATTAGGTAAAGAGCAAATTAAGTCTATTGCTAAAATTCAGCTTGCCTCGTTGCGTGCAAGACTTGCTGAAAAAGGGTACAAACTGACCTTGTCTGCCGCAGCCATGGACAAGTTAGCCGATGCAGGTTTCGACCCTGTGTTTGGCGCGCGTCCGCTTAAGCGAGCGATTCAAGTGCAAGTAGAAAACCCACTCGCCCAGCAATTGCTAGCGGGTGAGCTATTGCCTGAGTCCACCATTCGCATTGATGCTGACGAAAGCGGACTATTTGTAGTAAGCGGTTAATCAGCAAACCAAATCTTGAAGTCAAAGGCACTGGAAACAGTGCCTTTTTTGTTGCTTTATTATTGCCTTGGCACTGTCTTTTCCTTTAGTTTACTCTGCTAGAGTAATTTCAGCGTGAGTGTTAGGAGTCATACATGGAAACAGCCCCAATTATTAACGCATTTAAACGCGTACTCGGGGAAAGCAACCTTGCCATTGGAGAACGCCAAACTGAGCACTATCGAAAAGGATGGCGCTCGGGCGAAGGTAAGGCATTGGCCGTACTGTTTCCAACCACGCTCATGCAATATTGGGAAGTGCTTAAGGTCTGTGTTGATTTTAACTGCATCATCATTATGCAGGCCGCGAAAACCGGGCTGACTGAAGGTTCGACACCAAGCGGTGACGATTATGATAGACCGGTAATAGTAATTAACACCCTAGCCATGGACGATATCCTCCTAATAAACGATGGTAGGCAGGTGTTGAGTTTTCCAGGGGCAAGCTTGTTTAAGCTGGAAAAAATGTTGAAGCCACTAGGGCGCGCGCCACATTCGGTGATTGGGTCTTCGTGTTTAGGGGCGTCTATCGTTGGTGGCGTAGCAAACAATTCAGGTGGGGCGCTTGTCAAAAGAGGGCCTGCGTACACAGAGCTATCCTTATTCGCTCAAATAGATGAAAACGGCGAGCTAAATCTGGTTAATCATTTAGGGATAGACTTGGGTGAAACACCTGAAGAAATTATCGGAAACCTTTCTTCCGGTAATTTTGAGAAATCCCTCCCAGAAACGATAAAGAAAGCGTCAGCCAGTGACTATGAAGAAATCGTTCGAGATGTAAACGCTGATACGCCGAGTCGCTTCAATGCCGATCCAACAAGGCTTTATGAAGCCAGTGGCTGTGCAGGCAAAATCGCCGTTTTTGCCGTGCGCTTAGACACATTCGAAGTACCTAAAAAAGAACAAACCTTTTACATAGGCACGAACGATGCTGCTGTACTTACCCGCATCCGCAGAGATATTCTGTCAACGTTTGATAATGTTCCTGAAGTTGGTGAATACTTGCATAGAGAAATGTTTGATATTGCAGATAGGTATGGCAAAGATACGATATTAAGTATTGAACGTTTAGGCACAGATGCACTACCTAAAATGTTTGCACTTAAAGGGCGGGTGGATGCTGTGCTCAACAAACTGCCTTTTATGCCTCGTTACCTAAGCGACAGAGTTATGCAGTTTGGGAGTAAGCTTTTCTCTGATCAAATCCCTGCAAGTTTAAGAGCCTACCGCGACAAGTACGAGCACCATCTTATCCTTAAAATGAGCGATGAAGGTATTGAGGAGGCTCGCAGACTTATGTCCAAGCTGTTTAAGGAAGAGAAACTAGACGGAGACTACATTACTTGTAATGAAGAGGAAGCATCTAAAGCCTTTTTACTCCGCTTCGCAGCGGCAGGTGCCGCGGTGCGCTATCAAATGCTGTATCACAAACAAGTCGGGGATATTTTAGCGTTAGATATTGCGTTGCGCCGCAATGACGAGTTTTGGGTAGAAAAGTTGCCTGAGCACATAGCCAAACATGTCGAAAAGCCACTTTATTACGGCCATTTCTTTTGCCATGTCTTCCATCAAGACTACATACTTAAAAAGGGCAGCGATGCCAAAAAAGTAAAGGCGGACATGTTGGCATTATTAGATAGTCGCGGCGCTAAATATCCTGCCGAGCATAACGTCGGGCATTTGTATGAAGCTGAGAGTACGTTACAGCAGTTTTACAGAGAGCTAGACCCTACCAATACCTTTAATCCGGGCATTGGTAAGATGGAGAAGCACAAACGCAATTGTTCGTGCTGCCTTTAATCGTATGCGAGAGAGAGCCTTATAGGCTCTCTAATAATGCTCTAGCTTGCGGACGTCTAAAGAAAGGGCGTTCTACATTTACTGCATACTCTAGCTCTTTCTTCGCTTCGTCAATTCTATTGAGTTTTGCAAGCGTGTAGCCAAGGTGGTAGCGAACGTTAGGGTCGTTAGCGTCCCTTGCGAAAGCGTCTCTAAGCATTTTAAGACTACCCTCATAATCTCCCTGTAGCGCTTTAATATGCCCAAAAGTGTCGAGTATTTTTGATGAATTAGGCTGTAATTCGTAAGCCTGTCTCGCATAGTTTTTCGCGGTAACTAAAGACTTTTCTATATGCATGATAGCTAAGCGGTTAAAGGCCTCGGCTGGGTTCAATAGATTGGGCTCTTCAACAAGCTCTTTGTATAGCGCTATCGATTCGTTAAACTCTTGAATAAAGAAAAGGTACTGTGCTAAAAGGTTTTTCGCCAGCAGGTTGTTTTCACTTTCGCTCACCAATTTGCGGGCAGTATTTAAAAATACATCAACGAATTGTTCGTTCAATGCGTAGTTGTAGATCGCAACAAAGGCTTGTGCAAAAGAAGCGTCGACTTCTAGCGCTTTTTTGAAAGCGTTAATCGCACTTTCATCATTACCTTTATTCGCAGCTAATCTTCCTTTTAGAAAATGGTAAACCGGGTTTTGCTGCTGGTTTGCAGGAATTGTCGCTAACAACGACTGTGCTTTATCGTTTTTCTGTAAATCTAACAACAAACTTGTATAGCGCAGGGTAACAAATGTGCTTGTGTTTGCTATGTCGTGTGCGCGAGCCATGGCGTTTAACGCGCTCTCGCTATCACCAATGTTTCGGGCTTGGTCGGCATAGGCAATTAATTTACCTGCGTCGTCGTTAATAAAGTTTCTTACAATGCTTAGCGTTTTTTCCGCATCTGCACGCTGATTATTAGCAAGCTGAAGGGCAGCTTTACGAAGAAGGTAGTCAGCATTGTCGAAGTCATCTTTAATTAGCAGGTCTAAGTGATACAGTGCATTCTTAATGTCGCCTTGTTGCTGATACAAAGACGAAACACGCTCTCTAGCACCGCTATTCGACGGCGTAAGAGTTAGTAAATCGAGATAGATTTGCTTTGCTTCATCTACCTTGCCTGCTTTGGTCAGGTTAAACGCTTTTAGCATCAGCGTTTCATTATGCTGCGGTGACAAAGTAAGAAGTTCTTCAATCAGTTGATTAGAAGTTTCTACGTTGCCTAAGCGACTCTCTGTAGCCGCCAAATTAAATTTTGCGGGAAAAAGGGTAGGGTTCTGTGCCAGCGCTTTTTCAATATTGGTTTTGGCTTCTTCTAGCTGACCTTGTCTAATCAAGATGCCAGCTTTAAGGTTATATACTTCAGCTTCTTCAGGATAAAGTTCACTAAGCAGGTTTGCACCTTTTAATGCATTGTCAAACTTCTGCGCTTGTAAATTCATTAGTGAATAAGTGAATAGAAAACCTGCGTTATCTTTGTAGGTGGGCAAATTCTTTTCAAGAATTGATAGCGCCTCGTCCTGTTTTCCCCTCGCTGCCATCAGTTTAATTTTAAAAAGCTGGAGCTTATTTTCATTTGGGTACTTATATTCAAGGTTCTGCAGCAGTCGTTCAGCTTTAAACGCTTTGTTTTGGCGAATAAATAAATCACCTAATAGCAATGCTGAGTCAGGGTCTTCCATTAACGCATCCTGATGGCGTTCAAGCAGGGCAAGCGCTTGTTTGTCTTGCTGTGTTGCCATATAGACTTGGCTTAGCATTAATACTGCCTGCAGGTCATCAGGCTCCTGCTGCAAGTAAGCATTAAAGTCCTTTGCGGCTGTTTCCATGTTGTTGTTAAAGAAGTTCGTTAAACCACTGATATACAGTAACATGGGTTGAGAGGTTATCAGCTCAGGGTCGAGCTGCGCCATGAAGTCGTTAAGTTCTTTTAGCTTTGCATTATCAATAGATTGCTGGTTGTCTCTACTTTGTAGCCAGCTATTGAGTAATATGGCTAACGGATCGTTAGGTGTATCCTCAATAATTTCATCAACGAATAGCTTTGCGGTATCGTAGTCTTTCGCCTCTAGATACAAATCCACTAGATTACGCAGGGCAATAGGGTCGTCTCGGTTAAACGTTAGGGCTTTTTGTAAATGTGCAGTTGCTGCGTCTGTATTACCCTGTCGGTAAGCAAGCTGGCCCTTTAATCGCCATGTGATTGCGTTTTCTGGTTCTAACGACATGGCTTTATTGATAAGAGAATTCGCTTTAGTTAAGTCTTCATTTTGAAGGGCAATAGAGGCTAAGCCGTTTATAGCTGGCACGAAGTTAGGTGTGCGTGAGACTATAGTGTTGTAGTCGCGTAAGGCACACTGCTCGTCTTCCAATCTAATACATGCTGTTGCACGAATCATTAACCACTCGCGCTCTGCCTCTCCTGACAGTTTGTTTAAATCGGCAAAATCGACAATCTCTTTATATCTGTTTAAGAACAGCCAAGTGTTGCCAAGCGGTTCTGCCAGAAGGTTAATATCGGCACCCATCTCTAGCGCTTCTACAAACTCCATTTCGGCCGCGGTTAAGTAGCCGTTTATAAGCAGTATTTCGCCCATAAGAATTTTTGCAGCTAGATTTTCAGGGTCTTTTTGTAAGCTATTTTTAAGGTGAATATAGGCTTCTTCATACTCGTTTTGGTTAAACGCGGTGAGCGCTTTTTCGTAATCTTCTGATGTAGTAGCAAAACTGTTGAAAGTGATTAACGATGAGGCAACTGCTGAGATAATAGTGCGATGTACAATTCGCTTTTTATTATTAAAAAAATCCATATAAACCTTCGAAACTTAGCCTAGCCACTGGCTTAAAAATAGCATAAAAAAAGGTGACCTAAGCCACCTTCTAAAGATACGTGTTTTCTAAGCGTTTTTAAACCATTAAACGCGACGCTTACGTCTATATAGAACAAGACCCAAACCTAAACTCATTAGTGCTAGGGCACCTGGTTCGCTGACTTCTGTTGGTGGTTTAGTAGGAGTATCAGGAGTGTTGTCTATCGAAAATCCAAGGGCAGACAACTTGAATCCAAAGTCGCTCTCCTGAGAAGCTCCGCTGTCAAATATAGTGTTGTAGGCACCTACTAACCAGTATTTGGCGGCGCTCAAGCCGGTAAACTCAGACTGATAATAGTTGTTCACTTTACTTCCAACAGAGAAATGACCCGTCTCTATGCCGCTAGTAGAGGCAATGTCATTCCATGTGAAGTTTTCGGTACCTTTAAATTTATCAATATCGCCAAGGCCTATTACAGATACTTCGTTTTGTGATTGTCCACTGTAACGATATATCGAGGAAAATGAACCAGAGGTAAGGGTAACTTCTTCGCTGAAAGACAACAAAACCATATCGAAGTCTTGTTTTCCTCTATCGCCTGTTCTTCTATTGTCTATTGTATGAGCATCTCCGTAATAGCTCGAAGTTGTGTAGTCGCTCTGTTCGGTCGAGTCTTTGTTTATAAGTCCATAACCTGTCGTGTTATTGCTGTTTATCCAGCCATCAAGCACGCCTTGTTTTTTGACAAGGTCGTCGTTTTCGTCAAGATAATAACGACTGGTGTAGGTATCAGAGTGGCTTTTATAATAACCCGTATCAGACCACGCAGTAAGCCCAACATAAACTGTTTTACCATCAATAGTCGTAACCGCGGTTCCATTTTGAGAATCACCAAGAAGTGAATATGAAATACCGCTATTTACTAACGAGTAAGTGCCTTCATCTAAACTGCTGTCACTACCTAATACATTCCCGGAAAATAAAAGAAAAACTGTCGCTAATCCTAAATACTTCATATAAATAAATACCGACTCTAAATTTGCTTTACAATACTACTGAAGGTTAAGCGAACTTTGTGCCATGTTTGTATGATTATGATTTGTATTGGTTTTTTTGGGATTTTGATGCGTGTGAGTTAGTGATAGTAAAAAAAACTGACAGGTTGTACCACCTGTCAGTGATCTAAAGTCTAATTTTATTAAATAAGTTTTTTGCGACGCCACATGACGAAGAGTGAGCAGGCCATGAGTAGACCGATAGTTCCAGGTTCAGACACTTCGGTAGTATCTGTTGTACCCGCTGTTTCTGAAATAGAGAAACCGATATTGGCAAGTTTAAACGCGTCGTTGCCTATTCTTCCGTCTGTTTCACCAAATACAGTGTTGTACGCACCCACCAACCAATATTGGGCCGACTCAGTGAACGTAAAGTCTGCGCGGTGATCTAAATATTCACAGCTTTCGATGTCAAACGATGCTGAGGTTAGTGCATCTGCAACAATATCACTCCACGTGTTAACGCCAGAGGTTAGTTTAGCCGTATTGCCAAGCGCTGCTACAGACACCTGACTATCGCTGCTGCTGTGTAGCCAAGAAAAGCTAGCGCCGGTAAGCGTTACCGCAGAATCAAAAGACAGCAAAACAAAATCGTAATCTCGTTCTACGTTTGTAAACCTATAATATTCAGAGTTGTCGCTACCACTAGAGAAGTAATTTAAGTTATCAATGGCGTGGTCGGAATAACCTTTATAATTCGCTTCATCATTATTCGTTACACCATAAGCCCATTTATCAGAGATTTTCTCTAGCTTCGCGCCGACTACGGTTTCTCCAGTAATTCCCTGCGTATCAGAAAAGGCAGACATGTTTATATTTAGCCCGTCTATTTGAACGATTGAATCACTTGTCGGGGTGTTCTGGGTTACTTTATTATCTACTAAGTCATAATTGTATTCACCTAACGGTGAATTGCATACTTTGCTTTGTTCTGATGTTTGACTTGACGAACCGCAATGTGAATAACTCTGCTTGGTATAATAGTAGGTGGCATATGCTGAATTAGCACTTAACGTGGATAGCAAAGCCGTGGAGACTAGTAATACAGACTTCAAAGAAAAGTGTTTTGGAAGTAATAGCATAATTGCTTTCCTATAAAAGAAGCGCTTTTCGCTTCTAGTACATACTAAGATAGCGTTGCACCTTTCTATTGGCGCACACTTAGTAAGTACCTAATTTCAACATGGAGTTGTATGATATATGAACGGTGACCTATTTAAGGTATGTTGCCGTATACCTAGTTATTAGACTCAGTTGAAGGGATACGTTAGGCAACTGAAGCGTCTGGGGGCTGCTGCTAGTAATGTCGGCGATAGAATAGCGAGTATTCTTTGCTTTATCGAAGCAGGGTAAAAATATGCAGGCTAAGACACTGTATTTTTACTTTGCTATGCGTTCCTAGATATCTATGAAATAATTAACGCAATTGTATATGTAGAAGTATGAGGACATATGTCTGATCAAAAACGTAAAGGGGTATACTTACTTCCCAACTTATTAACAACAGCAGGGTTGTTTTCGGGTTTCTTTGCTGTGGTTTCATCAATGAACGGAAGATTCGAGGCGGCCGCAGTAGCAATCTTCGTCGCTATGATCTTTGATGGTTTAGATGGGCGTGTGGCAAGAATGACGAATACACAAAGTGACTTCGGTGCTGAATTTGACTCTATGGCCGATATGGTTTCTTTTGGCGTAGCGCCTGCACTTGTTGCTTATAACTGGGGGTTGACTGAACTTGGCAAGCTAGGCTGGTTAGCAGCCTTTATATATGTTGCAGGTGCAGCGCTTCGCTTGGCCCGTTTTAATACACAGGTGGGTATTGCAGATAAGCGTTTCTTCCAAGGGCTCGCAAGTCCGGCTGCTGCGGCAGTTGTGTCTGGTCTTGTATGGGTAGGTGTTGAGTATGATGCAGTAGGTACCGACTATGGTTTTATAGTTGCTGCAGTAACTGGCTTAGCTGGCTTACTTATGGTGAGCAACTTTAAATACAATTCGTTCAAAGAAGTTAATTGGCATGGCAAGGTCCCATTTGTAGGTCTTCTTGTAGTTCTCCTGATATTCGTTGTTGTAGCAACAGAGCCCGCACTGGTGCTGTTCCTTGTGTTTGCACTATATGCGTTAGCTGGACCTATCAATACTTTTCGTACCGTTGAGAAAGTAACGTTAGACGACGTAGTGGGCGACCATGAAGAAGATGCGGACTTCAATGCTGATAAAAAGAAAAGCAATGAAAGTGCAGACAGTAAGCAAGAATGATTACGTAGCAATAATCATATGTCTTTGCTCATATTAAAGAGGATATGCCTTTTTTAGCTGATTAAAATAAGGATATTCAAGCTTAAACGCATGCTTAATGTGCTAATAGATTAAAAAGCGACCGAACGGTCGCTTTTTTTGTATTTATTCTAAAAAGGGTGTTGACGATGTGTCAGGAATGCGTAAAATGCGCGCCTCCTCAACAGGGAACAGCAAAACGCTAACAACTGATGAGGATGTCAAAAACTAAGTTTAAAAATAAATAAACAAAAGTTGTTGACAAAAAAAAGATGCGCTGTAAGATACGCATCCGCTTCGACAGAGGCAGCTAGCAAAAGCTAGTAAC